>JAFRUN010000043.1 GCA_017438865.1 Clostridia bacterium
GACGCCTCGGCTTTTGGAGCGGGTGGCGGGAATCGAACCCGTATAGCCGGCTTGGGAAGCCGGTGCTCTGCCACTGAGCTACACCCGCATGCCTCCATGATAACGAATCTATTTTACTTGCTTTTTCGGTAATTGTCAACGGATAAAAACAGCAATTCCGCGTCTTTTTTCGCATAAACTGGACCATGAAACGTTCGATCCTGCTGTTTTTATCCTGTTTCCTTCTCGGCTGCTCGGCGCCCGCTGCGCCGTGCGAACCGTTTCTGCTCGACGCGGAACCGCCGAAATATTTTGTGATCCTCGATTACGGGCACGGCGGCTTCGACTGCGGCGCGACCGGCGTCGATACTGGCGTATTGGAATCCGATCTGAATCTGCTGATCGGCGAACGGACGGCGCGCGCATTGGAGGACCGCGGCTGCTTTGTGCTGCGCACCCGCACCGGACCGGACGCGCTTGCGGACACGAAGCGCGACGACATGGCAAGGCGCGGCGCGATCCTCTGTTCGGACGGCGCGGACTGCACGGTTTCGATCCATATGAACAAGTTCTCCGACCGCCGCGTCAAGGGACCGATGTGCTATTTTCAGGCGGGCGCGGCGGACGGAAAAGCGCTTGCGCAATGCGTGACGGACGCGCTGTGCGCCGCGCTCGGACGCGATCCGCGGTTTGCGAACCCCGGCAACAATTATGTGACGCGCATTCCCGACGTGCCGTCCGTGCTGATCGAATGCGGATTTCTGAGCAATCCGGAGGACGAACGAAAGCTGCAGGATCCGGACTATCAGGCGCTTCTTGCCGGCGCGATCGCCGACGGCGTGCTCGCGTTTCTTTCCTCCCGCCCCGCGCAATAAAAAAGAAGCCCTCCGAAAATGCGTTGCTTTCCGGAAGGTCTGCACCGATCTGTTTCCGACCGATCGGAATATTACGAATCCTTTCCTTCGTAGGGCTTATTCCACGAGCCGATTTCGATCAGATTCCCTTCCGGATCGGCAATATAACAGGTTCTCTGTCCCCATGGTTCCGTGGTGGGTTCCAGTACCGGTACTGCTCCGTTTTTGACTGCCTCATTGAAGGAAGCGTCTACTTCCTCAAACGTATCCACGTATAAAGCAATCTCAAAATGCCCGTTGAGTCCTTTGATATAGTCATACCTGCGGCTTGTCATCCGTTCAAAGTCTTTCCTGCCGAAGAGAAGGAACAGCGTTCCGTCCTTTACGAGATACACGTTTTCGGTGTCTTCCGCTTCTTTGATCTCAAAGCCGAGTACGTCCCTGTAAAAACGGATCATTTTCGCCATATCCTCAACAAGCAATCCGAAACCGTCCAATCTCATATCCGCTGCCTCCTGTAAATCCCGATTAATCGAATTCATCCTAACACATCTTTCGACATTACGCAACGAAAAAAGCACAGCCGGCACGTACCGGCTGTACTCTGAAAACTCCCTTGACAGAATCCTTTCCGTCTTTACCCGATCGTTTCCTTAAACCCCATATAGGGACGGAGGGCTTCCGGAATCCGGATCGTGCCGTCCTTTTGCAGGTTGTTCTCGAGGAACGCGATCAGCATGCGCGGGGGCGCGACAACCGTGTTGTTCAGCGTGTGCGCGAAGTAGTTGCCCTTTTCTTTATTCTTGATACGGATGCCGAGCCGGCGCGCCTGCGCGTCGCCGAGGTTCGAGCAGCTTCCGACCTCGAAATACTTCTGTTGGCGCGGCGACCACGCCTCGACGTCGCAGCTCTTTACCTTGAGGTCCGCAAGGTCGCCCGAGCAGCATTCGAGCGTGCGCACCGGGATGTCGAGCGAGCGGAAGAAATCGACCGTGTTCTGCCACAGCTCGTTATACAGCGTCCTGCTGTCCTCGGGCTTACAGACGATGATCATCTCCTGCTTTTCAAACTGGTGGATGCGGTAGACGCCGCGCTCCTCGATGCCGTGCGCGCCGACTTCCTTGCGGAAGCAGGGCGAATAGCTGGTGAGCCGAAGCGGCAGCTTGTCCTCGTCGTGGAACGTGTTCATGAAGCGGCCGATCATGCTGTGCTCCGAGGTGCCGATGAGGTACAGATCCTCGCCCTCGATCTTATACATCATGTTTTCCATCTCGGCAAAGCTCATGACGCCGTCGACGACCGCCGAACGGATCATGAACGGCGGCACGACATAGGTGTAGCCGCGGTCGATCATGAAATCGCGTGCATAGGAGAGCACCGCGCTGTGCAGCCGCGCGATGTCGCCCGTGAGATAATAGAAGCCGTTGCCGCTCGTCCTGCGCGCGGAATCGAGGTCGATGCCGCTCATGCGCTCCATGATGTCCACATGGTACGGGATCTCGAAATCAGGCACGACCGGCTCGCCGAACCGTTCGATCTCGACGTTTTCGGAATCGTCCTTTCCGATCGGAACGGAGGGATCGATGATGTTCGGGATCACCAGCATGCGCTTACGGATCTCGGTTTCGAGCTCCGCCTCGCGCACTTCGAGGTCCGCCATCTCCTGCGCCATCGCGCCGACCTGCTTTTTCGCTTCCTCCGCTTTGTCGCGCTCGCCGTGCGCCATCATCATGCCGATGGACTTACTGATGACGTTGCGCTGATTGCGAAGATAATCGCCGCGCACATGCGCGTCGCGGTACTCCCTGTCGAGCGCGAGCACTTCGTCGACGAGGACGAGCTTCTCGTCCTGAAACTTCTTTTTGATGTTCTCCTTTACGAGTTCCGGATTCGACCGGACGAGCTTGATATCCAGCATATTACATCCTTTCGGGGGCGGAAAGCCCCAAGAGATTCAATCCGTTTTTGATGGTCTGACGCGTGGCGTCGCAAAGCGCGAGCCGAGCCGCGCGGACGTTTTCGTCGTCCGCCATGATGCGCTGTTCGTAGTAGAAGCGGTTGAACGCGTTTGCGATCTGCATGATCGAACGCGCGACGACGTACGGCTCGTACTTTTCCGCCGCAGACCGTACCGCCTCCGGGAACGCCGCGATCGCCTTTAAGAGCGCGGTGCTTTCGGAATCATTGAGAAGCGACGCGTCGAACGACGCGGGACGCCCGCCCGCCTTGCGGAGCACCGAGCAGCTCCTTGCGTGCGTGTACTGCACATAAGGCGCGGTCTCGCCGTCGAAGTTCAGCACCTTCTCCCAGCTGAATGTGACGTCCTTGATGCGGGAGTTATACAGCACCGACCAGAGGATCGCGCCGACGCCGACCGCCTCCGCCGCGGATCGCTTATCCTCGAGATCCGGGCTCTTTTCGCAGATGATGTCGTAGGTTTTTTCGACCGCCGCGTCGAGCACGTCGTCAAGGTACAGCACCTTGCCCTCGCGCGTATGGAAGGCGCCGCCCTCCATGCTGACCATGCCGAAGTTCACATGCACGCAGTCCTTCACCCAATCCCTGCCCATCAGCTCGAGGACCTTGAAGAACTGCTTGAAATGCAGATCCTGCTGATACGCCACGACGTACAGGAGCTTTGTGAAATCATAGGTCGCCTTGCGGTAGCACGCGGCGGCGAGATCGCGCGTGGCGTAGATCGTGCTGCCGTCGGATTTCACGATGATGCACGGCGGCATGTTCCATTCGGAAAGGTCGACGATCTGCGCGCCCTGATCGACCTTTGAAATGCCCTTTTCGCGGAGCTCGTCGATGATCGGCTGCATCTTGTCCTCGTAGAACGCTTCGCCGTTCCAGCTGTCGAAATCGACGCCCATGCGCTTATAGGTCACCTTGACCTCGCGGATGGTGGCGTCCTTCATCTTTTCCCAAAGCATATGCGCCTCGGGATCGCCCTGCTCGATCTTCCGGAACCACGCGCGGGCGGTATCGTTCAGCGACGGATCTTTGTCCGCCTCGTCATGGAAGCGCACATACAGCGCGACGAGCTCGCGGATCGAGTACTCGTCGACGGGCTTCGTTCCCCACAGCTTGTACGCCGTGATCATCTTGCCGAACTGCGTGCCCCAGTCGCCGAGGTGATTGATGCCGACCGTGTTGTAGCCGAGCGCCTTATAGATGCGGTACAGCGCGTTGCCGATCGCGGTGCTGGGCAGATGATGGAAGCCGAACGGCTTTGCGATGTTGATCGAGCTGTACTCGACGCAGACCGTTTTGCCGTTTCCCTCGGTGCCCGTGCCGTAGGCGTCGCCCTCACGGAGTACCCGGGAAAGGACCGTGTCCGCGACCGCGCCCTTGTCGGTAAAGAAATTGAGGTATCCGCCGACCGCCTCGCATTTTGTAAAGCCCGCGGGAACGGTCAGCTTTTCCGCAAGCGCCGCCGCGATCGCGTTCGGCGCCTTGCGCAGCGTTTTGGACAGGCGGAAGCACGGAAACGCGTAATCGCCCATCTCCGTATTCTTCGGAACCTCGATCCAGTCCGAAAGCGTCGTTTCGTCGACTCCGCACAGCGGCGCCAGCGCCGCAGCCAGTTTCTTCACAGAATCCATAAGCACACTCTCCTTAACCCTTTTATTATAGCAAAGCGATCAAAAAAATGGAAGAGGGTTCTTCCCTCTTCCCGAAAAAACCGCTTTTCCCCGGTCAGAACGTCAAGCTGTCCACGCGGGGCAAAAGATCTGTGAGCTGCGAACGGTAGCACTCGATCTCACGTCTGCCCTCTTCGGTATCGAACCCGTTTCTGCGGATGGACCGGCGCAGAAGGCGCATGAAGCCGATGACCTTCGCCTTGTCCTCCACGCTGCGAACGGTCTGTTCGTCGTCCGTGTCGAGATACAGCGCAAGGGATCTGTGCCAGAACCGCCGCGCCGTATCGCGGTCGATGCCGAGAAAACGTTTGACCGCTTCCGGATCCGCCTCGGAAAAGCCGCAGTACGCGTTGAACATGGACGCGAACTCGAACACGGGATGTCCGTGGCAGAGCGTGTCCATATCGAGGATCAGGTCCTCGTCGCCCTGCCGCGTGATGTTTTTGAGATGGAAGTCGCCGTGCAGCAGATGATCGTCTTCCGGGATCTCCTCCAGCATACGATACAGCTTTTTGAACAGATCCCGCGGCAGATGCCCCTTGAGGTAATCCGCCCAGCCGAGCGCGACCTCGCGCATGGACGGCACGGAATCCGGTTTCACCTCGGTCGAATGGATGATCTTCAGAAGCGCGATGCTCATTTCGGCGATCTCGTCAAGCGATTTTTCTCCGCGGATCAGCAGCTTTGCAAAGCTCGTCGCGTTGAGAAGCTCAAATACGGAACCGTAGCCGCCCTCCCGGATGCGCACCACCGCATACGGGATCGCGGTCGGCACGCCGAGCACGAACGCCGTGCGCGCAAGCTCGCGCTCGCGGTGGATCTCCGGGAGCGCGTTCGGATTGCGGTAGACCTTGACGACCGAATCCTGTGCAAGGCGGTAAACTCTGCCGTTCGCGCCCTCGCCGATGACCTCGCAGCCCTCGATCGAGACCTCACGGTACGCCCTTTGGATCTCCATCATTTCGGTGAACCCGGTCATTTCAAAGATGTCGTAGACCGCGTTGCCGACGTGAATGATTTTTGTGTCGGGGACCGCCTTCTTCGCGCGCAGAACCACACGAAGACCGGCGCTCGAGAGATACTGCAGGTTTTCGCAGTTTAAAATGAGCGTCTCCGCCGGATTCGCGGCACGGATGCCGGTGAGTTCATTCTCGACCGCCGCCGCGTTTGTCGAGTCGATGCGCCCCTCCAGAGAGACGATCAGCGCCCCGTTTTCAAGCATGTATTCCATATTTATACTCCGTCGAAGATCTGCGCGATGATGTTGTCGAGTTCCCGCCACGCCCCGGTATGCCGATAATCGAACAAAAGCTCTGCAACCCGGCGGTAATACCATGCGTGCTGCGCGGGATCCTTTTGATGAAAAACGTTCCAGACGCCCTTGCTGTCGATCCGCCATGCGCGGCAGATCGAGCGGAGATTGGCGAGCTTGTCGCCGAGCCAAAGGATCTTCACGCCCTCGTCCTTTGCGTTTTCCAGGATCGTCAGCGATTCCTCCTTACGGAGACGCCACGTTTCCGCATACGGCAGGTCGTCGTGCTTGTCCTCCGTTTCCGCCGCCACCAGCGCGGCAACGCGCAGACCGAAGCGCTCCCGGATCTCTCCGATCGATGTGTCCGTATCCTCCACGGTATCGTGCAGCACCGCGGCGGCAAGGACCTCCTGATCCGAAGTCACCGTCGCGCAGATCGTCGCCACCTCCATCGGATGACAGATATACGGCATCATTTCTCCCTTGCGGACCTGCCCGTGATGCGCGCGCACCGCAAAACAGATCGCCTCTTCAAAAAGAGTCAATTTCTCCATTTTGCCCTCCGTTTGCTTCGGAAGCGGTTATTCGATCGTCAGGATATCCGAAAAACCCGTAACATCGAAGATCTCTCCGATGATTTCGTTCACATGCGTGACCTTCATGCTGCCCTGTCCGTTCATCTTCTTCTGTGTCGAAAGCAGCACACGAAGTCCCGCGGAAGAAATATAGTCGAGCTTTTCAAAGTCCAGCGTCAGCGTTTCGACGCCCTCCAGCGCGCCGGAAAGCAGCGTTTCAAGCTCCGGCGCGGTCAAGGTGTCCAGCCGTCCTTCAAGCGCGATCGTCAGCGCGGTGTTGTCACGGTTCTGCGTAATCGTCATGGCTCCATCCGTCCTTTCTTCGGTTATATCAGCTTTTTGATGCGCAGAATATTCTGTCCGTCCCGATATTCATAGCGCATATCGTCCATGGTTTTTCTTACGATAAAGATGCCGAGCCCGCCGATCTTTCGTTCCTCCGCCGAAAGCGTAACGTCCGGCTCCTCCGCCGAAAGCGGATCATACGGTCTGCCGCGGTCGATAAACGTGACGATCACGGCGCGCGGATCCTCCTCCGTTTCCACGCGGACCGTCGCTTTGCCGGTTTCGGGCGCGTAGGCGTAGGAGGCGATGTTTGCGAACAGCTCGTCGATCGCCATGTCGATCTGCATCTGCTTCTTCATCGGACAGTCCAGCGCCTCCAGCGTTTCGTCGACGAACGCCGTGACCTTTCCGATGTTGTCCGTGACGGCGTCGAGCGTCAGCTCCCGCGCGTTCGTCTGTTTCTGCGGTCCCGGATAATGCAGACACAGCATCGTGAGATCGTCGAACTGCGGCGCTTCGCCGACAAAGGCGTCGACGCTTTCGTGAACGCCGGCGAGGATCTCCTGCGGCGTTTGCTCCTTAAACCGGTTCAGCGCCTCAATCGTGCGCTCCATGCCGAACATGCCGCAGCTCGCGTCCGTCGCCTCCGGCACGCCGTCCGTATACAGGAACAGCTTGTCGCCCGGTTCGAGCCGGATCTCGAATTCCCTGTACCGGATCCCCTCCATGCCGCCGAGCACAAAGCCGTGTCTGGTTTTGAAGAGCTCGAACGAACCGCCCTTCCTGCAGATCGCGGCGTCGTCGTGCCCCGCGTTCGCGGCGACGATCCTGCCGGTCGAAAGCTCCAGGATGCCGAGCCAGATCGTGACGAACATTTCCGCCTGATTATGCTCGCAGATGCTCTGATTGACGGTGGTCAGGATCTCGCCCGGCGAACCGCCGAGGTGCGCGCGGTCGGAGATCAGGATGTTCGTGACCATCATGAACAGCGCGCCGGGAACGCCCTTGCCGGAAACGTCGCCGATCACGATCATCAGATGGTCGTCGTCGATCAGGAAGAAGTTGTAGAAATCGCCGCCGACCTCCTTTGCGGGCGTCATCGACGCGTAGATATCAAAGTCCTTCCGGTCCGGGAACGCGGGGAACACGTTCGGGATCGAGGCCGCCTGGATCGCGGAGGCAAGCGACAGCTCCGTGCCCATGCGCTCGCGCTCCGCCGTCGCGGCGGTCAGGTTTTCGACATAGTTCGCCATGTCCGTCTCCATCGTGTCGATGGATCGCGCAAGGTTTGCGATCTCGTACAGCTTGCTGATCTGTCCGAGCGGCTCGCCCTTCACATTCTCCTTTGCAAAGCGCGTCGCTTCGTCGGAGACCTTCCGGATGGGACGGATAAACTGCGTGCGGATGTTGATCGCCGCGCCGACGCCGACGACGATGCACATCAGAACCGCACCGGCGGCAATGCGAAGAAGATACGGCCGCCGCGCGTCGGTCAGCTCGCGCATCGGACGCTGGATACAGAGGACGCCCGCCGTCTTGCCGGCGGAATCCCTGACCGGGACCATCGTCGTGATGTGCGGACGCTGTCCGTCGCTTACTTTTCTGCGGTAGACGGTCTCGTACGGCGCGGTCTGCTCGTACATCGCGCGGTACTTCTGCCGGTATTCGTCGTTCGTGGTCTCGCGCTGATGCCCGAGTTCCCATTTCGTATACGACGTGTCGCCCACGGTGTTGTCGAGAAGATTGAAGATCGAAACAAACCTGCCGTAATCGCTCGTATCGACCGCGATGACATAGACCAGCGACACGTTCATCTTTTTGCAGTACGCATCCAGATACCGTTCCGTCCGGAGATATTCCTCCGTCTCTTCGCCCGCAAGGTATTCGTCGAGATGATCGCCGTTGACAAGCGCCGTCGCCGTGTTCGCCATGTGGTACGTCGTGACCGCGTATTCCTTTTTGAACGATTCGGTGAAGCTGAAATAACCGATCGTTGTGATGATGCTGCCGAACAGGATCAGCAGCGCCACGATCGCGCCGATGATGTTGAGCGCGATGCTGTTCCGCAGTTTTCGCTTTTTATCCGGTTGATTCCTCTGCATGGGCTGCGTTTTCAAAACGTCTTTTCGATGACCATTTCCACGGTGTTCAGACGGATGAAGATCCTGACTTCGTCCGCGAGCTTCGCCGTGATCGACTTTTCCAGCTCGTCCCATTTTTCGGGTTCTTCGTTTCTGTTCGCCTCCACGGCCTCCCTGTACGCGGAAAGCGACCAGCCGTACAGCATCGCGTTCGGCGACATGTCCGTCGACGCGTCGTATCCGACGACGCCCACATAGGAATAGCCGTACTCCGCGGAAAGCGCGTTGACGTCGCTCGTCTCGCTCAGCCGCATGAAGATGTCGCGGATCCTGCCCATGAATCCCTTTGCCGCGGCGTTTTTGCCGGAGGTCGACGTTTTCAGAAGCACTTCGCGCATTTCGTAATCCGCCTGCGCGTTCGCAGAAAGATGCAGGGAGAACGCGTTTCCGTTCGATTCCACCCAGTATTTCAGCGGCTTTTCGCCGACGATCGTGCGGAGCATGCCGGTCATTTCCTCGGCGAGCAGCCGGAGCCGCAGCGTCTGTTTCCGGTCCAGTCCGCGGAACGCCGCCGCTTTCTCGGTCTCCGCAAGCGCGTCCGTAATGCCTTCGCCCGCAGGTGTGATGGTGATGATATCCGTTTTCATTGTTGATTCCTTTCCGCTGTACTTGTCAGCAGTTTTTACGCGTCCGCGTTCTCCGCGGCGCCGGCGTCCGCTTTCCGGTCCTTTCTGCGGCGGACCGCAAGGAGGAACACCAGAAGCAGCGCCAGGTAAACGATCAGCAGCCCGAGCGTGACCCACGTCAGCAGAAGCGACTGCGGCGCAAGCCCCACAAGCAGCAGCATCGGCGCGCCGAACACGATCGCAAACGCGCTGCCCGTCAGAAGATTGTTCGCGGCGGGCGTTCTGAAATTCGGATCGATCTCGCGCAGCAGCATGACGCCGGAGCTGATCGTGCCCGTCATCATTCCGTACATGGAGACAAACGCTTCCTCGGCATACGACGGATAGATCTTTCCGGAAAGCCACTTCAGCCAGAAGAACGTCGCGACGCCGCCGGCGACCGCCATCAGCACAAACGGCACCCAAAGCCCCGAGAGGTCCTCGATGTTGATGCTCGCAATGCCGCAGACGATCATCAGGTCGAACGCGAGTCCCGAGATGCGGGACAGCAGGTAGTTGTTCTGATACTGGCGCGTCATCGCCTTCGTCTTGCGGAACACGCCGATGATCTTTCTCGTGAGCATCGCCATCAGCGTGCCGATGATAAAGTTGAAGCCCCACAGAAGCGGCGAGACCGTCTTTGCCACGCCCGGCGCGAGCTTTGTGATCAGCGCGTCGACGCCCCATGTGAACGCGAACGTGATGAGATACACGAAGATGACGAGCGCAAACTGCACCGAGAACTTGTCCAGCGATTCCGCGATCGGGATCTCATTCTCGTCCTGGAAGTCCGCGACCGTCACGACCGAGCCGGAAAGCTCGTCGTGCGCGGCGCGCTCGCGCTTTCTGCGGCGCGCAAGCACGTTGATGTAGATGACGCCGACGATGCAGGCGCACAGATACCCCGCCGCCGCGATCGCAAGACCGAACGAGCGTCCGCCCGCAAACCCGAGGTTTTCAAACGAAGTGCCGATGTTGTTCGCCTGTCCGGGGCCCTGTCCGTAGCCCATCGGCAGCAGGATGCCGCTCGCCGCAAACAGGTTCGGCATAAAGGTGAAAAACAGCAGCAGCGAGATCACAAGCCCCGCGATGCCCTGCACAAGGTAGGTGGAGACGATCAGCGCGCCGCTCTTCGGTGCGATCAGTCCGTTTTTCTCCTCGCTGCTCTTTTTGGTGACGCGCAGCGACAGGGCGATAAAGCCGATCGCGATGCCGTGGTAGGTGACCGTTTCGAGGATGGTCGTGTCGAACGGATTGTACGGCAGCTTTTCAAGCGTTTCCGCCTTGAAGATCAGAAGTCCAGCCGTGCGCAGGATCAGAAACAGGAAGCCGGCGAGCACCGCGGTCGGCATCAGCGACTTGCGGAAAAACGGGATCTTCCGCCGCAGCAGGTTCGCCAGCAACAGAAACAGCGCGATCAGCCCGACCTGAATGATCAGGTTCCACAGCGAGGTGTTGGACGCGGAATAGTTCATAGGTCACTTTACTCCTTTTCGAATGCGATACAGCAGCATGTACTTGCGCGTGTTCAGCGGCTTCGCGCCGCCGATCTGATAATGCGCGTCATGCGTGGAAAACACCAGAAGGTTCCGCCGGACGAGCTCGACGTCCGTGATATCGGACAGCGCGAACGTGCGGCCGCCGACCGAAAGCGCGTCGCGCGTCATGGTCATCGTGCCGGACGCGATCGCAATGCGGCGGTGCTTGTCGTCGTTTTCATACAGCGTGACGCCGCCGTCCGAGAACGAAAACGCCGGATCGGCAGCCGCCGTTTTGAGCCATTCGTTCTGAAACGCGTCCCATTCGATCAGCGTCTCGAACGGAAGCCCCGAGAGTCGGTACCGTTCGTCCAGCCCGCCCGAAAGCCCGCAGGAACAGCGGATCGCGTCGCCCTTCGTTTCGATCGTGCCGACGCGTCTGCACGCCGGACAGAGGAAGAACGCGCTTTCCAGGTATTCGGCGCGGCGGCGGCTCCGATACGAAACGGGAGACGCCTCGATGCGCGCATACGCGTTTTCCGAAAGATCGGCTTCGATCGCGGCGTTGACTTCCGGCGCGGACATGGTTTTCAGCGTTTCCGGCGCGTAGACGTTCACGATATGTCCGTAATACGAACCGCGGCGGACGCCCCGTCCCCAGCGCGGAAGCGTGAAATACCCGCCCTCGAACCGGTAGGTCACCAGCGTGCAGCCGGACGTTTTCGCGAGCTTGCCGATCGTCGGCAGCATCGGCTGGTTCGTGCCGTCGTAGGAACACGTCCCCTCCGGGAACACGCACACGTTGAACCCCGCCTTTAAGCACGCCAGCATTTCCTTGACCGCGGTGACGGCGGAATCGCCCTTGCGGCGCACGATCGGATCGAACAGCAGCTTCAGAAGCGCCGAAGGCAGCCCCTTCTGCATCAGGTGCTCGCTTGCGACGATATACATCTGGTCTTTGAACGACAGGTTCAAAAGCACCGGATCCGCCGCGGTCACATGGTTTGCAAGCACGAGGAACGGTCCCCTGATCGCTTTCGGCCGGTCCGTTTTGAACGCATAGATCCGTTTCGGGATCCATCCGAACAGAAACCTGAACACGGAAAGGCAGACCGCATGAAAGCGATGCCGTTTGATCCGTGTTTTCATATGCGCTCCTTTCCCGGCGTCCGTTTGTCCGGAACCGTTATCTCAAAAGATATCTCGACGAAACCGGGAACGTAAAGTATGTGTCCGGATACGGCTCGTCTTTGAGACAGAAGTGCCACCACTCGCAGTCGAGCGGCGCAAAGCCGTTTCGGACCATTGCCTGCTGCAGCAGCATACGGTTTTCATGCTGTTCCCGCGTGACGTTTCGGCTGTCCGGATGCGAGACTTCGCTGAACAGGTCGAACGGGCTGCCCATATCGACCTCTTTGCCGGTCCGCATATCGAGCAGCGTCAGGTCGATCGCGCTGCCGCGGCTGTGGCTCGACTGCTTTGCGATATAGCCGCGGCTGAACAGCTCCTGCTTCTCGAGGTCCGGATAGAAATACGGCTTCATGCGGACGTCCTGATCCTCGATGCCCCACAGGATGAACTGTCTGACCGCCGATACCGGGCGATAGGCGTCGAACACCTTCAGCCGGTATCCCTGCACGAACAGCTCGTTCGCCGCGCTTTTCAGCGCGCGCGCCGCCTCGATCGTGAGCAGCGCGCACGGCTCCTCGTATCCGTCGATCCGCTCGCCGATGAAATTATAGGTCGCGTAATAGCGGATCTCCTGCACGATATGCGGAACGTAGTCCGCCAGCAGCACGAAGCCCGAAGGATCCTTTTTGAGATCGTTGTGTCGTTCCGTCCTCATGTTCTGCACCGTTTCTTCTTACAGCTGGCTGTGCAGCTTGCGGAATTTCGGGGATTTGGAATCGAGCATCGAGAAGCTCTCTTCCGAGGGAATGTCGTCCTTGCCGGAGTTGATGTAGTTCCGCAGCACGCCGGTCAGAACGAACGGCTTGATAAAGGCGGAATGGATGATGGACCAGACGATGACGCCGCCGAGCACCGCGAACACGAGGGGCAGCGTTTTGGGATTCTGCAGGATCTGCGCGAACGAACCCTCCATGTCCTGCGCCGCTCCGGCGACGCTTTCGTAAACGCCCGCGAGCGCCTGCGACTGCGAGGAGAGGATCGCATAGAAAATGCCGGTAAACACGCCGCCGATCGCAAGGAGCGAAACGAGGCCCATGCCGAACACGCGGCCCATGTTCTTCGCAAACGTCTTGCCGTGCTTGAAGAACAGCACCGCGCCTTCGCACGCCGCCTTCGCCGCCTTGACGTCCTTGCGGTAGAAGATCCAGCCGAGACAGCAGTCGCAGAGATAATTGACGACCGTCTGGACCGCGGAGCTGACCGCGCTGCCGATCGCGCCGCCGGTGTCGCCGCCGACCTTCTGACCGACGTTCGTGATGAGTCTGCCGAGCTGATTGAAGATGCCCTTGATCGCGTTGGTGATCGCATAGTACGCCGCGACCGCGCCGAAGCGCTCCCTGACCGCCTTCTTGCCTTCCGCAATGACGTTGTCGGGAAGCTCGCCCTCCGTGATGCCGCGCGTCATCATCGCGATCTGTCCCGCTTTGAGCAGGTAAGAGATGAAATGCGAGATCAGCGCCGTCAGAATGATGCCGACGACTGCGCCGATGATCAGTCCGACGATCCCGTTCTGCGCGAATTTCTCGCCCAGCACATATCCGATCGTGCCGCACGCAAGCAGGATCACCAGAGACAGGATGTCCCACAGCACGCGCCGCAGGGAAAACCCGATCGTTTTTTTGTAAAGTTCTTTGTTGCTCATGTGCTTCTCCATATTCATTGTCGTTTCTATGTTTGATCTGCCCGGAGAATCTTTCTTTCGGCGGGCATTGTATTTTCTTTCCGTCGTCAGACGTCCGTCAGCTTCAGGTGTTTCACCTTCCGAAGGACGATCGCGTTGATGATGACCGTGAACAGCACCGTGATCAGCGCGCCGTACAGCCACGCGAGCGGGCTTACGCTGCGGTCGAACCGGATGAACGCCTGTTCCATCGAACGAACGATGCGATAGGCGATCCCGGAGCCGAGCGCGATGCCCAAAACGATGCCCGCGACCGTCGTCACGATCGTTTCACGCGTGCAGTAGCCGATGACTTCCTTGACCGTAAAACCGTTGATGCGCATGACGACGAGCTCGCGCTTTTTCTGCATGATGTAGATGTTCGTCAGATTCGTCAGCACCACGCCCGCCATGATCGCCGCCAGGACGATGAACAGCACGACGATGCTGTTGACGACCGAGGTGGCGGAGTCGAACATCGCCCGGTCCGCCGACGCCGGCGTGTAGCCGGTAAAGCCCGAGATCGTCTTGAGCCGCGCGCGCAGCGCCTCCTCGTCCGCGCCGTTCAGACGGATCAGGTAGGAATTGGGCGTCGGCGCCGCGCCGAACAGCGACGCGTAATACCCGGTGCCCATCACCATGGAGCGGCCGATATAGTTTTCAAAGATGCCCGCCACGCGGACCTTCGCCGTTTTCACGCCGCCTGCGGTGATCTGAAACTCGCTTCCGATATTGAGACCGTCGATCTCCGCGAGACGCCGCTGGATCAGGATGCCCTCGTCGGTCGGTCCGATCGGATCTCCGGTCTTCCAGTCGTTCAGGCGGTACATGGACTCGATGGCGTCGATATCGCCGCAGAGCAGCTCGCCCACCTGATTGTCCGTGATCCGGTAGGTGATGTAGGCGTCGTACAGCGGCACGCATTCCGCGCCGGACTTAATGAGCTCCGCTTCGATCTCCTCGCCGTATTCAAACTGCACCTTCGCGTCGTAGTGCACGACGGAGGAATACTGGTTTTTGACCGCGCCGTTCACCGCCGCCTTCAGCGTAAAGCCGATGACGATCAGCGCGCAGCAGCCCGCCGCGCTGACGATCGTCACGATCACGCGCTTCAGATCCGTGCGGATATTCAGAAGGATCAGGCGCGAGTACAGTGACAAAAGCCGTTTCCCGCCTTTTGCGCTTCTCTTTCTGCCCGCGGGAACCTGCTGCTGCATCAGCCGGATCGCCGGCGTGCGCATCAGCCGGTAGCAGGCGAACGTGATCGCGCCGACGGCAAGGACGATCCCCGCAAGCAGCACGATCAGCGTCGGGCCGACCGTCACCGTCGGCGCCGTCGTGTCATAGGTGTAGTACGCGCCGTATCCTTTCAGAATGAACGGTTCAAAGACGAACCGCGCAAGCAGAATGCCGAGCAGGGCGCCGAGGACCGTCGCGGACAGTCCGAACAGCAGATACTTTGCAAAGATCTCCCGGTTGAAGAAGCCGAGCGCCTTGGTGGTCCCGACCAGCGTGCGCTGCTCGTCGATCATCTTGCTGATCGTGGCGTAGATCACGAGCGCGCCGACCAGAACGAACAGCAGGGAGAAGGTCATTTCGAGACTCTTGAGGTTCCCGCTGCCGATGATCAGCTGCACGAAGCTCGCGCTGCCGTGCGCGTCGAAAATATACCAGCGGCCGGATTCCAGGTTTTCCGCCTGCCCGCGCTGTTCTTTGAGCAGCGCTTCGACCTCCGCGATCGCCGCTTCGGCGTTGTCCAGATCGGAACTCTTCTCCTCGATCTTCTGCCTCAGCTGCCGCAGGGAATCGACCGCGGCGTCCATGCCCTCTATGCCGCCTGCGATCTGCTCCGCCTGCGCGATGATGCCGAGCAGGGTGTCCCTCGCCTCGGTTCCCGCCGTCAGCTGCTCTTTGTTTTCCGCAAGCGCCGCTTCCGCCTGCTCGACCAGCTCCAGCGCCTGTTCTTTGATCTGCGCGTCGCGGATCGCGATCCGCTCCGCGGAGATCTGCTCGATCTTCGTCAGAACCGCGGCTACGGTCCTGTCGTACGATTGGGAAAACCGGTCGGCGTCCGCCGTTTTTTCAACGGTAATCTCCGCCTTCATGCAGCAGTTCTCCATGGCCACCCGGTCGAACCGGTCCGCGCTGACGATCATATACGGCGTCTCCGGCACGGTTTTGCTTGCGTGATCCGGATGCGCAACGATGCCGACGATCGTAAACGGATCCGCGCCGAGAAAGAACTGCCCCGTGACGTCGGTCATTTCCGCCCATTCGATCTCGTCGCCGATCTTCCATCCGGCTTCCCCGGCGATTGTCTGCTCGATCGCGCATTCCGAAGCGTCTTTCGGCATGCGTCCCTCGATCATCGATACGAGATTGATCCGCTCCGTCGCGGTGATGATGTTGATGACCTGCTTTTCGTCGCCGATATATGCGTTCGCGGCGGTCTGCCAGACCGGTTCAACGTCCTTTACGCCGTCAAGCGCGCGGATGCAATCCAAATCTTCCGGCGTCAGAAGACGTGTGGAAATGACCTCGATGTCGCGGTAGTTCTGCCGGTTGTACGCCGTCGATGCGTTCTTCCGCAATGCCGTCGACGAATACCCGATGCCCAAAAAGGTGGTCACGCCCAAAAGCGCGATCACGATGATCGACAGGAAGGAAACCTTCTGTTTCCAAATATTCCGCAGCGCGTCTTTGATCTGAGTTTTCTTCACGGGCGATCACCACACGAGCTCTTCGGCATGAACGGGATGCAGATTTTTCTTGATGCTTGCGATCCTGCCGCCGCGCATTTTTACGACGCGATCCGCCATCTTTGCGATCTCGGGATTGTGCGTGACCATCATGACCGTCGCGCCCTGATTCCTGACGATGTCCTCGATCACCGACAGGACCTCGATGCTGGTCGTATAGTCCAGCGCCGCGGTCGGCTCGTCGGCAAAGATCAGCTTCGGACGCTTCACGATCGCGCGGGCGATCGAAACGCGCTGCTGCTGACCGCCGGACATCTGTCCGGGATAGTTGTTCGCGCGCGCCGCTAACCCGACCTTCGCGATCGCGTCCGCCGCATCCATCGGCTCCTTCACGAGCTCCGCGATGAACTGCACGTTCTCGAGCGCGGTCAGGTTCGGCATCAGGTTGTACGCCTGGAAGATGAAGCCGATATACTCGCGGCGGTACTTCGTCAGCTCGGCGTCGGACGGATGCGAGAAATCCCTGCCCTCGACCGTCAGCGTGCCGTCGGTCAGAAAGTCCATGCCGCCGACGATGTTCATCATGGTGGACTTGCCGCAGCCGGATTCGCCCAGAACGACCACAAACTCGTTCTTGTAGATATCGAGATTGATCCCTTTCAGAACGCGCAGCACGCCGTCGCCGGAAGGGAATTCCTTCGTGACGTTCCGGAGCGACGCCAGGACCTCCTTCTGTTCGCCGAGATCGACGATCAGTCCCTTCTCGTCAATCGTGATCGCGGCGAGCGCCGCCATGCGCTCGCAAAGCTGCAGCTCGTCGGCGTCGTAAAGCGAGCCGTCCTTCTTATTGACGACCTGTACGCAGCCGATCACATCGTGCAGATTGTTGAGCGGTACGCAGATCATCGTCTTAGTGACGAGCCCGTAATCGTCGAACACGGTGCCGTCGAAGCGCGGATCGTTCGCCGCGTCCTCCACCATGACGGACTTGCCCGTTCTGGTGACGACGCCCTCGATGCCGAGTCCGTTCTCCACCGTGATATCGGAAATATCGGCGGGACCGATATGGAACATCGGGCTCAGCCGATCCGTTTTCGGATCGAGAAGCCAGATCGCGCCCGCCTCGCTGTTCAGCGTATTGACGATGATCTCCAGACTGCCGGACAACGCGTCGTCGAGGGAATCGACCTCGAGAAGCTGTTCCATGATCTGCCACGTCGCCTTTGTAAACCGTTTTTCTTCCGCCATGCCTCCGCTCCGTTTCTCCGGTCCCCGCCGGATTTGTCGTGGAATGTTTTATTCGATCGTCAGAATATCGGAAAAGCCCGTGACGTCAAAGATCTCGCGGATCATTTCGTTTGCATGGAGGACCTTCATGAAGCCCTGGCGGTTCATAGTCTTCTGCGCGCTCAAAAGGACGCGCAGCCCCGCGGACGAGATATAGTCCAGCTTTTCAAAATCAAAGGTCAGCTCTTCGACGCCCTCCAGCGCGTCCGCAAGCGCCGCTTCGAGCTCGGGCGCGGTCACGGTGTCCAGACGTCCCTCCAGCGCGATCGTCAGCTTTTTTTCGTTTCTGGTTTGTTGAATCGTCATCGGTGTTCTCCTTTCAAAAAACCTTTCAGATACATACTGTTTCTTTTTGTACTATTTTATATCATACCATAATGAAACGCCGAAGCGCAAGATTGCGGGCAAGGTTTTTGTGTGATAAAATATATAAAATCATTCGGAAAACGAACACGACATGCAAAGGAGAAAACGGCATGGCACACAGCTTGATCGACCGTGCATTTTACGAGGCGATCCTCCGCTTTGAAACCAGCGAGGAGGCGCAGGAGACCTATTACCGCGTGATGCGGACCGAAACGGGCAAACGCAGCGCGTCCGGCAGGGCGGAGACCGTGCGGGATCAGATCCTGCGCGCATATGCGATGCTGTTCTGCGACGATCTCGGCGCCGCGCCGGGACACATCGCCACGCCGGACGACGTGGAGGCGACCGCCGACCGGCTGCACACCGGCAATATGGGCTTCGATCCGAAGCACTGGTACCGGATGCGGCATCATTTCCCGGTGATCGACGAGGACAATTACGACCGGTTCGCCGCGCTGGTCATCGCCGATCTCAAGGCGGGCGAGCTGCACGACGCCGCGCTGAACGGCGGGGATATACTGCTCGTGGGCGAAGCCGATCCCCTTTCCATGACCGCGGAGCAGCGCAGAAATCAAAAGGTCAGCACGGTCACGATCGGAACGGAGGATACGCTATGACGGTCCTGCTCGTCGACAGCGATGCAAAAGCGCTTGCCGCGCTCAAGACCGCGCTTTCCGCGATCGCGCCCGACGCCGAAACGGTTTCCTTCTCCGATCCGCTCGAAGCGCTCGCCTTTGCCCGCACGCGCGAGATCGACGTCGCGTTTCTCGAAACGGAGACGCCGGAACTCTCCGGATCGGACCTCGGCAGGTATCTTAAAGACCTGTATCCCTCGGTCAACCTGATCTTCACGTCCGAAACCCGCAGCCGCGGATACGACGCGATGGCGCTGCATGCCAGCGGGTATCTTCTGAAGCCCGTCACGGCGGACGCGGTGAAGCGGGAATCGGAAGACCTGCGCTACCCGCCCGAGCTGAAACACAAAAAGCGTGTGTTCGCGCAGACCTTCGGCAACTTCGAGCTGTTTGCGGACGGCAGACCGATCGCGTTCAAATATACCCGCACCAAGGAGATCCTGGCGCTTCTGATCCTAAACCGCGGCGCGCAGACCACCAACGGCGAGATCATCGCGACGCTGTGGGAGGACGACGGCGATCCCGAAAAGAAGGCGTCCTATCTCAGCAACCTCCGGCAGGACCTCCAGAATACGCTGACGCGGCTGCGCATCACCGACGTCATCGCAAAACAGCGCGGCAGCATGGCGATCGTGCCGGACCGCATCGAATGCGATCTCTACGACTGGCTTGAAAAGAAAAAGAATTCCCGATACAGCTACCTCGGCGATTTCATGAACCAATACAGCTGGGCGGAGCCGATGCACGCCGAGATCGACGAGATCAGCTACGCAATGGACGAATAAGCGTACAGCAAAAAAACCTCCCGGCGCGGGAGGTTTTTTGCGTTTGCGTGTTTCTTATGCGCCGTAGGTGCAGAGCGCGCCGACGTCGATGTCGATCACATGGAGAAGCTCCGCGCCGCCCTCGAGGGTTTCATAGACGTACACCAGCGCGTAGTGCGGTACCGCGTCCGGCACGACGGGCGTGACCTTGCAAAGGAGGCAGCGGTTCGTTCCCGCAACGACCTGCGTTGCAAGATTCGCAACCGGCTCATAGCTCGCGCCGACGAGGGTTTCCAGCGCCTTGCTGAGACGATCCTTCATTTCGTCGGTGACCTCATACGATTCCGCATATGCCCAGCCGCCCGTCAGCGGTTCGTCCGGAATCAGCATCGTTTCGCCGTTCTCGTTCGGAACGACCGGCAGGTCCGCAATGTTCATCACGGATGCGTCGCCGGAAAGATCGCAATAGACATAGACCAGAACGTACTTCGGCGTTGCGTCGGGATACACGACGGTCGCCTGCGCGAGGAAGCAGTAGTTGGTTCCCGCAACGACCTGGGTGCCGAGGCACGCAACGGGGACGTATTTGACGCCGAGCATGCCTTCGAGCGCTTTCTCAAAGATCGCGCGAAGCCCGTCCGTCATCGCGGGGTTTTCCGCGTTCGCCCAGCCGCCGGCGACCGTGCCGCCGACCGTTTCGTTTGTTTCTTCATGGATCTCAAAAGATTCGCTCGATTCGATTTTCATACCCGTGCACGCGACGCTCGCGGCGATCATCAGAACGCAAAGGATCATGGCAATGGTTTTTTTCATGGGTTTTTACCTCCGTGTTTTTCTTTATGGCCTCATTATACAAGCCCGATCGTCACAGAACTGTCACACACACGAAAAAATTTATCGCCGTTTTTTATCGCTCAAACCACTTCAGGAGCTTCATCTTCCGTTCGCCGGCTTTGCCCGAATACGGGTGCTCGCGAAGCGGCAGATTCATGCGCGTCCTGCCCGTGAGCACCGTCTGCGGATGCGTGAACTCACGGAAGCCCCACTCGCCGTGGTACGCGCCCATGCCGGAGTGTCCGGTGCCGTTGAACGGCACGCCCTTGACCATCATGTGGATGCAGACCTCGTTGATGCAGCCGCCGCCGAACTGCAGCGTGCGCATCACGCGCTTCGCCCATTTTTTGTCGGCGGTGAACACATACATGGAAAGCGGATGCTCGCGTCCGGCGATCACGTCCAGAACGGTTTCGACCGCGTCGTCTTTGAACGGCACGACCGGCAGCAGCGGACAGAACAGCTCGTGACGCACGATCTCCTCGTCGATGCCGACCGGATAAAGGATCGTCGGCGAAAACTTCACCTCTTCCCGGCTGCCCGTGCCGCCGAAGATCACGCGGTCACGGTACTGTTCGGTCAGCCGCTCGCATTTTTCGTAGACCTTTTCCGTGATCAGCTTCGGATAGTCCGGATTCTCCTCCGCCCTTTCGCCGATCTGCCGGACGAACTCCTTTTTCAGTTCATCGAGGAACGGTTCGGCGATCTCCTCGGCGACGGCGATCTGGTTGACGTTGATGCAGATCTGCCCCGCGTTGCACAGCTTGAAAAACGCGATCTTGCGCGCGGCGTCCCTGACGTCCGCGTCCTTCCGGACGATGCACCAGTTGCCCGTTTCGCCGCCGAGCTCGAGCGCGACCGAGGTCAGGTTTTTCGACGCCATCTCCAGAACGTGCTTTGCCACGGCGGGCGAGCCGGTATAAAAGATCTTGTCGAAGCGCTCCGAAAGACACATGTCCGCAACGTCGTGCCCGCCGTCGACGACCGTCACATATTCCTCGGGGAAGGTGTCGGCGATCATCTTTTTCAGCGCTTCGGTGCTCGCCGCGGATTTCGAGCTCGTTTTGAGCACCGCGGTGTTGCCGCCCGAGATGCTTGCCGCCAGCACGCCGAGCGTTAATAGGATCGGGAAGTTGAACGGCGAGATGATCAGCGACACGCCGTAGGGCATTTTATAAACCGCGGTCGACGTGCTCGGAAAGCACATCAGCCCCGAAAAGTGCCGTTCCGGTCTCGCCCACTTTCTGAGCCCTTTCAAAATCTCGTCGACCTCCGCGATCACCGGACCGATATCGCACAGATACGCCTCGACCGGGCTTTTGCGAAGGTCCGCGTACAACGCTTCCCCGAGCATTTTCTGATGGTCGAGCACCGCCTTGCGGAGCTTTTTCAGTTGTTCGATGCGAAAGCCGACGTCCAGCGTCGCGCCGGTGCGGAAATACGCCCGCTGTTTTTCGACGATCGCGTGAACGGATCCCTGCGTATGTTCCATCGTTACGCCTCCTTTTGCTTCCGTTCGAGGAACCGGAGCAGCATTTTGTGCTGCGCGCGAAGATACAGATGCTTCACCGGCGGCAGCACGTTCATCAGGAACCGGCTCGGCAGATATACCGGGCAGGGGTAGATCTGCTTCCGCCCCTTTTCCGCGCCGCGGACGACGGCTTTCGCCACCGCCTCCGCTGTCTGCACGGGGAACGGCTGTTCCACCTTGTGTCCCGCGCCGCCGACCTTGAAGAAGTTGGTCTTCGTCGCCACGGGATAGACGCAGGTGATTTTAAGGTTTTTCGGCGACTCGATGCGGATCGCCTGCTGAAAGCCCTTCATCGCGAACTTGGTCGACGCGTACAGCGCGTAGCCCGGCAGTGCCATCTCGCCCATCGCGGAAATCGTATAGACAAGCTGCCCGTCGCGCCCGTTCAGATGGTTCAGATACTTTGAATAGCTATACATGCCGGAGAAGGTGTTGAGCGAGAAGATCCGTTCGATCCGCGCCCAGTCCTCGTAATCGTAGCGCTCGTAGTACGGCGCGCCCGCGTTGCAGAAAAAGATGTCGATCTTTTTAAGCGTCTCCTCCGCCTTTTCAAACAGCGCGTCCACACCCTCCTTTGTGCTGAGATCGCACGGGAACAGCGTGACGTTTTCGCCGAAGCCGGTGAGCTTTCCGATGCTGCGGCTCGCGGCGACGATGCGGTTTCCGTTCTCTCTGGCGGCGAGCATTTCGAGGATCGTTTTGCCGATCCCGCTCGACGCGCCCGTGATCACGATGGTTTTATTCCGAATCATGCTTTCCCCTCCTTACCGGTACGAGAGCTTCTGCACCAGCTCGTACGCCTGTTTGATAACGGTCTTCAAGCTGCCGACGCGATCGCAGTCGCCCACGAAGTATACCGGCTTCGCCTGCTTTTTCTCCTTCCGCGCGGCAAAGCGCGTGTCCGGCGCATAGCCGACCGACAGGATCACGGAATCGGCGGGGACCGTCTTTTGTCCCTCCGGCGTGTTGATCACCACGCCGTCGTCCGTGATCGAATCGACCGTTGCGGAAAGGTACGCCGGGACCTTATGGAAGCGCAGCAGTTCGCGCAGCATCGATGAGTTCGCCATGCAGATGCCGCGCGCGCCGACCAGATACGGCGTCATCTCCACGACCGACGGATGTTTGCCGGAAAGCGCGAGCTCATACGCGATCTCGCAGCCGGTCAAGCCCCCGCCCACGATCACGACGCGGTCGCCGACCGCCGCCCTGCCGTCCAGAAAGTCCGTTGCCGTGACCGCTCTTTCCTCGCCTGGGATCTTGAGCGTTCTTGCGTGCGCGCCGGTCGCGACCACGACGACGTCCGCGTCAAGCGCGTCGATATCGTCGATCTCCGTGTTCAGATGCACCGCCGCGCCGCACTCTTTGAGTTTCTTTTGATACCACAGCAGCAGTTCTTTGTCCTTTTCCTTGAACGACATGGCCGCCGCCGCGTTGAACACGCCGCCGAGCCGGTCCGTCTTTTCGTAGAGGTCGACCGTGTGCCCGCGCAAGCTCGCCTGGATCGCGGTCTCCATGCCGCCGATGCCGCCGCCGATCACCGCGATATGCTTCGGGTTTTTCGCGGGTTCTTTGCTGTATTTCGTTTCGTTGTTCGTCCACGGGTTCAAGACGCACCGGCCCATCTCCACATGCATCGGATCGATGTCCGTGCCCTTGCCGTTCAGGCCGAAGAACGTCAGGCACGCGCCGTGGCACGAGATGCACGGCCGCACGTCGTCGAGCCGTCCCTCCCTGATCCTGGTGACGTATTCCGGATCGCACAGAAGCTGCCGCCCGACGCCCATTGCGTCGATCCTGCCTGCGGCGATGGATTCCGCCGCCGCGTCCGGCTGCATGCGTCCCGCGCACACGACCGGCTTCGTCGTAAACCGCTTGATATGCTCCACATAGGAAAGGTTCATGTTCAGCGGCGCGTACACCGGCGGATGCGCCCAGAACCATGCGTCGTAGGTGCCGTTGTCGCAGTCGAACATGTCGTAGCCCGCGTCCTCGAGGATCTTGATCGCCCGTTCGGATTCCTCCATCGTGCGTCCGACCTCAACGAAGTCCTCGCCCGGCACCGCGCCCTCGTTGAACCCGCGCGTCATGGAGCGCACGGAATAGCGGAGCGACACCGGAAAGTCCGTGCCGCAGACCTTTTTGATCTCTTTGACGATCTCGCACGCGAAGCGCAGGCGGTTTTCCAAGCTCCCGCCGTACGCGTCGGTGCGGTGGTTTGTGTACCGCATGGCGAACTGGTCCAGAAGATACCCCTCGTGCACCGCGTGGATCTCCACGCCGTCGACGCCGATCTCCTTGCATCTGAGCGCCGTCTGCCCGAAGGCGTAGATGAACTTCCGGATCATTTTGTCGGTGAAAAGATCCATCTTGACCGACGGATCCCACACGTTCGGCTCGTCGTCGTCCGGTGCGGACCACCACCACTTGCTTGCAAGAACCGGCGAAGCGAGCGTTCTCAGCGCGCCTTTTTTGATAAACGGACGCAGGATCGGCGGCAGCAGCATCGACCTGCCGGAGCCCGCGCTGATCTGGAAAAAGATCTTCGAGCCGCTTTTGTGGATGTCGTCGACGATCGGGCGGACCTTTCCGAACACCTCGGGGTGCCGATAAACCCACTTTTTCCCGACGATCGAAACGAGCGGGATCAGCCCCGGAATAAAGAGCCCGATCTCGTTGTCCTTCCGGTCGGCGTAGAAGCGGTCGATCCCCTTGACGACGCCGGTCTTCGCCTCCCATTGGATCATGTTCGTGCCCTCCATGGGCAGCATCACGACGCGGTTTTTGATCTCCACGTTCCCGATCTTCCACGGCGTAAACAGTGGTTCAAACTTCGGATCCATACGTCCCTCCCGAAACCGATTTTTCTTGTTTATCATTATAACAGAACCGCCCGCAAAAACAAAGGGGGAACCATCCGAAAAAGACGGCTGCATTTGTGTATTTCGGAGTGACAATCCGGCGGGCGGTGTGGTAAAATAAAGCCAATCAAGGAATAATGAAGGAAAACGGAATGGACGTCTGTATCAAAGAGGTCGAACTCGACGAAAAGATCCTCGAAACGCTGATCCGTATGTCGGAAACATGGGCGGCGGAACAAAGCTGTCACGGCTACCGGAAGAACGGACGGGAGGATATCGAGGGGAACCGCATCTTCCTCGCCTCCGACGGGGAGACCGTCCTCGGATATCTGTTCGGGCACGCGGAACGGGCGGAGCGCGACACCTCGATCATGCCGAAGGATACGCCGTATTTCGAGGTGGAGGAGCTTTTTACGGAACCGGCGTACCGCGGACAGGGGATCGGGCGGCGGCTGTTCGAGTTTGCCGAGCGCGCGGTTTCGGACGAGGTCGAGTTCGTGATGCTCACGACGGCGACCAAGAACTGGAATGCGATCCTGCACTTCTATCTCGACGAGCTCGGCATGGAATTCTGGAGCGCGCGGCTGTTCAGGCGGTGCGCGAAACACGAATAACGGAGGGATCATGGTCATTCTGCTCACCGGCGCGTCGCACACGGGCAAGACCGCGCTCGCGCAGCGTTTTTTGGAAAAACGGCATATCCCGTATCTGTCGATCGATCATCTCAAGATGGGATTGATTCGCAGCGGGCAGACCGCGCTGACGCCCGAGGACGACGACGCGCTGACGGCGTACCTCTGGCCGATCGTGCGCGAGATCATCAAGACCGCGATCGAAAACCGGCAGGACCTGACCGTCGAGGGCTGTTATGTGCCGTTCGGCTGGCGAAAGGACTTCGACGAACGGTATGTAAGCAAGATCCGCTTCCTCTGCCTTGCCATGACGGACGCGTACATCGACGCGCACTTCGACGCGATCCTTTCGCACGCCTGCGATATCGAAACGCGGCTTGACGATTCCGACAGCACGCCGGAACGACTGAAAACGGATAACCGGGGAGTCATCAAGGGCTTCCTTGCGGCGGGCGAACCGGTCATGCGGATCGATGCGGACTGGGAAGCGACGGTCGAAGCGCTTCTGAACCGGTTCTGATCCCGTCCGTGTAATGCAGGGGGCGACCGTTCCGCTTTTTGTTGTCAGGCGGACCGGAATATGGTAGACTGTAATATCGGATCCGGGAGGAATGGCATGAGACTGGAACGGTTCGGGAAAGACGATCAGGCGCTGTACGAAGCGCTGGTATTCAACGAAGAAGCGATGCGCAAAAACTACGGCAGGACGTTTACAAAAGCGGAAGCGGAACTGCTGTTTTCGGTGATGCTCGAAGCGAACGCCGCGGACGGCGTCACGGGCTTTTACAAGGTCTTCGTTCCCGCTGCGGACGGCGAAGCGTATATCGGCATGGGCGCGCTGAATCCGAACGACGACGGCGCTCTTGAGATCGAATACATGCTTCTGCCGGAATACTGGAACCGCGGATACGGCACGGCGCTTGCCGAAACGCTGCTTCGTATGGCGAAGGCGTCCGGATTGTCCCGAACGGTCGAGGCGATCGCGGACCCGGACAACACCTTTTCAAAACGGATCCTGCAAAACGCGGGCTTCGCGCTTGTGAAGCGATATACAAACGACGACGGGGAGCCCGCGGAGCTGTACCGGAAGGAGCTGTGAAGGAGGAGATCGCATGAGATCCATCGAGGAATTGCTCGAAACGCCGTATCATATCATCGATATCCTGCCGGAGCAGGTGAAAGCGGACGGCCCGGGACAGTACTTTGCGGTCGAGCGGTACTGGTTGGAGCCGTCGCGTCTTTCGACGGTCAAGCGGAAACATGTCGACCTCGTTCTGAAACTGAACTGCTATCGCGCCGTTTCGTTGGATGAAGAGACGGAGCCGAACCCGGATCCGGAGCGGATCGCGGAAGCGATCATGACACGTTACGTCTGCATTCGGATCGGCGACACGCTGATCACGTCCGCGCCGGATGATCTGTATCTGACCGTGTACAACGCAGATGAGGCGCTATTACGCCTTTTGCGCACACTGTGTATCGGAGAGGGGCTGTATCTTTGGCAGCCGGAACAGGAGTAAGCGATGGCAAACCTGATCGTGGTATGCGGACCGCAGGCGGTCGGCAAGATGACGGTGGCGGAAGCGCTGCGCGACAAGCTGCGCTGGAACATGATGATGAATCACGACAGCATCGAGCTAAGCGATCACATCTTCGGTTTCGGCACGCCCGCGCAAAAGGCGCTGAACAGCGCGATCCGCGAAAACGTGTTTGCGCTTGCGGTCGAGCACAACGTGGATCTGATCTTTACCTTCGTCTGCGCGTTCGACGAGCCGGAGGACGTACAGTACCTCAAAAACCTCGAAGCGCAGTTTACGGAAAGCGGCGGGCAGTTTTATTTCGTCGAGCTCTCCGCCTCGCTTGAAGCGCGTCTTGCCCGCAACGAGACGCCGCACCGCATGGAGCGGAAGCCCTCGAAGCGGAACACGGAATGGAGCAGAAGGGACATCCTTCAGACCGCAGAACGGTTCAAGCTGAACACGGACGCGGGCGAAACGCTCTTTCCGCATCATCTGAAGATCGACAACACCGACCTTTCTCCGGACGAGGTCGCCGACCGTGTGATCGCGGCGTTCGGGCTCGTGCCGAATGAGAAAGAAGAAAAGACGTACCGCTTCGGCGTTTAAGGAGGAAATCAATGGAACGAATTATCTGGCTTGTCATTATGATCCCGCTTGGTCTGTTTTTCTCGGGGATCGGGATCTTCGCATGGACGCGCAAAAAGCCCATGTGGTTTTGGTCGGGCAGCACCGTCGACGAAAAGAGCATTTCGGACATCCCCGCCTATAACCGGGCAAACGGGATCATGTGGATTTGCTACTCCGCCGTATTCTGGATCAGCGCGATCCTCGGCATTTTCCGTCAGGAGACCGCGGGCGTCGTTCTTGCCGTCGGCTGTCTTTTGGGCATTCCCGCACTTATCATTGCATACCGGAAGATCTACAACAAGTATAAAAAGTGATCGGAGAAAGGAGATTCCCATGATCGTACTGAACGTTACGTACAAATGCAGACCCGGCATGCGGGAAGCATTTTTGGAAGCGATCCGAGCGGAAGGGATCGACGAAGCGAGCCGCGCGGAGGCGGGCAATCTCAAATACGACTATTATCTGCCGTTCGGCGGCGGCGACGAGCTGCTGCTTGTCGAAAAGTGGCAGGACGCCGATGCGCTCGCGGCGCACGGAAGGCAGCCGCATTTTCTGCGGCTCGGCGCGCTGAAAGCCGAATATGTGAACGAAACGGTCATCGAAAAGTTCGTGCTTCCGGAATAAGGAACGGCTTTTCCGGAACCGTCCGCGTATGCGCTTATCAAAAAACCTCTTTTGCCCGCCGGACAAAAGAGGTTTTTTAAGATCCGATCGCACGTTACCGCTGCGATACGGTGAACAGCGAGTAGAAGTATCCCTTCGCGTCCATGAGCTCTTCGAACGTGCCGCGCTCCTCGACCACGCCGTTTTTCAGCGTGAAGAGGCCGGTGCAGCGGCGGAGAATGTTCTCGTCGAGGTCGTGCGTGACGATCACGCGGGTATAGCCGTCGAGGTTCAGGATCGCGTCCAGCACCTCGAACGACGTCTCCGCGTCGAGCGACGCCGTCGCTTCGTCGACAAACAGCACGGGGGTTTTGCGAAGCAGCGCTCGAGCAATCGAGATCCTTTGCCGCTCGCCGCCGGACAGCCCGGAGCCGTTCTCGCCGCAAAGATACCCCTCGCCCTTCTCCTCGATCAGCTTGCTTAGACCGGAGAGCCGCACCGCGCGGTCGACCTCCTCCTTCGGGAATTCGGAAAACATCGTGATGTTGTCGCGGATCGTGCTGTTGAACACGAACACGTTCTGTTGAATGATGGAAACGAGATCATAGAGCGAGCTTGTTGAGATGCCTTTGAGCTCCCTGCCGTCATACAGGATCTCGCCGTTGTAGTTTTCGGACGACGCCATCAGAAGATTCAGGATCGTCGATTTGCCGCTGCCGGAGCCGCCGACGAGCGCATAGCAGCCGCCCGCTTTCATATCCATATCGACGTCATGGAGAACCGTCTTTCCCTCCTCATACGCAAAGTTCAGATCGCGGAGCTCGATGCCGTTTTCGAGCTTCGGCTCGATGAGCTCGCCCTCGTCGGGGATGTTCTTGTTGAGCGCTGCCGCCAGCTTATCGATCAGCGCATACGAGGATTTCATGCCGGCAAAGAAATCCGGGAAAAACTCGATCGGTCCGAGCACGTAGTTTAATAGCTGCACAAAGACGATCGCGGTACCGGCGGTGATGCCTCCCTTGCCGGACAGCGCGAGCGCCGCGGCGACGAAGAACACGCCGAACTGCAAAACCCCGCCCGCAAGGCCGGTTGCGTAGGCGACGAGCACACTTACCCGCGTGCGCTTTTTCGACGCGTCCGCAACGCCTTCGTTGCTTTCGTCATGGATGCGGGAGATGTTTTTCTCCGCCTTGAAGCTCTTGATGACCGAGAAGCCCGAAAGAGCGTCCTTCAGCAAACCGGTGTAGGATTCCTTTTTGTCGGAAACGCGCTTTTCCGCGACCGCCGCTTTATTTCCGAGCACGATGGAAACGATGATCGGCAGCAGCGAGAAGCCGATCGCGATCAGCGTCAGAAGCGGGCTGTACCAAATCATCATGATCAGCGCGCCGACAAACGTAACGGCGACCTCAACTACCTTTTGCAGTTTCCTGACATAATCCTGCTCGATCGTGTTCAGGTCATTAGAAAGCGCGGAGATATAGAGCGAGGTGTTCTCGCCGGAGAATGCCTGAATGCCCTTTTCCATCAACCGGTCGAAGGCGTATTCGCGGTACTGTTTCATCGCCTTTGCACGGAATTCGGAGAGGAAGAAATGATCGAGGATCCATCCCATAAAGAGAAGCGCGAATGCCGCGCCTCCGATGATCAGCAGCGTGCCGTAGCCGTATTTGCAGTCGCCGGAGATCAGGTCGGAGATCTCCTTGATAAGCCACGAAATCACAAGGTTCGCCCCCGCCGACAGCAGCGAAGCGAGCAGCGTCAAGGCAAAACTGAACTTGTTCTTTCGGAACAGCTCTTTGAGAAACGGGCGGCGCAGCGCCTTTAATTCTTTCTTATCCATACAATACTCCTTTATTCCTGTGTTACCGGTCTTCTTCTCAGGCGGAACAGTCTTCTCTTTTCTTCCTCTTCGCCCTGCCATGCAAAGTACGTCA
>JAFRUN010000044.1 GCA_017438865.1 Clostridia bacterium
CACGCCCACGCCTACGCCGACGCCCACGCCCACGCCGGAGCCGACGCCCGTGCCGACGCCCGAGCTGATCACGAACGAACGGCTGGATTCCGGCGAGTTCGACGGCTATTTCGACGATGCGCTGTTCGTCGGCGATTCGCTGACGCTGATCCTGTCCCACTATGTGCGCGACGTGCGCAACGAAAAAAAGAACAAGGACTACATGGGCGAGGCGAAATTCCTTGCGGCGACGAGCATGAGCTCGAAGCGCGCGAGCGAGAACAGCGTGAGGAAGGAAGCCGTGAACTTCAAGTATCGCGGCAGCAGCGTCACCCTGACCGAAGGGATCAGAATGATCGGCGCAAAGAAGGTCTTTCTGATGTTCGGACTGAACGATCTGTGCGTGCGCAACTGGGACGACGTCCTCGGCTATTTCGGCAAGATCATCGACAACATCCGGCGCGATTGTCCGGATGTGGAGATCATCGTCGAGGCGACGCTGCCCGTGCGCAAGACGTTCTACAACAAGCAGCCGCCGTGGAACGATTTCAACATCGGTCTCAAAGCGCTGTGCGAGGAAAAAGACGTTGCTTTTCTGGACTTCACCGACGAGCTCAAGGACGACAAGGGCTTTTTGCGCGCCGATCTCTGCAACGACGGCAAGTGCCACCTGACGATCGACGGCGAAAAGATCTGGATCCGCGCGCTGCGCCGCTACGCCGCGGAGCATATGCTTTCAAACATCGTATTTGAAACGCCGTAACTGCACGAAAAAAAGCCCCGGAACGATCCGGGGCTTTTTTGTATGTTCGTTACATCAGTTTCAGCATGGATTCCGCAAATGCGGCGGGATCGTTCAGCGGCAGTCCTGCGACGAGTTTCGCCTGCGCAAGCAGCAGATCGGCGTACTCTTTGAGTTTGTCGTCGTCGAGCGACGCGAGCTTTGCATAGACCGGATGGTCCGGGTTCAGCTCAAAGTGGAACGCCATCGGAATGCTTGCGCCGTTCGGCATCTGGCGCAGGACCTTAAACATCTCCACGCTCATGCCCTCGTCGCCGGTGAGGCACGCGGCGGTGGATTTCAGCCGGTCGGTCAGCCGCACGTCGAGCACCTTGTCGCCGAGCGCCGTCTTGATGCGCTCCAGAAGCGGCTTCGCCTCCTCGGCGCGCTTTTCAAGCTCCTTCTTCTGCTCGTCGGTAAAGAGGTCGAGGTCCGGATCGGACACCGAACGGAACGGCTTCTCCTGATACGATTCGAGAATGCGCAGCGCAAACTCGTCGACGTCCTCGGTAAGGCAGAGGATGTCGTAGCCCGCATCCGCCACGCGCTCCGCCTGCGGCAGCTTTTTCACCTGCGAGAGCGTGTCGCCCGCCGCGTAATAGATGCTCTTCTGCGCCTCGGGCATCGCGTCGACATACTCCTTCAGCGTGACGTACTTGTCCTCCCTGCGCGACCAGAACAGCAGCGTATCCTTGAGGAAGTCCTTGTTCGCGCCGAACTTGTCGTACACGCCGAACTTCAGCGTGCGTCCGAACGCCTTGTAGAACGTCTCATACGTCTCGCGCTCCTCGCGCTGTATGCGGAGAAGCTCCGCGAGGATCTTTTTCTTCAGGTTGTTCGCGATGGCGGAAAGCTGCCGGTCGTGCTGCAGCATCTCACGCGAGATGTTCAGCGACAGGTCGGGGGAGTCCACCAGTCCCTGCACGAAGTTGAAATACTCCGGCAGAAGCTCCTCGCAGTGCTCCATGATCATGACGCCGTTCGCGTACAGCTTCAGTCCGCGCTTGAAGTCCTTCGTGTTGAAATCGAACGGGGGATGCTTCGGAATGAACAGCAGCGCCGTATAGGAGAGCATGCCTTCGGCGTTGATGTGCAGCGTCGTGATCGGCTCCTCGTAGTCGTGGAACACGTCGCGGTAGAACTGCGCGTATTCCTCCTTGGTGATCTCGCTCTTGTTCTTGCGCCAGAGCGGAACCTGACTGTTCAGCGTCTGGTCCTCGACGACCGTTTCGTATTCGTCGCTGCCTTCCTTCTTGCGCGAGCGCTCGACCTGCATTCTGATCGGGTAGCGGATGTAGTCGCTGTACTTTTTGACGAGCGACTGCAGCCGGTACGTTTCGAGAAACTCGCCGTAGCTTTCCTCGTCGCCGTCGTCCTTCAGCGTCAGCACGATTTTCGTGCCGACCGGCTCGTAGCCGGCGGGCTTCACGGTATAGCCGTCCTCGCCCTCGGACTCCCAGACCGCGGGTTCTTCGCCTTCCCTGTGCGAATACACGGTAACCTTCTTCGCCACCATGAACGCTGCATAGAAGCCCACGCCGAACTTGCCGATGATGTCGACGTCCTCGGCGTCCGCATGCTCCGCCCGAAATGCCTGCGTGCCGCTTTTTGCGATCGTCCCGAGGTTCTGTTCGAGCTCCGCTGCGCTCATGCCGCAGCCGTTATCGGTGATCGTGAGCGTGCGCGCCGCCTTGTTCGGCTCCAGCCGGATCTCGAACGCCGACTTGTCCACGCCGGTTTCGCCGCGCTGCATGGCGGCATAGTAGCGCTTGTCGATCGCGTCGGACGCATTGCTGATCAGTTCGCGCAGGAAGATCTCCCGATGGGTATAGATCGAGTGGATCATCAGATCCAGCAGTTTTTTCGATTCTGTTTTGAATTGTTTTTTGCTCATAGTCTCGCCTCAAAAACCTGTTTTTAGCACTCTCGTCTTCCGAGTGCCAAGCATATGATAGCGCTCCGCAAATAAAAAAGCAACCCCTTCGAGGAAGAGTTTGCTTTCGTTTCACAATTCGCAGAGCGGTACTATCCGTTGATCAGATACCCTGCGAGGTTCAGATATCCCGCAAAGCAGAGCCAGAGCAGATAGGGGATCTGCAGAAGTCCCGCCCATTTCCGCACGCGGTAAAACGCGACGGTCATCCAGACCGCAAAACCGAGCATACCGAGCAGTACAAAGAACGCGGCAAGCCGGAGTTTCAGCGCAAAGAACAGCGGCGACCAGATGAAATTCAGCGCAAGCTGGGCGTAAAACGGGATCAGCGCGTCCTTTTTGCCGCGCGGATATGCATTCCATACGAGCCCCGCGCCGAATCCCATCAGAAGATACAGGATCGTCCACGCGGTGATGAACACCCACGGCGGCGGCTGCAGCGCGGGCTGCGGCAAAAGCGCGTTTTCGCGCATGCCGTCCGCAGAGATCAGGGAGGAGAGCCCGCCGACCGCCAGCGGCAGCAGCGTCCAAAGCAAATAAGACAGATCGATTTTTTGTTTCTTGTTCATGGTTCCAGTATATGCAGCAGAAAGCGTCCGCATACGAAAAAAAGCGCCGCGAAGCGGAGCTTTTATCCGAAAAATCAGCGGAACGCGCGGTCGATCCGTTCTTCGGCCTCCCGTAAAATCGCTTCCGTATCCGCGCCGAAAAGGTCGATCCCCTCGGCGCAGAACAGCGTCGCGTCGGAAATGCCGTAGAACTCCGCACCGAGCCCCTTCACATAGCCGAACCCGTAATCGTGATTTCTGACCGGACCGCCCGCGGTCGCGACATAATACAGCTTTTTCGCACGGCAGAGCGTGATCGGCCGGTCGCTGTCGGTATAATAAAACGTCAGCCCGACGACGTTGATGCTTTCAAAATACTGTTTCAGGACAGCGGGAAAGCTGAGGTCCCAGTGCGGCGCGGCGACGACGACCGTGTCGGCTTTTTGAAACTGCTTTGCGAGATCGAACATCGGATCGGAAAAATCGTCCGCCGCCATGCACGCGTTGCGCTTTCGTAAAAACGCCTCATCCGTTTTCGGAAAGTCGAGCCCGAAAAGCCGGACCGCTTCGACCGTATCGTTGAGGTGTGAGAGCACGCGCTCCGCAAGCCGTCTTGTGCGCGATCCCTTTCGTGCGCACGCGTCGATGAACAGGATCATGGTTTCCTCCTTGATGATGGCCCGTTTGCAGCGGAACGACCGGACGCGATCCCGGCATTCCGCCGTATTCCCAATAATCATATTATATGTCAAAAAGTCCCCAAAAACAAGAAAACGGCTCCGAAGCCGCTTTCTTTTTCATTCGATGCAGAGGAAAAATGAAAAGAGCGGTCCCACATCGGGATCGCCCTTGGTGTTTGGAATTATTTCGCTTTCTTTGCCGCAAGGTACGCAAGGATGCGCTGCATCTCGTTGTAGACGATCATGTAGCCCTCGTCCACACCCATGCCGGGCTTTGCGAGGATCTGGTCGGGACGCGTCGCCATCGCGCACTGTACGCAGACCTGCGCGGAACGGTCGGTCTCGTTGCAGGTGCCGCCCTGGTATGCGCCGATGCCCTTCGCTTTGCAGTAGAGCACCGCTTCGATCGTGTTGTTGATGCCGCCGAGGTCGGGCGTCTTGATCTGGACCATGTGGCCCGCCTTGTTGTCCGCGAAGTACTTGATGTCTTCGAGCGTGTTGCACCACTCGTCGGCGACGATCTCCACGTTGATGCCGCGGTCGTCGAGCTCCTTCGTGATCGCCTTCAGCGCGAGCATCTGCTTTTCGCGGTCCTCGACGTCCATCGGTCCCTCGATGCGCAGATGGAACGGCTTTGCGGCTTCTTCGAGCTTCGCCATGTAGTCCGCCATCGCCTTGTAGTTGTCGTTGCCGAACGCCGCGCCGATCGTGCCGTACACGTCGATGTGGAAGATCGGGTTGTAGTCCTCGCTCGTTCTGAGCTGCAGCACGCGGTTTCTCAGCCACGCGACGTACTCGAGCAGCAGCTCGCCGTGCTCGCCGAGCTTGGTTTTGACGTTATTGATCAGCGCGTGCGGCAGGATCTGCGCGCCCTTGATGATCATCTTGTCGGAGTTCGTGTAGCGGTCGTCGCCGGACTGGGTGAAGACGTCCAGCGGCTTCTCCTCGATCGTGCAGCCGTACTCGTCCGCGACAACCTCGCACATTATGCGGCGCGTCGCCTTTGCGACGGCGTCCAGAAGCGCCTGGGTGATGCCGTAGCGGATCGCGGTGTGCAGACGCTTGCCGTCCACGGTGATCGCTTCGAGATCCGCGGCGAGCTTGCGGAAATTGTCCGCTTCGCGGCCGATGAGCTGCGGCTTGATGTATTTCTCGATGATCGGAATGAAGTCCTTTGCGAGGAACAGAGGATCGCGTCCGCCGCAGCCGCTGTACTGCACCGCCGCGCAGTCGCCGGTCGCGATCTGACCGTCTTCGAGGATGAGCATCACGGAGATGGACTCGCCCGGCTGACGGACGGAGGTAAAGCCCGCGGTTTTCGGTTCGCCGATGTACGCGGCGCCGTCCGCCTTTGCGCCCGCCTTGATGGCACGCTGATCGTCGAAGTAGAAGCCGGTACGGCCTGCGGAACAGATAACGTCGATAATTTTCATGATGAATGCCTTTCTGTTTAATTCTTTTATGAAATATGCGGGATCCCCGCGTGTTTACGAACGCGGTCTGCCGACGAGTCGGCCCTTGCTGATTGCGTAGACGTCGTCGATGACCATCTGGAACGTCGCGCTGCGCTTTTCCGCCTTCGCGCGCTCCGCGATCTTCGCGCGGTGATACGCCTTGATCTCCTCGGTAAAGGGCAGGTTGCCCATGTCCAGAATGCGGATCGCGCCGTCGTTGTCGCGCGCGGGAAGCATCTTGCCCGCGTTGAAGCGCGAGGGCGCAAACGGGATGTCGAGCACGCCGCACAGCACCGCCTTGACGCAGCCGTCCGCGATGTCGCCGCTGCCGAGCTCGAAGCACTTGTCGACGATGCAGCGCGTTTCCATGCGGATCATCTCTTTTTCCTCTTCGAGATTCGCCGCGGTGCAGACCTGATCCGAAAGCATATGGATGACCTGCTTCGTGCAGCGTAAGCCCTCCGCATTCGCTTCCATCGTGGGAACGCCCGCCGCCTCGTGCGGGGTTTTCACGATGACCTTGGTGGCCTTACTGAGCGCCGCCGTCGCGCTGCCCCAGCTGATGACGCCGAACGCCTTCGCTTCGTCCTGCGGGAAGCCGCCCATCCACTGATGGAACACGGTCGTCACGCAGACGTCTTTATAACCGTTCTTTTCGAGGTACTCGTTGGTGAGCTCCTCGAGTACGCGGATCGCCGCCACGTCCTGCACGAGGTTGCCGCACTGACCGTAGCCGACGGTGATGTTCTTCACGCCCTGCTCGGCGGCAAGGAGCGCCTCGATGATCGCGACTGCGTTTGAGATGCAGGCGGGCACAAGCGTGCCGGTCAGGGGACCGTACGGCTCGCGGTTGATGGAAACGCCCGCTTCCTCATAGATGCCGGTGAGCCGGTCGACGTACTGCCAGTCCGCAATGGTCTTTTCCATCGGAACGTTCTTGGCGTAGGGCAGGTTATAGGAGATGCCGCCGCCCTCGTAGCTTGTGAAGCCGCCCGCATACGCGATCTCGGTGAGCAAACGCGCGTCCGGTGTGCCGTGGCGCACCTGGATCGGCGTGTCCAGCGCGTTGATGAGCCGACGGCAGCCCGCAACGCCGTGGTTGACCGCCGGGAAACCGTTCAGCATGGAGCGGCGCTCCTTCATCGACTCACGAATGCCGTTCTCCGCTTCCTGATAGCGGTTCTGGCGCGTGTAGCTGTCGATCGTGGTGGGCAGAAGGTCCGCTTCGCCCTTGTCCTGCAGATAGGTCAGAAGCTCGATCTGCGCGTCGATCAGCGCAACGCCCGCGCGCGGCTGGATCAGCGTGATCCCCTTGTTCTTGGCGTCGACCAGTTTCTTTGAAAAGACCTTGTGAGCAGGCAGCGATTTGTGAAATTCGATCGCTTCCTTGAGATCGACTTCCGCGCCGGTCGGCCACTGCTTCAGAACTTCCTCGCGAATGGAGTTGAACTCGTCATCCGGGATGCGCTTATTTTGTACCGTCATCTTTCACTAACTCCTCTTTCAGAATGGTAAGCGCCGCATCGGGATAATACTGGGACAAAAGCCCCATTGCGGCGATGATATAGCTTCGGTCCACGAGCACGGTGCAGTGTTTCGGCTTCAGCGAACCGGGATCTTCCTCGTCGAAGAAGCCGTAGGACGCGATCCGTCCCGTGTGTTCGGTGTGGATCAGCGAACCGCCGGTGACGATGAACTGATCCACGTTCAAAAGGTTCTTGCCGGTCTGAATGAGCTGCAGCCCCCCGAGACCGAAGATCTCGGACATTCTTCCGGCGTGCCGCGTCATCGCAACGCGCACCGCCATGCTGGCGAGCGCTTCGTCCGCGCGCTGCGTTTCGTCGTCGGACGGCAGAAGATCGGTGTGCGCCGCAAACAGATCCACGATCTCGTTCAGCCGTTCCTCGGAGAGGTTCGCGATCGCAGCGGTTTTTTTGAGCCCCGCCGCTTCCACAATGCCGCGGATGCTGTACCGCATGCCGATGTCGCCTTCGACCGTGCGCTTGATATACGGCTCGGGAAGCCCGCGAAGCGCGGTCCGCGGATCGTCCGGCAGACCTTCCGCCACGGAGTACACGTCCGTCGTTGCGCCGCCGACGTCCACCGCCACGAGATCGCCGATGCCCTTCTGATTCTCGGTACCTTCGGCTAAAAGCTTGATTGCCGCCATGACGGCGCTCGGCGTCGGCATCATGATTCCGTTCAGAAGCTCCGTCGCTTTGCTGAGTCCCTTCGCCTGGATGATGCGGTTTAAGAAGACCTCGCGGATCTCCTTCTGCACCGGTTCAGTGTTCAGCACGTTGAACGAGGGCATGACGTTTTCGGTGATGTGCACCTCACGTCCCTCGAGGATCTTCGCGCAGGTGCGCGCCGCGTTGCGGTTGCCCGCGAGGATCACGGGGTAGTCCCCGCCGATGTCTTTGATCACGCGCGCATTGTGGATGATGCATTCGGTGTTTCCGCCGTCCGTGCCGCCCACGAGCAGGAAGATATCGGGGTTCAGCTCTCTGATCTCATCCGCGTCGTCCTCGTTGAGCTTGAAGGAATACGTTTTCAAAACCTTCGCGCCCGCGCCCAAAGACGCCGTTTTCGCCGCCTCGGCGGTCAGTTCCGGCACAAGCCCGCTGGCGAGCATGCGAAGCCCGCCCGCAGCGCTCGAGCAGGCGTAGCGCGCGCAGAAATCGAGCGTGCCCGTGCGCGCTTCGAGCTTTTTGAGCGCGTCGGCAAGCCCGTCGTTGATGTCGGTCTGTACGGTGGTATAGGAATTTGCGGTACCCAAAAGCCGCGGGGCGTCGACGTCCACCGCGGTCACTTTGGTATAGGTGCTGCCGAAATCGATCAGAAGAACAGGTTTCATCGCGCAGACTCCAAAGAATCAGTCCTCCACATGCAGGTCTTGCTTGAGATACGCGATATCCACTTCGGGCGCGGTTCCCGGCGGGAAGGAGCGGTCAAAGCCCATCGCCTTGAAGCGCTTTTCGACCTCCTCGAACGGCTGTTTGCCGATGACGATGTTGCCGCCGACGTAGAGCAGGATGTGCTCAAGCCCCGCCTCGTCGCACTTTTCGCGCAGTCCGCGGCAGTCAAGCTCGCCCTGACCGTACAGCGACGAAACGACGATCGCGTCCGCGTTCGTTTCGATCGCGGCGTTGATGAACTCTTCCTGCGAGACCATTACGCCGAGGTTGATGACGTTGAAACCCGCGTCGGTGAAGGCGTGGTACAGGATCTGGTTGCCCACGGCGTGGACGTCCGCGCCGATGACGCCGATGACCAACGTTTTCTTTTGCTTTTCCATGATCGTCCTCACTTATTGAATACTCTTCGGGAGGGCTTTTCAGACGCTGCCCGATATCCCTCCATTTTGTCCATACATGGGGATGATACCCCGAATACAAGGCAAAGTCAAGTCCGCGCGGGGCATTTCGGACAGTATATTTTTTACGGGCGTTTCAGTCGATAAACACGCGGTCTTTGAGCCGATGCATCGCCTCTTCGACCAGAGAAAACGGCAGGGCGACGTTTAAGCGAATGCTGTCCGGATCGCCGAAATCGGCGCCGTTCTGCCAGATCACGCCGGCGCGGACGCCGCGGCGCAGAAGCTCGTCCATCGGGACGCCGTGCGCGTCGCACCACGCTTTGCAGTTCAAAAACAGCATGTACGTTCCCTCGGGCAGAAACATCGAAACGCCGGGGAAGTTCGTTTCCATAAAGTCCCTCACATAGCGGAGGTTTCCGTAAAGCACGGTTCTCAGCTCGTCCACCCAGCGCGCGCCCTCCGGACTGTATGCGCCCAGAAGCGCGTGCAGCGACAGCACATTGCAGGAATTGTAAAACGTCGCCTTGCCGCAGTCGGTCACGGTCTTCCTGAGGTCCTCGTTATAGATGATGTGATAGGAGCCGATCAGTCCCGCCAGGCTGAACGTCTTGGACGGGGCGTAGAACGCGATCGTGCGGTTTTTCGCATCCTCGTTCACGCTCTGTGTCGGAATGTGTTTGTGTCCTTCAAAGGTCAGATCCGCCCAGATCTCGTCGGAAATCACCGTGCAGCCGTTTGCGCGGTACACGTCCATGGCGCGTTCGATCTCCCACCGTTCCCAAACGCGGCCGCAGGGGTTGTGCGGCGAGCAGAAGATGACGAGACGTATCCCGTGTTCTTTGATCCTGCGCTCCATGTCGGCATAATCCATCCTCCATACGCCGTTTTCGTCGCGTGAAAGCGGGCTTGTGATCACCGTACGGTTCAGATCATGCAGAACGTGCAGAAAGCCCACATAGGTCGGGCTGTGCACCAGGATCGGATCGCCCTCCTTTGTGAGCGAGCGGATCGCCGCGGACACGCCGCCGAGCACGCCGTTTTCATAGCCGATGTGCTCCCTTTGGAGGCCTTCGACGCCGTGGCGTTCGCTCTGCCAGTATCTGATCGCGTCGAAATAGGAATCCGGCAGCAGGAAATAGCCGAAGTTCGGGTGATCGAGCCGGTTCTGCACCGCTTTCACGACCGACGGCGCGGTGGGGAAGCTCATGTCCGCAACCCACATCGGGATCGGGCGGACGCCCTCGTCGACCTTTACGTCGGGATAGGGAACGAGATCGACCGCAAGCGCGTCTTTTCCGCGCCGGTCGAGGATCGTCGTAAAGTCAAATTCCATAATACCCTCCGGTTTTGAAATGTGCATGCGGCGGGGGGAAAGCCCCTCGCCGCAAGGATCGTTTTTATACCGTTCTTTGAGAGATGCCCTTGATCGCGTATACCGTCCAGTCGTGATCCGAGAAGGTCAGCACGGAATCGCAGAACGGGCACTTGATGCTTTCGTTGACGGAAAGCGGCGCGCCGCAGTTCGGGCAGTGACGTTCGGAAACGCCTTCCTTCCACGGCTCGGTTTTCATGCCGATCGGACGCGACAGGGAATATTCATATGTCATGAACTTCTCCTGCGTCTTGCTTCCGACGATCACCTTGCCGGTATTGTCGTCCACGGTGTAGTCCGTGATGCGCGCATAGATCTCGGCGACGATCACGTCCTCGCCCTTGTCCTGATAGTAGCCCTTGAGGTCTACCGAGAGCACGGCGACGCGGTCCACATAATTGGTGCGGTGAAGCTCCCTGAGCTTTTTCATCTGCCGGTCGAACTGCTGATACAGACTGTCGGCAAAGTACGGGCGGATCGGCTCCACGTCGCGTTTCGTGCAGCAGTCCTGCATCTTGATATACAGGTTCTGCAGCCATTCCTTAAAGTCCTCGGGCGAGAAGTCCGGATCGAGCGTCCGATAGTTTTCGATCGGCGTCAGCCTGGACTGCGGGGTGCGCGTCGCGCCGGGCGTAACGGACGTGCGTTTTTTCTTGGAAGAGAGAACGGAAATCAAAAGAACCGCGATCACGATCGCCGCAACGAAAAGAATGCCCGGACCGCCGCCGGAACCGCTGCGGGAGGTAGATCCGTAATCCGAGCTGCCCCAGTCGGAGCTGCCCCAATCCGAGCTGCCCCAGTCGGAGCTGCCGCCGTAATCCCCGCCGCCGTAATCGCCGCCGCCGGAAAAATCGCCGAGATCGGCGCTTCCCGCGCGCGGGGTGAGCGCGAACGCAGCAAAAAGCAAAACAGACAACAGAATCAGCAGATATTTTTTCATTCGCATTCTCCTTCTTGCGGCGTCCGCCGCTTTCCTTACAGTATATCACGGAAAGGCGGCAATGGCAATCCTGTGCGTGCGGCAAACGCTTTGAGTTGTAAAAAAATCGGAAACACCGCCGCGCGCCCGTTGACCGGACGGGGGAACCGTGATACGATACCGGTATCAAAGATCGCGCCCGTTGCGGCGCGAAAAGAGGATGCCTATGAAATGCAAAAACTGCGGCGCAACCCTCGACGAGGGTGCGCTGTTCTGCCGCAAATGCGGGACTGCCGCGCCGAAGCCGGAGCCGAAACCGAAAAAGAAGTCCGGTCTTCATATCGACCTGTCCGGCGTAAAAAAGCTGTTCCGAAAGGCAAAGGAACATATTGCCGCGCTTCTCAAAAACCGCCGGTTCATGACGTTTGCGGGCGCGGCGCTTGCGTTTTTGCTTGTGCTGATCATCGTCATCGTGTCCGTCGCGTCCTGCAAGGGAACCGGGACGACGGGATTCAAAACGCCGGAGGAGGCTGCGGACGCCGCCGTGATCGCGCTGCAGGACGGCGACGGGGAGCGGCTCTATCGGATGACGACGCTTTCGGAATCGCTGCTGGGCAGACATCCGGAGGTTTTCGGCGAGGGCGACACGCCGGAAGCGGTCATGAAGGGGTATTATACGAAGCTGGCGGACGATATGAACGCGCAGCTTACGGAGCGGTTCGGCAGGGAAGCCGCACTCAGACTGGAAGCGGAGCCGCGGCTTCTTTCGGGTACCGACATCTTTGAATCGAACCGCGCGCTCGGCGCGGAGGCGGCGCAGTACGCCGAGATCGAGGGACCGCTTTCCGTCGACGGAGAAACGGTCAGGTACGTCCGCATGGTCGCCGCCGAGATAAACGGCGAGTGGAAGCTGATCGTTCTGTATCTTTCCGACACGCCGATCTACTGAACAAATGCTTTTCAAAACGCCTTCGGGCGTTTTTTGTTTTGCACGGGGCGGGGCACTTGCATTTTTGCACATAAAATGATATACTATTTATGGAATCGGCATAAGCCGAGAAAAAACAAGGAGGAGTCTTATGAAAAATCTGAAAAAGTACATCGCCGAATTTGTCGGCACGTTCGTACTCGTTCTGGTCGCCTGCGGCGTCGGCGTCTTTTCCAAGTGTGAAGGCAATGACGGCGTGCTTCTGACCGCGCTTGCGTTCGGCGGCGTGATCGTCGCAATGGCATACTCGATCGGCAACATCTCCGGCTGTCACATCAATCCGGCGGTTTCGGTCGCGGTGCTGATCAACGGCGGCATGTCCGTCAAGGATTTCATCGGCTATGTGATCGCACAGTTCCTCGGTGCAACGGCGGGCGCCGCGGTGCTCGGCGTGCTCAACGGCTGCCAGTTCCAGGCGCTTGCGACGAACAGCGCAAACGGCAACATCGGGATCGCGCTTCTCGCCGAAGTCCTTCTGACCTGCGTTTTCGTGCTGGCGGTGCTCGGCGCAACGTCCAAAGCCGAAAACGGCAAGGTCGCCGGTCTCGTGATCGGCGGTTCGCTGGCGCTCGTCCACTTCCTCGGCATCTTCATCACCGGCACCAGCGTCAACCCGGCGCGCTCCTTCGGTCCGGCGCTGATGGATGCGTTTGCAGGCGGCAAGGCGATTGCGGAATACTGGATTTTCCTCGTCGGTCCGATGGTCGGCGGCGTGCTCGCGGCGCTTCTGTGGAAGTTCCTGAACTGCAAGTGCAAGAAGGAAGCCAAATAATCTTTTTCGGTAAAAACACCGCCGCGCATTTGCGCGGCGGTGTTTTTTCGTACCGTGATCATTGCTTTGCAAACGTCAGTCCCAGAACAAGCGCTTCGGTCTCGGTGCCTGCGGAGAAGTCGACGCCCGTCAGCTTGATGCTCACCCATACGCCCTCGGCGATCTCGCCGTAGTATTCGATCCAGTCCATGCCGACGTCGCGGTAGGAGCGTCCCTGCATTTCGATCCCGCCGATCGTGCGCGGCGCGAGCTCCGAAAGGTTCTCGAACTTATCCTTGTAGAAGTCGATCTTTTCGAGCGACTCCTTGCACTCGATCTTGATGTACGACTGGCTGTAATCCGCTTTTTCGGCGCGCGGATTGCAGTAGATATACAGCGTGCTGCTCCGCGCGTTCGGATACCAGTTTTTCACCGGCACCTGCGCCGTCACGTCGACCTTCGGACCGGAGAAGCCGACCTTGACCGTAAACGTCGCCGCTTCCGTCGCGTTCGTGCCCGCGGGGGTGCTGCTGGCGATCTTCGGGAAGCCGGAAACGTCCGCCGCGTTGTATTCGTCGCTCCTGATGCCGGAGATCGTGATCGCGCTGCACGCCCAGGTGTCATCGTTCTGCTTTTTGAAGGTGACGGTGACGATATCGTTCTGATCGTCGCTCCAGGTCGCGGAGTGCGTCTTTCCGTCGTTGTTGCGGCTGTCGCGGCCCTGCTTGCCCGCCGCCGCGCCGATCTCGTCGAACGTCAGCGCATAGAGGAAGGCGGAGGGCAGCTCGCGCATCCAGCGGTACAGTCCCGCAAGCGTCGCGCGATCCACCTTGCCGTCGCTGTCGCCGTACGGCGCGCCGGGGAATTCGCCGCCGGAAACAGCGGGCGCTTCGGTCACGACCGGCGCTTCCGTTGCAACCGGCGCTTCCGTCACGACCGGCGCTTCGGTCGCGGGGACTTCGACGGCGACCGGCGCGGAGCCGTTTGCGAAGCGGAAGACCATGACGGCGTCGCCCATCGAAAACTCGATCGTGCCGTCCTCTGCAGACGCCATGGAATAATACGGCGTTCCGGCGAACAGAACGCTTCCGTCATCCGTCCATTCAAACGGGATCTCCTGTCCCGTCATGACCAGCAAACCGGTTCGGTCGGCGTTCAGCGTCAGCGTCCCCGTGATGCCGGATGCGGTCATTCTTTCACCTTCGAGCGCGACGTCGCCGACACGGTATGCCTGGAGCGCATATTCGCCTGCCGCAAACGCCGGAGCGGGCGCGTTGGGCTGCTGTTCCGCAGGCGCAGCGGGATTACCCGCCGGCTGTTCCGCAGGCGCGGACGCGGTCTCCGCCGCGGGCTTCGGCTGTTCCTCCGCCGGCTTGTCCCTGCCGCCGCAGGCGACGGCGCCGACGAGCAGAAGAAGGGAAAGGATCAGAATCAGAAAGCGTTTCATTTGCTGCATTCTCCTTGCTTTTGATTTCGGGCGTTCGCCCTTTTCCCGATTATACCATACCGTGTCCGAAATGCAAGCGCCGCCGTTTGACTTCCCGCCGCGGGCATGATACAATAGCGCCGAAGGAGAACGAAAAGGAGACGCGCTATGACCGATTACGACGCATTGATCGCGCAGGCGGACGCGCTGATTTCAGGCGTGCCGCACAGGATCGCAAACCTTGCGAACATTTCCGCCCTGATCTTCGACACGCTTGAGGATCTGAACTGGGCAGGATTCTATCTTCTGGAAGGCGAAACGCTGGTTCTGGGACCGTTTCAGGGCAGGCCGGCGTGCATCGAGATCCCGGTTTCGCGCGGGGTATGCGGCGCCGCCGTGCGGGAAAACCGCCCGCAGCTTGTGAAGGACGTGCACGCGTTCGCCGGGCATATCGCCTGCGATTCCGCGTCGCGTTCGGAGCTCGTCGTGCCGCTGAGACGGGACGGCGCGGTATTCGGCGTGCTCGATCTGGACAGCCCGTCGCTCGCAAGATTCACGGAAGCGGATCAAAAGGGCATGGAGCGGCTTGCGCGCGTGATCGAAGAAAACTGGTAAGCTGCAGTCAAAAAAACAGGCACGTGTTTCGTGCCTGTTTTGCGTTTCATCCGTTACGGCTCGGCGTCTTCGATGTAGGCAAAGACCTTGCGCAGCGCGTATTGCCCCTCGTCAAAATATGTCGGCGAGAGCTCGGAAAGCGAGAAGTGCATCGCGTCGCAGGTGTGCGGATAATAGAACCCCCACGAGAAACCGGCGCGATAGAACGCAAGCTCATAGAGCAGATAGTTCATCAGCGGCTCAGGTACGCCCTTGAGCCCCTTCGACGCGCTTCCGGTGTATGTGAAATCGTAGCATTGCCTGCCCTTGACCTCGACGATGCCGTTGTAGGTCAGGTTGTCGTGCACCTCATGATAGATCTTCCCGCGGTTAGAAAGCACGTCGCGGTGGCTCGGCGAATGGGCGTTGATGTCGACCGCGGTGCCGAAGGAATGGTGGCTTATGAACGCGCCGGAATTGACGAACCGCCGCACGATCGAGCCGTCGAACTTCACAAGGTCCTTCAGGCATACCGCGCCGGTGTCCAGACGCGTTCCGTGCACGCGGATATATGTGCTCTCCATATAGCGCCCCGCCTGTTCAAAGTACGGGACCGCATCGACGTGGCAGCGCCATGTCTTGCCGTTGATCACAAGCGCTTCGGCGTCGTATTTGTCGCGCCATGCGGCGTCGACCGTGATCAGAAGCGAATCGGTCCGGAAATGATAGCGGAACAGGAACTTTTCGGGCGAACCGAAGAACGCAAGCGCGGTCGTGTAGTTGCCGCGCAGATTGTTGGGCAGCAGCTTTACCTCACGCGAGGATGTGATCGTGAAATCCGCGTCGGCAAGCAGCGCAACGTACCCGTTTGCATCCTCCGCGGAAAGCTCGAGCGTATACGCGCCCGCGCTCAGCTTTTCGAAGGGGATCTTTTCGGAAAGGCACTCGATATCCTTCGAGAAAGTGATGTCCAGAAGCCGGTATTCGGTGACGTTTTCGCTTGCCGCAAAGATCTGCTCCGCCTCGCGGACAACCTTGCCGCTGCGGTTTTTGATGACGGCGCGCACGCGCGTCAGCGGCGCGATCGAGCGCACCGTGCCGTCGATCGTGAACGGATGTCCTTTCAGGATCGGGCCGTCCGGATCCGGCAGGGGCATGTCCTCGGATGCGATGAATGTGATCGGGTCCGGCACGGGCGTGGGCGTGGACGTCGGCGCCGCGGTCGGTTCGGGCGTGGGTGTGGGCTCGGGCGTCGGCGGCAGCGTCGGAAGCGGCGGCTGCGTAGGCGCCTGCGTCGCAGCGGCCTCCGCGATCACCTCCGTTTCCGCAGCGGGAACGGAAGGCGCGCCGGTCGGCTCGGGCGCCTGTTCGGGCGCAGGCGTACCGCACGCAAGCATTGCGCCTGAGAGCAGAATCAAAAGGATCGGTTTCCAAACAGAAAGCTGTTTCATGTCGTTTATTATACTACGCAGCGAAAAACATCGCAAGTGCGGAAAAAGCCGCCCCCTGCGTTACGTCATCCTGAGGAGGCGTTCGGAACCTTCGTCGTGCGCGGGATGACAGGATCCATGCACAAAGGCGTTCAGGATTCCGGCGTTTTCTCCGGGATCCAGGCGCCGCTTTCATACTGCGTCCTTGCGTATTCGCGCAGCGCCGCCAGCCAAAGCGCATCGCTTTCAAGGTTCAGATGAAACTGATCGTCGCTGCAATAAGACCGGTTCAGATATCCGTCTTCTCCGCGTAAACGCGCCGCAAGCTCCACAATTCCGAATCCGTTTTCTCTGCAATATCGATACAGCGCTTCGTTGACGTCGATGTTATATCGGGAATCATAGGCAAAGTCCTTCGCATACGTTTTCAGCACCGGCGGGATCGTGATGAGCACGATTTGCACGTCCGGCGATTTCTCCCGCGTATTGCGGATGATTTCATCGAAATAGGAAATATCGTCCTCAACGGTGTTGTTATACACATATACGTCGTTCACGCCGAGCAGCAGGTAAAGCGTCTTTGCCCCGATTACCTGAACCAGATCGGAAACGCTGTAAGCGCGTCCGCGATACGAAAGCGCCGCAGATCGCGTCCCGATCTCTATCTGATATGCATTTTTAAGAAAAAGTCCGCTCCGCCCGATGCATTTTAAACTGCCGAGGCAAACGCCGCCGTTTTTGCGTTTTGCAGAAACAAAGTGCGAAAAACCGACGGTCATTGAGTCGCCGATCAGGACCGAATCATCGAAAAATGAATCCAACGCGCCGCTGTTCAGCTCCTCGTCCGAAACGGGTACGACCGTGGGTTTCGGCGTAGGCAATACGGTCGACGCGGGCGTCGGTTCGGGTGCGGACGGTTCTGCGGACGCCTGCGTCGCAGCGGCCTCCGCGGTCACCTCCGTTTCCGCAGCGGAAACGGAAGGCGCGCCGGTCGGCTCGGGCGCCGGTTCGGGCGCAGGCGTACCGCACGCAAAAAGCATGCAGCAGAGCAGGAGTACCGATACGATTGTGCAAAGGTTGCGTTTCATAAAACACATTATAACACACCGCCTGATATCCCGCAAGCGCATCAAAAAAGAGCCGCAGATGCGGCTCTTTCCGGATACCGTTACAGTTCTTTGAGGAGCGCCCGAAGTTCGCGCACGGAGTCGCCGAAGACCTTCAGGGCGTCCTTGACGGGCTGCGGGCTGGTGAGATCGACGCCCGCGAGCTTCAGCTCGTTCAGCGGATAGTCGCTGCCGCCAGTGGTGAGGAATTTAAGATATCCCTCGGCGTCGCCGGTCTCGAAGATGTGCGACGCGATCGCGACCGCGCTCGAGAATCCGGTTGCGTACTGGAAGACGTAGAACGCGGTGTAGAAGTGCGGGATATACGCCCATTCGTAGGCGATGTTCTCCGGTACCTCCGCGCCTTCGTAGTAGAGTTCGACGAGCGAGCGATAGATGCTTGTCAGCTTTTCCGCGGTCAGCGGCTCGCCGTTCTGGTACGCTTCGTGCGCTTTGCGCTCGAACTCCGCGAACAGCGTCTGACGGAACAGCGTCGTGCGGAAGCCCTCGAGGAAATGATTCAAAACGTACGCGCGGCGCGCCTTATCGGTTTCGGTCGCGAGGAGGTACTTGGTCAGAAGCACCTCGTTGACCGTGGAGGCAACCTCCGCGACGAAGATGCAGTAGTCGTGGTTCATATAGTCCTGCGTGTGGTCGGACTTATAGGAATGCATGGAGTGACCGAGCTCGTGCGCCATGGTGTATGCGTCGTCGAGCGCGTCGGTGTAGTTCAGAAGCACGTAGGGATGCACGCCGAATACGCCGCAGGAGAACGCGCCGCTGCGCTTGCCCTTGTTCTCGTAAACGTCCATCCAGTTCTCGGTGTACGCCTTGTCCAGAAGCGCCTGATAGCCCTCGCCGAGCGGCAGCGTCGCCGCCTTGACGAGCTTCTTCGCTTCTTCGAACGGGACCTTGAACTCCACGTCCTTGACCATCGGGCAGTAGAGATCGTACATATCGATCTTCTCAAGACCGAGCGCTTCCTTGCGGAGCTCCAGATATTCGCGCATGGTGGGGAGACTGTCGTGCGCCGCTTCGATCAGACTGTCGTACACCGACACCGGAATGTTGTTGCGGAACAGCGCCGCCTCGCATGCGCTCGAGAATCCGCGGACGTTCGCCATGAACTGGTCCTGCTTTACGTTGCCGCCGTACAGCGCCGCGAACGTGTTGATGTACTTCTTATATGTGCCGAACATGGCGTTGAACGCTTCTTCACGGACCGCGCGGACCGGGCTTTCGCGGAACACGCCGAAATTGCCCGCGGTAAGCTGGACTTCATTGCCCTCCGCGTCGTGGACTTTCGGCAGCTCCATGTCGACGTTCGTCAGCATCTCGTATGCGTCCTGCGGCGCCTGCGCGGCGTCGCCCATCATCGCCAGCATGCGCTCGCGCTGCGCGTCGAGCGTATGTGCGCGGCTGCGGGTGAGGTTTTCAATATAGAAGTGGTAGGGCTTCATCTCTTCCGGCGCGAGGAACGCATTGAGCGTCTCCTCGGGGATCGCGAGGATCTCCGGATCCATGAACGCGAGAGCGGAGGAAAACTGCACGTACGCGCTCGTCGCTCTGCCGTTCATTTCCTGATGCTTCGGATCGGAACCGTCGGCGGACAGGTGCAGCATCGCGTAGATATATGCCTTTTCAAGCCGCTGACCGATCTCATAGACCGTGTCGATGCCCGCCTTGAACGCTTCGCGCGAGGTGCCGAGCGTGCCTTCGATCGCCGCGATCTTCGGAAGATCCGCAACGCAGCGGTTCAGCTCCGCTTCCCAGACCTCGTCGCTTGCGTACATGTGCGTAAAGTCCCACTGGAATTTCGGATCCATGTCTTTTCTTGCCTGCATGTTCGTTTCTCCTTTGTTTTATTCGGAAACAGTATACCGCGTTTCAGATGCTTTGTCCACAGTCAAGGCGTATTTTTCAGCGAATACGCCGTCTGCCGTCCGCGCCGGATGCCCACGACCGGGAGCCCGTACTGCCGCAAAAGCCGGAGATCGTCCGACACGCTCTTGCGTTCGGCGGAGATCCCGCGCTCCGCGAGCTTGCATAAAAGCTCGCGCATCGTGATCGCGCGTCCCTCCTTCCGCGTCTGCTCCAGGATATCCTTCACATACAGGATCTTCAGTTTTCCGTCCGAATGCTTTGCCATACAAAAGCCCTCCTTTCCGGTCTTTCGGGATCAGTATCGCATGATATCTGTCCCATAAACCGGAAAGAAAAAGCTCCCCGCAAAGGGAGCTTCATAAGGATGTTTATTCGTGCCGAAGCGCTTCGATCGGATCGAGACGCGCCGCGCGGTATGCGGGGATCGCGCCGAAGAACATGCCGATGATGAACGAGAATACGACGGTCGCGGCGACGATGTACCAGCTGATGAAGATCGGCACGCCGGACATCTTGGAAATGCCGTAGGCAAGCCCGATCCCGACGAGCACGCCGAGAATGCCGCCGAGGCAGGTCAGCACGCCCGCTTCGATCAGGAACTGCGCCGAAATGCGCCGCCTGCGCGCGCCGAGCGCTTTTTTCAGACCGATCTCCGGCGTGCGCTCGGTGACCGACACCAACATGATGTTCATGACGCCGATGCCGCCGACGATCAGCGAAATGCCCGCGACCAGGATGAGCTGGCGGTTCGTGGCGCTCGAAAGCTCCTGCAGGTTTTTCGCCTGCTCCAGAAGGTCCTCGCTCTTATAGCGGACCTCGGGGTTCTCCTTCTGGATCGTTCCGTTCAGGATCTCCTCGGCTTTTCTGCCCGCCGCCGTCATGGAATCGGTGTCCACGGCGCGGATCACGAGCGAGCGCGGCTCGTCGTAGCGGAACAGCACCGGCCAGGTGGAGAACGGGATCAGCACCTTTCCGCCGGTCGACTGGTTATAGGTGAAGTATTCGTCGAGCGTGCTCACCGTGGGACGAAAGTCCGACGCGCGCGTGAACTCGCCGATCACGATGTACGGCTCGCCGCAGATGTCGATGGATTCGCCGACCGGATTCGCGCCGGAGAACAGCGCGGCGGAGACGGTCTCGTCGATCATCGCGACCTTGCGGAAGCGGTCGCTGTCGCTGTCCGTAAAGCCGCGTCCGATGCGCACGGTGTAGCCGTACACGGAAAGATACGAGCTGTCCACGCCGTAGACCGTGCCGGCGCTCAGCGCTTTGCCGCCGCTGCGGATCTGTCCGTAGGCGTCGCGCTGCGCGTAATACGCCGCGGACGCGACCGCAGGCACGGCGCGGATCTCTTCAAGCGTGTCGTTCGTCAGCGGCGGGATGTAGTCCGGCGGCGTGCTCCATGCGCTCTCGAACGGATAATCGCCCTGATACAGGCGAACGGTCACGACGTTCGAGCCGGAGCCGACCAGGTTCTGCTTGATCTGCTCGTTCGTGCCCATGATCGTGGAGGAGATCGCAATGATGCTCGCGATGCCGATGATGATGCCGAGCATCGTCAGCGCGCTTCTCAGTTTGTGGGAGCGAATGCCGTCGAAGGCCTCGCGGAAGTTTTCCAGCATATCGCGCCCTCCTTACCAGCCGTAGTAGAAGCCGCCCTTCGCGTCCTCGACCGGACTGCCTTCTTTGCAGTTCTTGTCGTAGGGGAACGCGATGCGGTCCTCGGGGGTGATCGGCATGCCGATGAGCTCCACATATTCGTTCATGCGGCTGCCGGTCTTTACGACGCGTTTCTCGAGCGCGTCGCCGTTTGCGACGAACACGCAGGTCTCGCCGTCGATCTCGCGTAAAAACGCCTCGTGCAGATAGATCGTGCCCTGCTCATAGAGCGAGGAGAAGTTCGAGAACTCGATATACTCGCCGATGCCGGGAACGACGCCCCCCGTGACGTCGAGCACCAGAAGGTAGCCGGAAGAGTTCGGGTTGCCGCTGCCGGAGTAGTTCGTGCTGACCGGCATCGTGCCGACCTTGCTGACGCATGCGGTCACGTTTTTCTGCAGCTGATAGGAGAAGCCGGAAAGCTCGGTCCCGACCGGATATTCGGAAAGCTCGTCTTCGCCGACGAGTACGCTGATGTGCAGCCCCGAGCCGCCGCGGATCTCCACAAGGATATCGCCGTTTGCGGCCTCATCCGGCTGCTTCACCTGCATGACCGTGCCGTTGACCTCGGAGAACAGGATGCCGTCCAGACCGCTGCGCTGCGCCTTTTCGATGTCGAGCACAAGCTGGCGGTAGCGAAGCTCATCCTCGCGGATGCCGTTCGCGATCTCGTTGGCGTACGCCTCGCGCTGCGCCTTCGTCATACCGCCGCCTCCGCCGTAATACGGCGTGGGCGTGGGCTTCGGCGTTGCGGTCTCACCCGGTTCAAGGGTGCCGTCCGGCGTGGGCGAAGGGGTAGGCGTCGGTGTGGGCGTCGGCGTCGGTGTGGGCGTCGGCGTGGGGGTGGGCGTGGGCGTCGGCGTAGGCGTCGGCGTCGGAGCGGGTTTTACGGAGGTGACGAACGAGAATGCACCGTCCGGCGTGAACCGGAGCTCAACCGTGAACCGTTCCGCCTTGAGCGTCACATACCAGTCGCGCATCAGCTCCGCGGCTTTTTCGCGCTGCGATGCCAGAAACGCATTCGGAACCCTTGCGCCGGAGCCGTAGGAATAGACGATCGGATCGGACGCGCTGCCGTTGCCGCTTTTCGGATGCTCGAGATCCGCGACGCCGGCGTCGTTTTCGACCTTGACCGACAGCGTGAGTGCGCCGTCCGGCGCCGCCGAGATCAGGATCTCCGCCTCGGGCTGCACGATCCGCGCATAGACCGCCGTTCCGCGCTCCGCCGCCAGAGTGATCAGCGACTGCAGGAAAGTATCGGTCACGCGGTCGTTTGCGCCGATCTCATATACGAACGGATCGGTCTGCGAACCGCTGCCGCCGACGGCCGAATGCAGATCGGGCAGGATCCGGCCGGAAAGATCGAAGATCCTGCCGCGGCGCGGCGCCGCGGTCGGCGTGGGCGTCAGAAGCGGGTTCTCGTAATCGACGCGGGCGTATCGCCTGTACTCCGCGTACTCCGAGCGCAGCTTGTTTTCGAGCTTGATAAGCTCCAGCTTGTTTTCTTCAAAGGAGAGCTCGGCGCGCGTCGCGTCGTAGCGCAGCAGAGGATCGCCCACGGTGACGGTATCGCCGGGCTTCACAAGGATCTCCAGAACGTTGCGGTCGGCGCTTTTCAGAACGACCTGCGACGCGTCCGAAGTCACGATGCCGTAAAGGTACGTCTGGTTCGGCATATACGACATCATCCACTGCATGGCGGGATAGACCTCGCAGGGCGGAACCTTGCGGAATTTCAGGTATGCAAAGACGCCGCCGGCAAGCAAACCGATGCAAAGAACACAGGCAATGATGATCTTCAAAGCACGTTTCATATGCGGTCGCCTCCCGAAAGAACGCCGTCATAGATGTGCAGCATGCGCTTTGCGCGTTCCGCGACGGCGTGTTCGTGCGTGATCATGATGATCGACATCCCGCGCGCGTGGAGCGCGTCGAAGATGTCCATGATCTGCTGACCGGACTTCGAATCCAGCGCGCCGGTCGGTTCGTCGGCAAGCAGCAGCTTCGGCCGCGTGCAGATCGCCCGCGCGATCGCCACGCGCTGGCATTGTCCGCCGGAAAGCTGCGTGGGATAGAAGTTCATGCGGTCCTTGAGCCCGACCTCCAGAAGCGCCTGTTCCGCGCGTTCGCGGCGTTCGCGCTTCGGCACGTCGCCGTACATCAGCGGCAGAGCGACGTTTTCCCATGCGCGGCGGCGCTGCAGAAGATGGAACGACTGAAACACGAACCCGATCTTTTCGTTGCGGATACGCGCCATCTTGGTGTCGGACGCGCGGCTGTTGTCGACGTCCTCGAAGTAATAGGTGCCCTTTGTGGGCGTATCGAGATACCCGAGAATGTTCATCAGCGTCGACTTGCCGGAGCCGGACGGGCCCATGATCGCGTAGTATTCGCCTTCGTGCATGGCAAAATTGACGTCGTGCAGCACCGGAACGGGATGATCGGCGGTGCCGTATGTTTTTTCGATGTGTTCGAGACGGATCAGCATATCATCCTCCGAACGCGGGATCGACGCTGAACGAAACGATGTCTTCGCCGTCCTCGCCGAAGTCGATAAAACCGGACGGCTTGTCGGGCACGACGCTGTCAAAGCCGAAGGATTCGTCGATTTCAAATCCGGCCGGTTCTTCGACGGGGAGCATACCGTTTTCGGCAGGATCCGCGAACATCGTCTCCGTTGCGAGCATGCCCGCGCGCACGGTGTCGTCCGGGAACGCGATGCGGTCCTTCAGCGTCAGTCCGCCGACGATCTCATAGCATTCGGTCTCTTCGGAATACGCGCCGACGGTCACGCGGCGCTTTTCCATGCGTCCGTTCGCGTCCGCCGCCCACACGAAGAAGCCGCCGTCCTCTTCGATCAGAAACGCCGCGGGCAGCATCAGCGCGGAGCTTTCGGATTCGTCGGTGTTCAGGTCGATCAGCACATGCTGACCGATCAGCAGCCCTTCGATGCTCTCCGGTTCCACATAAAACGCATACTTGCTGGCGCGTTCGCCGCCGTCGTAATAGATGCCCGCCTGCGATTCACCCGACGTCGATTCGGTATCGACGCGATAGATCGTGCCGCGGTAAACGGTGTCGTCCACGCGCGAGCGGATGAGCACCGGCATGCCCGGGAACAGCGTGTAGATCGTCTGCTCGTTCACGGTGCCCTTCACACAGAACGCCGTGCCCGCGATGATCGTGATGTAGGCGCTGCTGCCGCTGCCGGAATAGCCGAACGGATCGCTCGAGCCGGAATCGTCGCGCACGGAGCGCACCGTCCCCGTAACGGGGGAGAAGACCGTGCTCGCGTCGATCAGCTCCTGCATTTCCTCCGCCTTGCGCTGTTTGTCCGCAAGCTCGTATTCGCCCTTGCGAATGTCCAGCTCGACGGTCTGAATGTCGAGCTCAATCCCGTAGCGGTCCTTTTCCTTCGCCTTTTCGAGCCGTTTTTTGAGCGAGGCGAGCTGACTGCGGTTGGTCCGCAGCTTGTTTTCGATGCCGGTGATGTCGATCAGGATCTGCGCGTGCGACAGCTTCAGATCGTCCACGTCGTAACGGAACAGCGGATCGCCTTCGTTCACCTTGCTGCCGGCGGTCACGAAGCATTCCTTGACGGTCATGTCGGCGGACGGATTGACATCGATGACGTCCTTTGCCTCCACGATGCCGTTGTACTGCGCGTAAAGACCGACGGTTCCCATGCCGGTGACCGCCGCCACGGACTGCACATACGCCGTGCCTTCGTCGCCGCCGTTTCTGCGCTGATAGAAGTAGTAAACGCCGCCGCCCAGCAAGGTCAGCACCAGTAGGATCACGATGATCCGTACCCAACCTCTGCGTTTCTTTTTCATAGGACACCTCGATTCAGACTCTCTTTTCATAATACCGCGCGGCGAGCGGTTTCGTCGCGGCGCTTTAAAATATATTTCTTCCCGCCGGAAGAAAAAAGTCCCGATCGCATTGACCGGGACGGTATTTTTTGACATGCCATCGTCAAGCATTAGCACCTTACTGAGGCAGGTTGCTGTGCGGTCACGGAGCTTGTCTCTCGCGCACTCTGGATGGCATACCGAGTATAACGCCGTACATCGGAAAATGCAAACGAAATATGAATATTTTTCGTGGATTTTACATTCAAAAACCCGAAAAATCATGCAGAACCGGCGCATAACGGGGTATACACCGTTTGCAGGAATATACAGGATCAGGCGGAATATTCAGCCGCGCCGCGCTCTTTCGACACACGGATCCGCAGTGTGACGCCTGCATAACACGTTTCCTTCCGGGGGACAGAAACGTCGCTCCTCAGCGGTAGCGCGGAGAGTTTTCAAAGAACGCCCGCATCCAGGAGTACCGTTCGTGCGTGCGCCAGCCGTCGAGCGTATCGTCCTCGGCGGTGTTGTTGATCTCGCAGTCCGGAAGCAGCGCGCGGAGCGCGTCGCAGTCCTCCGGCGCGAACGGATTCCGCGCGCACCACAGCCGTTCGAGCGAAGAGACGGATGCGAGCGGGGACAAGTCATCGATCTTGTTTGCACAGACGTTCAGATCCTTGAGGTTTTTGAGCCCCGAAAGCGGCGAGAGGTCGCTGATGCGGTTCATGAACAGCTCGACGTAGACGAGCTCCGGCATCGAAGCAAGCGCCGAGATGTCGGTGATCTGATTGTCCGCAAGGATCAGCACCTGCAGCTTTGTGAGACTTGTGAAGCAGGAGATGTCCTCGATCTGTTGATGTCCGAGGTCGAGCGCGACGAGCTCGGTGCAGTATTGGATCGGCGATGCCGAGCCGGTCGTCAGCCGGTATCTGATCTCGTCCGGGCGCTTGCTGCTGCGCGTGGTGAACGCGGTCGCGTCCGTGCGGAGCGGGCCCCAATAGCCGAGATAGACCGTCCAGACGATCCCTTTTTCCGGGAACTCGTCCCGCAGCGCCGCAAGCGTTTCGTTCGGCAGTCCGCAGCCGGACAGCTCGGTGCGCTTCAGCGCGGGCAGCCATGTGAGCACGCTGCGGAGCTTTTCGGCATCGGCGATCTTTGTTCTCGAAAGATTCAATTCCTCGGTGCTCTCGTTCAGCTCTTTGCCGAGATAGGTGAACCGGTACTGCGCGGTGATCGTAAGATCGGGGAACGCCGCGCGGAACGACGCGGCGAGCGCCGGGTCCCGCTTGCCGAGCGCGACCGTTTTCAAAGCGGGGAGATAGGGAAGCGCCGCGGCAAGCTCGTCCGGCGACGGCGATTCCGTATCGGAGAGATCCAGCGTTTCCGTATCCTGCGCGATCTCGCGTCCGAAGATCCAGACCGAAGAGACTGTTTCCGGTGTCGGTTCGGGCGTGGGTTCGGGCGTCGGCGCTTCGGTCGGTTCGGACGTCGGCTCCGCAGTCGGTCCGGACGTCGCAAGCGCCACCGCTTCCTCCGGGACCGGCGTCGGGGCAAAGGTTTCGGCGGGTTCCGCCGCCGGTTCCGGGACCGGTTCCTGCGTTTTGCAGGCGAAGAGAACGGCAAGCAGAACGATCGCGGAGAAAAGCCGGGCGGTTCGTTTCATGCGCTTACCTCCTTCGTTTCCGCAGCAGCAGAACGGCGCACAGCCCCGCAACCGCAAGCGCCAGCGCGCCGGCAAGGATCCAGACGGTCGGGCTGATCGGCTGCTCCGGCGCGGGTTCGGGCGTCGGTTCCGGTGCGGATTCCGGCGCGGGTTCGGGCGCGACGGTCGGGCTTTCGGCAGGCGCCTCGGTGGGCGCGGGCGTGGGTTCGGGCGTCGGTTCGGGCGTGGGTTCCGGCGTCGGTTCGGGCGTCGGTTCCGGCGTCGGCTCGGGCGTGGGTTCGGGCGTCGGTTCCGGCGAGAGATCGACGTTTTCAAACATATCGTTGATCCCGGAATCGAGTCCGACCGCCGTAAAGACGAGTCCGAACTTTTCCAGACTGTTTTCGTTCCTGTTGTTGCACGGATGATACCACAGCCGCTGCGACTGATGGCATTGATACGCTTCCTGCGCGATCTCCCAGCCCGTGCGTCCGCCGAACGCTTCGAGCGGGACCGTCGCGGAGATGAAGATCGGATTTTCCTTTGCAAGGTGCAGGTACAGTTTTTTGACCTGCCACAAGCCGTACGACGCGACGGATTCGGGATCGTAATTCGGATCGGCGGCGTCGACGACCGCCCGGCGCATCGCCGCGGCGACGATCTTGTGCTGCCAGTGTCCGTATTCGCCGTTGTCGTCGTGCGTGATCACGACCTCCGGACGCAGGTTCCGAAGATACCGCACCAGCGTGCGTTCGACGTCCGGGAGCTGAAAATTCTTTCCGTATTTTTCCTGATTCTTGATCGAAATGTCGGCAAGCCCCGCCATGACCGGATAGGTTCTCAAGCCCATGATCCACGCGCCGTTGCACGCTTCGGTGCGGCGGACGCGCGCCCGCGTCGCAAGATAGAGGATCGAGCCGGTCAGCCCGCGTTCCGCGCCGTAGGTCGGGATCATGTTGCCCATAAAGAGCGTGTCGTCGTCCGGATGCATGGCGATCACCAGAAAGTCGAGCTTTTCGGGCGTCGGCTGCCACGGATGATAGTCCGAAGGCGCGCCGCCGGAAAACGCCGTGAGCGTACAGAGCCGCGCGTCCTCCGCGGGGCAAAGCCGCACGCCGTGCACGCCGCTTCCGATTTCGACGCCGTTGTCCCAGTACGGTTCGCCCGCGCGTTCTTCGAGCACGTCGCCGTTCTCGTCGAGCAGAGCGATCGTATACGGCGGAGGCGTGACGCCTTTGTCGTCCGTCCACGCATAGTACACGAAATCGACCGGCGTATCCTTCCAGCCGATCGAAACCCATTCGTTCTTCTGAATTTCCTGGGAATACTTGGGATCGGGGTTGGTCACGAAATCCTTGAGGTATTTCGCCTTTTTGGAGCTTTTATACTCGCAGCTTCTGGAGACGTTGACCGGCTCCGCTTTTTCTTCCGCCCGCGCGGACGGCACGCTCATGCACAGCAGCACAAGCGCGAGGACGAGGGCGATTCGGATGTTCAGACGTCGTTTCATGTCGGTTTTTGTCGGTCGAAAGGGTATGGAAAGCCCGCAGATGCGCAGGCGGGATTATTCGGGATCGGAATCGTATTCCCGTTCGGCGGCGTCCGCCGCGCCGCAGAAATATGCGTCGTAAAGCTCCTTTGCCGGCGCGAGCCGGTCGAACGGCACATACAGGCGCACACGTCCGACGTTCACGCCGAGCTCCGCGACGAGCCCCGCCCCGAGCACGGAACGCTCCGTGCAGGGGATGCCGTTGTCGGCGTACAGCTCCTTCAGCATCTCCGCCTGTATATAGGGGACCTCGGCGATCTGACAGAAATCGCCGGGCTGCGGCGCGCGCAGCTTCCGGTTCCGGCAGCGGGGACAGATTGCGGTGTCGACGAGCTTCATGCAGTTTTCACAGTAAAGAGACATATCGGTTCCTCCGGATCAGAAAATTTTTTTGAGCGTGCCGAGCAGACCGCGATAGAGCGACTTGCCAACCTCGCGGCCGATCGTGTTCGCGGCGGACGAGGCGGCCTTGCCGAGGGCGGAGGAGGTCTTGCTCTTGCGTTTCGCCTTTTCGCGCAGCGCGTCCTTTTCGGCCTTCGCCTTTGCCTTCGCTTCCTCTTTTTCGGCTTTTTCCTTTGCCTTGGCTTCTTCCTTTTCCTGCCGTTCGCGTTCCTTTTCGGCGGCCTCGCGTTCGGCGGCCTCCGCTTTTTCCTTCGCTTCCGCCTGCGCTTTGCCGGTCAGGATCTCATATGCGGATTCGTTGTCGACCGGATCGTCGTACTTGCCGTAGAGCGTGTCCGCCATGATCTCGGCTTTCCTGCGCTCGTCGTCGATCATGCCAATCATCGACTGCGGCGGCAGGATCGTGCAGCGTTCGACGATCGACGGACGTCCCTTCGCATCGAGGAAGCTGACCAGCGCTTCGCCGGTGCCGAGTTCAACGAGAACGTCTTCGGTCTTGAACTTCGGATTCACGCGGAACGTCGCGGCGGCGGTGCGGATCGCCTTCTGTTCGGCGGGCGTATAGGCGCGCAGCGCGTGCTGCACGCGGTTGCCGAGCTGCGCCAGCACCGGATCCGGCAGGTCGGACGGCTGCTGCGAGATGAAATAGACGCCGACGCCCTTCGAACGGATCAGCTTGACGACCTGTTCGACCTTGTCGCGCAGCGCTTTTTTTGCGTCGGAGAAAAGGAGATGCGCCTCGTCGAAGAAGAACACGAGCTTCGGCTTTTCGAGATCGCCGACCTCGGGCAGCTCCTCGAAGAGCTCGGCAAGCAGCCACAGCATGAAGGTCGAGTACAGAAGCGGGCTCTGATAGAGCTTCGCGCAATGGAACACGTTGATATAGCCGCGTCCGTCCTCGTCCGTCTGCATCCAGTCGGAAAGGTCGATCGCGGGTTCGCCGAAGAACAGGTTTCCGCCCGCGTCCTCAAGCTGCAGGAGCGCGCGCTGGATCGCGCCGGCGGACTGCTTTGAAATATTGCCGTATTCGTGCAGGAGCTCCGCGGCGTGCTCGGTGATGTAGGCGACCATTGCGCGAAGGTCCTTGAGATCGATCAGAAGCCAGCCGTTGTCGTCCGCCACGCGGAACGCGATCGAAAGAACGCCGGACTGCACGTCGGATAAGCCGAGCAGGCGGGACAGAAGCTCCGCGCCCATTTCGCTGACGGTCGTGCGCACCGGATGCCCGCCCTCGCCGTACACGTCCCAGAACCGCACGGGATAGCGCCGCATTTCAAAACTGTCCGGATCGATGCCGATGCCCGTAAGCCGCGACGCGATCTTCCCGGTCATTTCGCCCGGCTTGCAGCAGCCGCTAAGGTCGCCCTTGACGTCCGCCAGAAACACCGGCACGCCGAGGTCGGAGAACGATTCCGCCATGACCTTCAGCGTGATCGTCTTGCCCGTGCCGGTCGCGCCGGCGATCAGGCCGTGGCGGTTCGCCGTTTCGGGAAGGATCGCAGCTTCGGTCTCGCCCCTGCCGACAAGGATTCGGTTTTCAATGCGCATAACTTGGATTCCTCCGGAAAGCCACATATTTTCAAACATATCATAGCACGGATTCTTCCAAAAGTCCAATGAAATGCGCTATGCGCCGAAGAAAAGGGACGAAAAAAGGAGTCCCGTCACGATCGAGGTAAACAGCGCGATCAAAGCCGCGGGCACGGCGAACCGTGTCTTTCTGACGCCGGCGCTGCCGAAGTACAGGGCAAGGGTATAGAAGACCGTTTCGGACGAGCCGAGCAGCACGCTCGCCGTCAGTCCGATGCGCGAATCGGGACCGTATTCCGCAAACACGTCGGTCAGCGCGGCGAGCGCGGCGCTGCCGGAAAACGGGCGGACGAGGATCAGCGGCACAAGCGCGGGATCGACGCCGAAGAAGCGGAACGCGGGCGAAAGAACGGAAGCGAGCATCTCCGAGGCGCCGCTTTCGCGAAACAGCGTCATCGCCGCCGAAAAGACCGCGAGCGTCGGCAGGATCGTTTTGAGGAGCGGGATCGCCCGCGCCGCGCCCTCGCGGAACGCCTCGAACACGTTGACGCGTTGCGCGGCGGCAAACAGCAGCAGCGCAAGGATCAGGATCGCGACGGGCATGGGCGGATGAACAAAAGACAGAGCACGACGGCGACGATCGTTGAACAGAGCGAGCTCATCAGCGTCGGCAGCACGACGGCGGACGGCACGGCGGAGCCGAAGCCGGACCGGATCCCGACGAGCGTCGCGGGGAACAGCTCGAGGCACGAGGCGTTGACGACAAGCAGCACGCACATCCCGTTTGTGGCGACGCCCTTATGCGGGTTTTCCTCCTCCATCAGCCGCATGGCGGAAAGACCGTAGGGCGTGGCGGCGTTGCCCATGCCGAGCATGTTGGCGGCAAGGTTCATCGAGATCGCTTCGCGCGCGTTTTTCGCATCCGGAAACAGCAGCCGGAGCGCGGGGGAAAGCAGACGCGACAGCGCTTTGATGAGCCCGGCTTTTTCGGCGACGTTCAGAAGCCCCATCCAAAGCAGATATGCGCCGGAGAGCCGCAGGATGTTTTCGACCGCGGACGCCGCGCCGTTCTGCAGCGCGGAAAGCACGCCGTCCGCTTTGCCAAAAAGCAGCGAAACGGCGATCCCGGCGACCAAAAGAAGCAGAATCACGATATTCATGGTTCATGGTATGAAGAAAATACGTAGAAAAAGCGTCTTTTTTGAAAACGATCGCAAAAAAAACGCACAAACCGATTTTTTCTGTTATAATGATAAGCGGAAATTTATTACCCGGAGATCATATACCGTGAAAAAAGGGATTTGTATCATATTGATTTTCATTATGCTGTTCGGCGCGATGCTGCCGATCGGCTGTTCCGTGCCGCACGGAAACGGGAGCGAGGTCTGTCTGTCGTTCATCGAATATGTTGCGGAGGGCAGCTACGGCGCGGCGTACGACCTGCTGTCCGATTCCGTGAAGAACACGACGGGCACGGACACAAAGCCGGGCGATCCGATGATCAGCGCCAAGGAGTTTGCCGAAAAGTATCAGCAGATCTTCGAGGCGGTCGGGCTGAAAGAGATCAGCTACATCGTTCGCACCGTTTCGGACGCGTCGATCACGAGCTCCGTTGATTTTCAGATGACTTACGACACGTCGCTCGGCGAGATGACCAACGATTATACGATCAACGCCGCGTATGAAAACGGACGCTGGGGCATCCTTTGGACGCCCGCGCTGATCTTCCCCACGATGGAATGGGGGGACAAGCTGCTGGTCGGTATCAACTACCCGAAGCGCGGCGAGATCTTCGACTGCAACGGCGAGCTGCTCGTCAAAAACCTTTCTCCGATCACGGTCTTCTGCGTCCCGAACCACATTCCGAAGGATAAAAAGGAAGAGGTCATCAAGCAGATTCTGGCGATCCCGATCCTGAAGCCCTCCGGTACGCCGGCGGACGAATATGAAGAGCTGGTGCGAAAGGCGATCAACAGCACCAACTCCTCGGCGGTCATTGCAAAGCTCTATCCGGATCAGATGGACGACGCGCTCGAGGAACGGCTTCTGGCGATCGAGGGCATCGGTATCGATAAGAACGCCAGCTTGACGTCCACGCGCTTCCGCGAATACCCATACGGCCGGTCGGCGTCCCATCTTCTGGGCTTTGCCTCGATCATGTGGGAAACGACGTGGAAGGACATCAAAAAGAAGCGCGAGGCGGCGGCAGGCAAGAACGCGACCGAAGAGGATATTGCCGCGGCGGAGGCGTTTGCCGTTTACGAAAAGGACAGCTGGATGGGATATGCCGGTCTCGAGCAGCAGTATGAATCGCTGCTGCGCGGGCAAAAGGGCGGCTACGCATACATCCAGGGACTGGACGGAAGCAACCGTCAAACGCTTTATAACAACCCGGCGATCGACGGTCAGGACCTGCATCTGACGCTGGACATCAAGATGCAGCAGCGCGTAGAGGAGGTCGTAAAGACCGTCGTCTACGACAGCAGCATCGGCGGGACCGTCATCGTCATGAATCCGAAGACCGGCGCGATCGAGGCGCTGTACTCGTTCCCGGACTACGACGTGGAATCGTTCAGCCGAGGCACCGTCGGCACCGAGGCGTTCGAAGCGCTGGAAAAGGACCCGCAGACGCCGATGTTGAACCGCGCGATCCAGGGCCTTTATGCGCCGGGATCGACGTTCAAGCCGTTCACCGGCGTCGGCGCGCTGGAGGCGGGCGTCGCCACGCCGGAGACAGAATTTCCGAAGAGCGAACAGGATCACATCCGCATTGCGCGCTATACCACGTCGGGCGGAAGCTGGAAGGACGCATGGGAGGTCAAAAAGGGCGAATACGCCTACACCGGCATCGAGGAGATCACCCGCACCTATTCCTCCGGTCGCCATACGCCGATGAATATGGAATCGAGCATCATTGACTCCGATAATATCTTCTTTGCATGGATGGCGCTGAAGCTCGGCTGGGACCGGTTCAAGGATTATCTCAAGTTCATCGGCATGGGCGAAAGCGTTCCGTTCGACCTGCCGACGCAGCCGTCGCAGATCAAGAACGAGGGCAGCACCGAGACCTACACCCTGCTTGCGATGAGCGGCTACGGACAGGGCGAGCTGCTGGTCACGCCGCTGCAGATGGCGAGCTATATCGCAGCGTTCCGCAACGACGGAAACGCGCCGATCCCCTATGTGGTCGATTCGATCTGGCAGGCGGAGGGACAGAATTATACCGAAACGTACAAGCATGAGACAGGCGCGGTCTGGAAAAGGATCTGCTCGAAGACCAATGCGGATATCATGGCGAACATGATGATCGGCGTATGCAAGCTGCCGGAGAATCACGGCGGCACGGGCCGATATCTCGGCGTCAGGAGCTATATCATTTCGGGCAAGACGGGAACCGCCGAGGTCGGCAACAAGAAGGATAAGAATTCACAGGCGAAAAAGGAAATCGCTTGGTTCATCGGCTTCCGTGAGGCGAACAAGGACGGCTCCGAGGTCAGCCCGGAGGACGAACGTCTGGTCATGGTCATGCTGGAGCTCGATATGGAGCATCTGCCGGAGGAGTATTCGCTGATGAAATTCATGACCGCGCGCGTGCTTCTGAAGGACGACGAGCTGACGAAGCCCGGCGTGACGCAGAGTGCGTTTTTGACGGCGGGCGTCGGCAACTGACAGGCGTTTTTGCGCATAGGATAGAAACGAGGGGGAGAACAGCATGAAAAAAGTCATCGTTTTTACGGGCGGCGGCACGGCGGGGCATGTGACGCCGAACCTCGCGCTGATCGAAAAACTCGACCGCAGCGAATGGGACATTCATTATATCGGCACGTCCGGTATGGAAAAGGAGCTCTTGAAAGCGGTTCCGGACGTGATCTATCACGAGATCGATTCGGGCAAGCTGCGGCGCTATGCCAGCTTGAAAACGCTGACCATGCCGTTTCATGTGCAGAAGGGGTACCGTCAGGCGAAGAACATCTTAAAGGCGCTGAAGCCCGCCGTCGTGTTCAGCAAGGGCGGCTATGTTTCCGTGCCCGTCGTTGCCGCGGCAAAGGGACTTTGCCCGGTGCTCACACACGAATCGGACTATACCCCCGGTCTCGCGAACAAAATCGACGCGCATTTTGCGGATAAGGTGCTCGTGACGTTTGCGGACACGGTTCCCTATGTAAAGGGCAATAAGGGCGTGCACACCGGCACGCCGATCCGTCCGGAGCTGTACCGCGGCTCGCGCGAACGCGCGCTCGGATTCACCGGCCTTTCCGGAGAGAAGCCGGTCCTTCTGGTAACGGGCGGCAGTCTCGGCGCGGTCGCGGTCAACGTCGCCGTGCGCGAAGCGCTGCCGGAGCTTCTGAAAACCTTTGACGTCGTGCATCTGTGCGGCAAAGGCAAGCTGGATGAAACCGTCTCCATGCCCGGATATCTGCAGTACGAGTACATCCGCGAGGAGATGGCGGACCTCTTTGCGCTGGCGGACGTCGTCGTTTCCCGCGCGGGCGCAAACGCTGTGTTCGAGCTTCTGGCGCTTCAAAAACCCATGCTTTTGCTGCCGCTGTCCGGCGCGTCCACACGCGGCGATCAGGAACTGAACGCGGCGTATTTTGAAAAGCGCGGCTATGCGCGCGTGCTGAAGGCGGATGAAGTGAACGCGCAATCCGTGCTCCGCGAGGTGACCGCGCTGTATGAAAACCGCGAAACATATATCGAAACGATGCGTCACGCCGAGAGCGTCGACGGCACCGAGCATATTCTGCGACTGATCCGCGAAGCGGCGAACGCATGACGACGGCGGAACTGATCGGACAACTGAACGGCGAAACCGCGGTCGAGGCGCTGTCTGCGCTCTGCGCGACGGCAAAGACCAAACAGGGCAGAGCGGAGATCGAAGCGGCGCTTTCCGATCGCGCTTTGCTTTCCTCACTGGCGGAAAGCGACCGGCCGAAGGTGCGCAAGAACGCATACCGCCTGATCGGCGCGCTGGAAAACGAGACGTACGTCCCCGTACTTATTCGCGCGCTCGAAACCGAAACGACGCTGTTCGCCGTGCCGAGTCTTTTGCTCGCGCTCGGCAAGCTCAACGCAAAGGACGCGCTGCTTTCCTACCGCGTGCCGGTTTCGGAATCCGGAGAAACGGACAAGCATATCGCCGAGATCGCGCTGGCATACGAAAAGGCGACGCAGCGGTTTATGACCGTGCCGGAACGGACGCTTTTAAAGCTCGCTGCGCCGCGTGAAGTGCTGTGTTTTGCACCGCACGGCTTTGCAAAGGAGCTTTCCGGGGAACTTCGCTCGCTCGGATTTTCGGGAAAGATCAAAGGCGACGCGGTCTCTCTGTTCACGGATGAAATTGCAAAAATCTATCGCGCAAACTGCATGACGGAAGCGCTGCTGCCGGTCGCGTTCGACGTGCCGATGGAGCCGAAGGCGATCGCCGCCGCGGCGAAAAACTGTATCGGGACGTATTATCGCATCGAGATCCGCGGATACTTAAAGGACCGGAGCGGGTTCATCGAGCGTTTGAAAGGGCTTCTGGACGGACACAACAATCCGTCGGCATACGACTGCGAGCTGCGCATCGATTCGCGCAACGATGTCTGCGACCTCTACTGGAAGCTGTGGAACGTCAAAGACGAACGCTATCCGTGGCGCAAGGGCACACTGCCCGCGTCGATGCAGCCCGCGCTGGCGTACGCGATGAGCCGCTACGCGCTTTCGCTGACAAAATGTGACCGTCCCGCGGTGTTCGATCCGTTCTGCGGCTCGGGCTCGCTGCTCTTTGCGGCGGAGGCGCAGGCGAACTGCAAAACGCTGACGGGCGTGGACAAAAGCGGCACGGCGATCGTGACCGCAAGGGAGAACGCAAGGGCAATACAGAGCCGCGCGCGGTTCATCTGCCGCGACATTCTGCGGTTCGAGGCGAAAAGCGGCGCGGACCTTGTGATCGGCAATCTCCCGTTCGGCAGCCGCGTGGGTTCGCATCGCGAGAACGAAACGCTGTACGCACGTTTTCTGAAGCGCCTTCCGTATTATCTGAACGACGGCGGCGTTGCGGTGCTCTATACCGCGGACGCGAAGCTCCTCGAACGGCTGATCAAGGAAAATCCGCATCTTTCGCTCCGCGAAAAGCGGCGCACGGCGGCGGGCGGACTTTCTCCGTGGATTTTCACGGTTGACAAAAACGCACAGTCTTCTTATACTGACAGGAACAAGGAGAGAGAATGATATGAGACAGAAGTATTACATGACGACGGCGATCGCCTATGCGTCCGGGAAACCGCACATCGGCAACACCTACGAGGCGATCCTTGCGGACAGCATCGCGCGGTTCAAGCGCTACGAGGGCTACGACGTCTATCTGCAGACCGGCACGGACGAGCACGGTCAGAAGATCGAGGAAAAGGCGAAGAACGCGGGACAGACGCCGAAGGAATACGTCGACCGCGTCGCCGGCGAGATCAAGCGCATCTGGGATCTCATGGGCACGTCCTACGACCGCTTCATCCGCACGACCGACGACGACCACGTCGCGCAGGTGCAGAAGATCTTCAAATATATGTACGACAAGGGCGATATCTATAAAGGATATTACGAGGGTATGTACTGCCTGCCCTGCGAGTCGTTCTTCACGCCCTCGCAGCTTGTGGACGGCAAGTGCCCCGACTGCGGCGGGAAGGTGCAGCCCGCAAAGGAGGAGGCGTACTTCTTCAAGATGAGCAAGTACGCGCCGAAACTCATCGACTACATCAACACGCATCCCGATTTCATCAAGCCCGTTTCGCGCAGAAACGAGATGATGAACAACTTCCTGCTGCCCGGGCTTCAGGACCTTTGCGTATCGCGCACGTCGTTTTCGTGGGGCATTCCGGTCGACTTCGATCCGAAGCATGTGGTCTACGTCTGGCTGGACGCGCTTGCAAACTACATCACCTGCATCGGCTACGACTGCGGCGGCGAATCGACGGAGCAGTTCAAAAAGCTCTGGCCCGCGGACGTGCACATCATCGGCAAGGACATCATCCGTTTCCATACGATCTACTGGCCGATCTTTCTGATGTCGCTGGACATCCCGCTGCCGAAGACCGTGTTCGGGCATCCGTGGCTTCTGCAGGGTGAGGGCAAGATGAGCAAATCGAAGGGCAACGTGATGTATGCCGACGATCTCGCGGATCTGTTCGGCGTCGATGCGGTGCGCTATTATGTGCTCAGGGAGATGCCGTTCGACAACGACGGTTCGATCACATGGGACAACCTCATTGAGCGGCTCAACGCGGACCTCGCGAACACGCTCGGCAACCTCGTGAACCGCACGGTCGCCATGAGCAATAAATACTTCGGCGGGACCGTGAAGCGCACCGGCGCCGCGGAACCGGTCGACGCGGAGCTCAAGGCGGTCGCAGCCGGCGCGGCGGAGCGTGTGCGGAAGGCGACGGACGATTTCCGGATCGCGGACGCGCTCGAGGAGATCTTCAATATCTTCCGCCGCAGCAACAAGTACATCGACGAGACCGCGCCCTGGGTTCTTGCGAAGGATCCCGAAAAGGCGGACCGTCTTTCGGAAGTGCTCTATAACCTGATCGAAAGCATCTCGATCGGCGCAAACCTGCTCGCTCCGTTTCTTCCCGCAACGGGAGAGAAGATCCTCGCGCAGATCGGCACGGAACCGCGCGCGCTCGAAACGCTCGATTCGTTCGGACTGTATCCCGCGGCGGGCGGCAAGGTTGCGGAAAAGCCGGAGATCCTCTTTGCGCGGCTCGATCCGAAGGTCGTGATGGAAAAGGTCGAAGCGCTGCAGAACGCGCAGAAAGCCGCGGCGCAGCCGCAGGGACCGGCGCTTCCGCCGATCAAGGACGAGATCACCTACGACGAGTTTCAAAAGCTCGATCTGCGCCTTGCAAAGGTCGTCGCCTGCGAGGAGGTCAAACGCTCGAAAAAGCTCCTGAAGCTGACCGTCTCTCTGGGGACGGAGGAGCGCACGGTCGTTTCCGGCATCAAGAGCTGGTACAAGCCCGAAGACCTTATCGGCAAGACGGTCGTGCTGGTCGCGAACCTCAAGCCCGTCACGCTCTGCGGCGTGGAAAGCCACGGCATGATCCTGTGCGCATCCGATCCGGAAGATAAGGAGCTTGCGTTCCTTACGCCCGAAAAGGCGCTGCCCGCGGGCTGGGTGGTGCGCTGATGCGGCTGTTCGATACCCACGCGCACATCCTCGACGAACAGTTCGACGCGGATCGCGACGCGCTGATCGCGTCGCTGCCGGAAGCGGGGATCGTGCACGTCATGGAAGCGTGCTGCGACGAAGCGGAGATCGACCGCGTGGTCGCGCTTGTCGAACGCGTTCCGTTCTTTTTCGGCAGCGCGGGCGTGCATCCGCATTCCGCGGACGAATTCCGTCCCGAAACGCTTGAGCACATCAGGACGGCGCTTACGCACGAGCGTATGCTTGCGATCGGCGAGATCGGGCTCGATTACCACTACGATTTCTCCCCGCGCGGCGTACAGCGCGACTGCTTCGACGCGCAGCTTGCGCTGGCGGCGGAGCTTCATGCGCCGGTCATCATCCACGACCGCGAGGCGCACGGCGATACGATGGACCTTCTGCGGCAATACCGCGGAAAGCTCTCGGGCGTGATGCACTGCTTTTCGGCAAGCTGGGAGATCGCGAAGGAATGCATCGATCTCGGTCTGTATGTGGCGTTCGGCGGCGCACTGACGTTCAAAAACGCGGTCAATCAATGGGCGATCGCGGCGAAGCTGCCGCAGGACCGGCTTCTCATCGAAACCGACTGTCCGTATATGACGCCGGTGCCGTTCCGCGGTACGCGCAACGATCCGACGCGCATCGTTCTGACGCTCCGGAAACTCGCCGGGCTGCGCGAAACGGATCCGGAAACGCTTGCCGAAGCGCTGTTTGAAAACAGCTTCCGCGCGTTCGGGATCAGATAAAGCAAATCAAAAGGACTGCCTGCCGGCAGTCCTTTTTCATGCGGTTTCTTATTCGCCGCCGTCGCCCGGCGGATCGGCGGGCTTGGGCGTCGCCGTCGGCTTCGGCGTTTTGGTCGGTTTCGGCGTCTTGGTCGGGACGGGCGTTACCACGGCGGTGCCGACCTTGTAGATCGGATAGATCGGCTTATAGATCGTTTCCTCGGTGCGGACGGTCTTAACGAGTTTTCCGTCCTTGTACTTGTCGACGTATGTCTTGACGCGGTAGCCGTTGTGCGGCGTGTTCAGAAGGATGCGCTTCGCGGTCGACAGCATTGTTTTGTCATACTCGAACTGGTATTTGCTCTCATCCTCGTATGACGTCATTTCAAGGATCTCGTTGCGCACGCGATACTCGACGCCCGGCTCCTTCTGCCCGTAGATCTCCACGTTGATGTTCTTGCGCCGGCTGTTGTTCTTCGTGATGTATACGAACATATAGATCGTATGATCGGTATCGTTCTTGAACGTGAAATCGATATGTCCGTAGTCCACCGTGGCGTCGAAGCCCAGACCGTCCTCAAACTTTTTGGTCACATAATCGGACGGAATGCTGTGCCCTGTGCGCTTGATGTTGGTGAGACCGGCGCGCAGGACTGCGTTGAAGATCGTCGTGCTGACCTGGCACACGCCGCCGCCGGGTTCCGGACGGTAACCCTTCTGATAGACCGCGTTTGCAAGCGCCCAGCCCTTCTTTTCGGTGCGGTTGCCGGTGGTCTTGTTGAAATCGAACGTCTTGCCGGGCTTCAATTCCACGACCTGCATCATGCCGACCGCTTTCGAGATATTCGTGTCGCGCGCTCTCGACATGGCGTCGGATTCCGGATTCTTGGAGGAATCCTTGAAGGAATAGTTGGTCTGATAGCTTCCGAGCTTTGTCAGCTGATCCCTGAGCGCCTGCGTTGTGATCTCCGGTTCGGACACCGCGACCGACGGCGTCAGCGACGCGGTCAGGTCGCCGGATGCAATCGCTTCGTCGACCTGCCGCTCCAGCGCGTCAAAGTCGATCTTCGCGCCGTTCACGCCCTCCGTGAAGCTCCAGTACGGCTGATAATAGACGACGTCGTCGATCTTGTGCGTCTTGTACTTGACCGTTGCGCTCGCGTTGACCGCATGGTTCGGGATCTTCTCGTTCAGGGTATACAGCGCGTTTCTTAATAGCTCGCTGTCGAAGGTCAGCGGGATCGGGATCTCCGTTTCCGTGCCGCGCGCCGCGCTTTCCAGCGCCGCCTCGAGCACGGCCTCGTCGTAACCGAGACCGATCGTTTCGGCGTTCAGGGCGAGCGGTTCATAGCTTTCGTAGGAAACCGTGATGTCGAGCGAATTCTGTTTTTCCGAAAGCGCGGCCTTCACGCGTTCCCGCGCGTCGCGCACCGAAAGATTGCGCACGTTTACGCCCGCGATCGTCGCGCTGTGCGAGATCACGGTATTGTCGGTGACCGGGATCTGGGTGGGTTCGGGCGACGAAACGGCGTTCGGATCGTCGGGCAGATTCGGATCGGGCTTCGCTTTTCCGCAGTTTCCGGAAAGGACGATCGCCGTGATCAGCACGCCGACGGCAAAGACCAGAAAACAAACGGCGATCAGCAGCAGACGGGCGTTCTTTTTCTTTCTGCGCCTGCGCTTTCTCGGCGGCTGTGAGCCGCTTGTACCGCGCTTCTGCGTCGAAGCCGTACTGCGCTTCGGCGCCGACGCCGTACTGCGCGCGGAAGAAGCCGACGCGCTGCGGGCTGCCGCCTTGCGCTCGGCGGAAAAGCGCAGCGTACCGTTCGCCGCGGATAGGGGATCCTCGGCTCTGCGGGACGTCGGAACGGGCGCTGAAGCGGTATTCGGTTGCGGACGGGCGGAGCCCGTGTTTGCGATCGTTGTCATGATACCGTATTATAACAAGGTACAAACTGTTTCTCAATAGATTTTCGCTTTGTTTTTGTAAATTTTGCATTTTATACGAATCTGTGTTACAATGCGGGCATTGAGACCGGAGGTGAGAGAATGCTTCATATTGTGTTGGTGGAACCGGAAATCCCGAGCAATACGGGCAATATTTCGCGCACCTGCGCGGTCACGGGCGCGGCGCTTCACCTTGTGCGGCCGCTCGGTTTTTCGACCGACGACAAGAGCTTGAAGCGTGCGGGACTCGACTACTGGCATTCGCTGACGCTGTTCTATCACGATGCGATCGAGGAGGTCTGGGCCGAGTATCCCGACGCGCGGTTTTTCTACTGCAGCACGCACGCAGAGAACCGTTATGACGAGGTGCAATTCCGCGACGGCGACTTTCTCGTCTTCGGCAAGGAGACGGCGGGGCTTCCGAAGCCGCTTCTTCAGGCGCACGCGTCTGAGGCGATCCGCATCCCGATGGGCGACGGACAGCGCTCGCTGAATCTTTCTAACGCAGTCGCGATCGTCGTCTACGAAGCGCTTCGCCAGAACGATTTCTTCGGCATGCGGTAAAATCCTGTCCGGAAAATGCCTCACGGACTTGAAAAATCGTAAGATTCGCAGAAAAAAAGTCCGATTTTGAAAAAATAATGCTTGCATTGTTGAAAACCTTGTGGTAGTATTGCAATGTTCGAGTTTTAGCAAGGAGGTGGACTGAATGGGTAAGTTCTGTGAAGTCTGCAAGAAAGGAACCATGTCCGGCAATCTGGTCAGCCATTCCAATCGCAAGACCAAGCGCAGCTGGGCGCCGAATATTCAGACCGTGCATGTCGTCGTTGACGGACGCGTTCAGAAGATGAGCGTCTGCACGCGCTGCCTGCGTTCCGGCAAGGTCGCAAGAAGCAACTGAGCAATCCTTGAGTAAAAGCAAAAGCCACCAGATTCCGGTGGCTTTTTGTCGCAGAAAAGATATGATCGTCACAAGCAGAAGCAACGAGCGCATCAAAGCGGCGCGGGCATTACAGGACGCGAAAGCGCGGAAAGAGACCGGTCTGCATCTCATTGAGGGGGACAAGCTGGTGTTTGACGCGGCGGCGTCCGGCGCACGCATTCGGACCGTATTTGCAAAGGAAGGCGCTGACACGCCCGACGGGATCGAAACGGTGTTCGTCAGCGACGACGTGATGGACGCGCTGTGCGCCGCAAAGACGCCGCAGAATCTATGCGCGGTCGTCGAAACGCCGGACTGCGCCTGCCCGGAAACGTATCCCGACGGACTGATCGTCGCGCTTGATCGGCTGCAGGATCCCGGGAACCTCGGCACGATCCTGCGTACCGCCGACGCGCTGGGCGCGGGCGGCGTCCTTCTGAGCCCGGATTCCGCCGATCCGTTTTCACCGAAAGCGCTGCGGGCGGCGATGGGCTCGACCTATCATCTGCCGGTGTTTGTCGGCGAATTGGGAACGGAACTGCCGCGGCTCAAGGCGCAGGGATTCGTCTGCGTCTGCGGACATCTCTCCGGAAGCGAAACGCTGCCGGCGATCGGCAGACGCACGGCGCTGATCGTCGGAAACGAGGGGCGGGGCGTGTCGGAGGAAACGGCGGCGCAATGCACGCTCTACCGCATGCCGATGCGCGGACGCGCCGAATCGCTGAACGCCGCGGTGTTTGCAGCGCTGATGATGCAAACGATCCTGAATCGTATGCCGGAATAAAGGAGTTTTTTATGGAACAGGCAAATCAGATCCATACCATCGTGATCACGGGCGGTCCCTGCGCGGGCAAAACGACCGCGATGAGCTGGCTGCAGAACGCGCTGACCGACGCGGGCTACGCCGTCATGTTCATTCCGGAGACCTGCACCGATCTCAACAACAGCGGCGTCACCGCGCGTGCATCGAAGACGAACTTCGATTTTCAGCGCGTGCAGGTGAAATACCAGCTTCTGCGCGAGCAGGTTTACCGTCAGGCGGCGGAGGCGAGCGCCTCGAAGGAGGTCGTGATCGTCTGCGACCGCGGCTCGATGGACGACAAGCCCTATATGACGGCGGAAGAGTTCGCCGCGATCCTGAAGGAGCTCGGTCAGAACGAGGTCGCGTTCCGCGACAAGTATGACGCCGTGTTTCATATGGTGACCGCAGCGAAGGGCGCGGAGGCGTTCTATACGACCGACAACAACACCGCGCGTGTCGAAACGCTCGAGGAAGCGATCGAGCTCGACGCAAAAACGCTCGCCGCGTGGGCGGGGCATCCGCATCTCCGCATCATCGACAACTCGACCGACTTCAACGGCAAGCTCGTCCGGCTTCTCCGCGAGGTCATGACGGCGCTCGGCAAGCCCGCGCCGTTCGAGCATGCAAGGCGGTTCCTCATCGACATGCCGGATCGCGCATGGCTCGAAAACCATCCCGCGTGCCGCCGCGTCGAGATCATCCAGACGTATCTTACCGACGTGCAGGGCGAGAAGCGCCGCATCTGCATGCGCGGCAGCGACGGGAGCTATATCTATTACATGACGACGCATTGCACCGGCACGGACGGCAGCCGGATCGAGACCGAAAAGCGGCTCTCGCTCGACGATTATCAGCAGCTGATGATGGAAGCCGATCCGATGTGCATGCCGATCCGCAAGACGCGCTACTGTCTGATGGACGACGCGCACGCGTTCGAGGTCGATTTCTATCCGGCATGGCAGGACAAGGCGATGCTGCAGGTCGAACTGAACGATCCGGAGGCGGACGTGCATATCCCGGAAAACTTCCGCGTGAAGCGCGAAGTCACCGACGATCCGGACTACCAGAACTACGCGATGGCACGGATCCGGTAAGGAACCGATCAAAAAAGATCGCCTGCGGGCGATCTTTTTGTATGCTGTTTTCAGTCCGGATTCACATACCCTTTCGAAAGATGCTTCGCAAAGTCCCATACGCTCTGCACGGCGGGCGACATCGCGTGCAGTTTATAGCGCAGCACGCACACGTCGCGCGTCATCGGCACGTCGGAAAACGGGATCAGCTTGAGGTTGAAGGTGTCGAGGATCGGCAGTTTCGGCATGATCGCGACGCCCGCGCCGGTCGTGACGGACGCGGCGATCGAGCTGTATTCGTCCGCCTCGAACACGATGTTCGGGAAGAACGACGCTTTTTTGAACTTGTCGGCAAGCTCGCGGTAAATGACCGCCTCGTGCGTGATCGAGATGAACTGCTCCTCTGACACGTCGGAAAGCGTGACGGACGCGCGGTTCGCAAGCCGGTGCGACGCGGGAACGGCGAGGAACAGCTCCTGACTTGCCACGGGCAGGTATTCGACCGAATCGATCTCCGGCTTGCCTGCGATCAGAAGGTCCAGAGAACCGTTCAGAAGCTGCTCGATGAGCCCGCCCGCCATGCCCTGATGGAAGCGGAACGCCGTCTGCCGGCTGCCGAGATGCGCATAGAAGCGGTCGACGAACGACGGCAGCACCGAAAAGCTGACGCTGTAGATATAGCCGAGGTTGATGATGCCCGCGCCCGGCGCTTTGAGCTCCTTCAATCGCTCCTGTCCTTTGCTGAGCTCGGAAAGCGCGCGTTTTGCGTACGGCAGGAACTCCGCACCGTATTTTGTCAGCGCGATCTGTTTGCCCTGCTTTTCAAACAGCGGCATATTGAGCTCTTTTTCGAGCTTGGAAAGCGCATAGGATAAGCTCGGCTGCGAGATATACAGGAGCGCCGCCGCGCGCGTGTAGTGCAGGACCTCTGCGGTCACGCAGAAATACCGAAGCTGCTGCAGCGTCATACCCGCACCTCCCGAAGATCCCGTGAGAGCGTGCGCCACGCGTCCAGAAGATACCCGAGCGCCAGCATGTCCGCCGCGCCGCCGGGCGAGAGATTTCGTTCGATCAGTTCCGCATCGAGACGAACGAGCGCTTCCGCGCGTTCGCTTTCCGGCAGCGCCGCAATTTCTTTCGCGCGCCGCTGCACAAACGCAAGCCCCTTCCCGCCGCCGCGGTGCAGCAGATTCGTATCGTTCAATACGACCATCACATCGCACAGCGCCAGCGCGCCGGGATTTTCCGCTTCCCGATGCGCCGCAAGTCTGTCCGCACAGTAGCAGGCGTGGAAGAACCCGTCCGCCGCTTCGCCGACCGCGCCGCGCGCGCCGTAGTCGGAAAAGACCTTCGCGCCGTTCGTATCGCGCTCAGCAAGCGCATGATCGAGGCGCTCTTCGGCGTCCGTCCGTGCCAGCCCGGACGCGTATGCAACGGCGTCGCCGCCTTCCGAAAGCGCCTTTCCCATGCCGTACAGCAAAAGCCCCGTCGAATAGATCATGCCCTTGTGCGTGTTCACGCCGTTCGTCGCCGCGAACATCGTGCGTTCGGCGCCGAGCCCCGCCTGCTTCAGCGGCGCCATGCCCGCGTCCGCAAGGCCGAGCAGGACCGCGGTTTTGAAATAGGGAACGAGCGCCGCTGCGCTCTTCAGAAACAGCGGCACGTCCATGTCCGTATGCGCGCCGTTGTTGTTCCCGTCGACAAGCCCCGGCTTCGGCGTCGTCAAAAGCTCGCGTTCGAGCGCGAAGTGCGCGGTATACGCGAGCGTGTCCGCGCAGAAGTCGGAAAGAAGCGCATCGGTCGCCGCCTTCACGGCGTCCAGCCCGTGCGCGCGGCTGCGCGCGCAGACCGCCGCCGGTCCGTCGCAGACGAGGCATTTGCGCGGGACGTTCCGGGACAGCTTTTCGCCCTGCGCGTTCAGCACGTCGAAGTCATAAAGCCGCGCCGCGGGGAACGCGTTTTCCAGCCGTTCGGTCGCGGCCTTGACGTCCGCGGCGTCCGCGCGCAGCAGGATCAGCGCTTCCGTGCCGGTTTTTTCGTCGATGACACGGCGTTCGACCTCGGGAAATCCGAGCAGGTCAAAGGCGCGCAGTCCGCGGTCGAACAGCAGACGCGTCTTCGCCGTGCGCTTGACGTCGCCCGCAATGTTCAGGGAAAACGAAACAAGGCAGTATGAAGCGTCCGCCGATGCGAGCATGGCGGATTGCGCGTTTGCGCGCCGCTCGCGCGCGTCAAGCATCTCGGTTAAGGTGACGGAGGATGGCAGCATAGGTGGTTTCGGGGACCAGCTCTCTGGTCTGTTCGGGTTTGCCCTCGCGAATCAGCGCGCGAACGCGGCTTGCGCTGATGCCGTCGAGCCGCGGGATCTCGCAGAGTTCGATGCCGCATTCGGGCAGCAGCTCCTTCATACGCTCGTTATAAGCGCGCGTGGTCGGCGAAAACGGCTCCTCGCCTACAAAGCGCTTCGTGATGTGCAGCGCGGGCGCGATGCGTTTCCGGAACAGTTCGATGTCGAGGTCCGCCTTCACACGGTCGGCGTGCGCCTCGTCGCGAATGAAATAGGCGGGGAAGGTCTCGCGCGAAACGAGATATTCGTCGGTGTGTTCGACGTGACAGTCGGGAAGGTGCGCCGTGCCGGCTTTCAGCATTTCAAACCGTTCGTCGGGCGAAAACATCGAGCCCGGCTCGGAGACGGAGAACACATACAGCGCGTCGCAGTGCGCCGCCGCGTATTCGCACAGATGCAGATGTCCGCGGGTAAAGGGATCGCCGTTCACGACGATCGCGCCGCAGTCGCCCTCATAACGCGGCAGCGAGGCGAGATAGTCGGAAAACCCGTTTCTGCGGTCCTCCATCAGCACAGCGTCCTTCGTCTCGATGATCGGATAAAAGCCCATCGAGGCGAACATGGCGCGGTTCTTCGGCTTCGTGCACAAAAACAGCCGCTGCTGCCCGCTGCGCGACGCCTCGTTCAGAAGCTCCGACAGCACGGTCGCGAACGCGCCGGTCCCCTCGATATCGGGGGAAACGGCAAACTGTTTCAGCGTGTGTCCCGCGCGCGCGCCGCAGGCGACAATGTTGAAATCGTCGTCCGTCATCAGCGCGACGACGTCCGCGTCCTCCTCGTCCCTTAGATCCGACGAGGATAGAAAGTCTTTATAACGTGCCGCCATTCGCTTTGTGAGCGGCGCGTAGAACAGGGAAACGTCCATTCTGCCTCCCGCATACGGCGTAAATCTGCCGTATTTTTCGGTATTATTGTGCGGAAAACGGCACAGATTCGCGGTTTCGGCGTCGAAAAACCGAATGTGCGCCGCGTGCTTCCGCCGAATTCAGTATAGCAGAAACACCGGCAAAAACGCAAGAAGATTTTACAGATGATAGAGAATATCTATGAAAAAATATAAAAAATATATTTGAAAAGATGCAGAAAAGCATATATAATCAAAAACGGAGGCGACGCTGGTTTTGCGCCGCAAAACGAGATTCCAAATACAGTACAGGAGGAAGAAAATCGATGATCCAGTATCACGCACAGGGCATGCTGTGGAAGAACGGCGCGCCGACGCCTGCGCCGGAAGACGTTGACAAGGCAAGCGGCCGCAGAGGGACGATCGCTTACCGCATCATGGAAGCGCACAGCAGATCAAACGAGGGCGGCGTTATGCACATCCGTTTTGACGCGCTGGTCTCGCACGACATCACCTACGTCGGCATCATCCAGACCGCACGCGCCAGCGGGCTCAAGGAGTTCCCGATCCCGTACGCCATGACGAACTGCCACAACTCGCTTTGCGCGGTCGGCGGTACGATCAACGAAGACGACCATGTGTTCGGTCTTTCCGCGGCGAAGAAGTACGGCGGCATCTATGTTCCCGCAAACCAGAGCGTCATTCACTCCTACGCGCGTGAAGAGCTTGCGACCTGCGGCAACATGATCCTCGGTTCGGACAGCCATACGCGTTACGGCGCACTCGGCACGATGGGCGTCGGCGAAGGCGGTCCGGAGCTCGTCAAGCAGCTCCTCAAGAACACCTACGACGTGAAGCCCCCGGAAGTGGTGCTGTGCTATCTGACCGGCGCGCCCAAGAAGGGCGTCGGCCCGCACGACGTGGCGCTCGCGCTCGTCAAGGCAACGTTCGCGGACGGTCTTGTGAAGAACAAGGTCCTCGAGTTCGCGGGCCCCGGTCTCAAGAACCTCCCGTTCGATTTCCGCAGCGGCATCGACGTCATGACGACCGAGACGACCTGTCTGTCCTCCATCTGGGCGACCGATGAGGAAATCGAAAAGTATTACGAGATCCACAAGCGTCCGTACGCATACGAAAAGCTCGAACCGGCGGAGGGCGCATACTACGATTCGATGATCACGATCGAGCTCGACAAGGTCGAGTCCATGATCGCGCTGCCGTTCCATCCCTCCAATGCGTACACGATCCACGAGTTCCTCGCGAACGCGGACGAGATCCTCGCAAAGGTCGAAGCCGAAGCGGCAAAGAAGTTCCCGAAGGCGCATCTCGATCTGCGTTCGAAGATCAGCGAAAAGGGCGTGCTTGCGGATCAGGGCGTTATCGCGGGCTGCTCGGGCGGTCTGTTTGACAACATCGTCGAGGCGGCGGACATCCTGAAGGGCGGCAGCACCGGCAACGGCTACTTCTCCTTCTCGGTCTATCCCACCAGCATTCCGACCTCTCTGGCACTCACCAGAAACGGCAAGACCGAAGCGCTGCTCGAAGCGGGCGCGATCATCAAGCCGTCGTTCTGCGGTCCGTGCTTCGGCGCAGGCGACGTTCCGGCAAACAACGGTCTTTCGCTCCGTCACACCACGCGCAACTTCCCGAACCGCGAAGGCAGTAAGCCCGGCGAAGGTCAGGTCAGCGTCGTCGCGCTGATGGATTCCCGTTCCATCGCGGCGACCGCGGCAAACGGCGGCTACATCACCGCCGCGACCGACGTGGAATACGAGACCGAGCGCATCCCGTATGTGTTCGACGATTCCGTGTATGCAAAGCGCTGCTACAACGGCTTTGCGCATCCGCATCCCGAAGAGGAGCTTATCCTCGGGCCCAACATCACCGACTGGCCCAAGATGTATCCGCTGACCGACAACCTGCTTGTGGAGCTGGCAGCGGTCATCCGCGATCCGGTCACCACGACCGACGAGCTGATCCCGTCCGGCGAGACCTCCTCGTATCGCTCGAATCCGCTCCGTCTTTCGGAGTTTGCGCTTTCGCGCAGAGTGCCCGAATACGTCGGACGCAGCAAGGCGATCGCGAAGGACGAAGCGGCGCGCCGCGCAGGCGAGAAGCCCGAAAAGCTCGTGAAGGCGCTTTCCGCGGTCGGCAATGCGGAGGAGCTTCTTCTGAACACCCAGTTCGGTTCCTGCGTGTTTGCGAACAAGCCGGGCGACGGCTCCGCGCGCGAACAGGCGGCGTCCTGCCAGAAGGTGCTCGGCGGCTTTGCGAACATCTGCTATGAGTATGCGACCAAGCGTTATCGCAGCAACTGCATCAACTGGGGCATCGTGCCGTTCACGCTGAAAGAGGGCGACGCGTTCCCGTACGAGGACGGCGATTTCGTGTTCGTGCCCGGCATCCGCGAGGCGATCGAGACCGGCAAAGAAGAGTTCCCCGCGAAGGTGATTAAAAAGGACGGCACGGTCGAAGACCTCATGCTGTATGTGAAGGGACTCACCGAGGATGAAAAGACGATCATCCTCGAGGGCTGCCTCATGAACTACTACGCGGCACAGAATCAATAACAAAGACCGTCGGCGGGGCGAAAGCTCCGCCGGCGTTCGCGCATTTTAAAACAAGATGGAGGAACCTATGGAAAAGATCAAAATGACCACGCCGCTCGTCGAGATGGACGGCGACGAAATGACGCGGATCATCTGGAAGATGATCAAGGACGAACTGCTGCTTCCGTTCGTGGACCTCAAAACCGAGTATTACGACCTCGGTCTTCCGAAGCGCGACGAAACGCGCGACCAGATCACCAAGGACGCGGGCAACGCGATCAAGAAGTACGGCGTCGGCGTTAAGTGCGCCACGATCACGCCGAACGCGCAGCGCATGACCGAGTACAATCTGCACGAGATGTGGAAGAGCCCGAACGGCACGATCCGTGCGATCCTCGACGGCACCGTGTTCCGCGCGCCGATCATCATCGACGGCATCAAGCCGGTCGTGAAGAACTGGGAGCTGCCGATCACCATCGCGCGTCACGCGTACGGCGATCTCTATAAGGGCACCGAGTACCGCGTCCCCGAAAAGGGCAAGGCGGAGCTGGTGTTCACCGGCGAGAACGGCGCGACCTTCCGCGAGACGGTCTACGATTTCGAGTGCCCGGGCATTTTGCAGAGCATCTACAATAAGGATACCTCGATCACCTCGTTTGCGCATTCGTGCTTCAAGTACGCGCTCGAAACGAAGCAGGATCTGTGGTTCTCCGCAAAAGACACGATCAGCAAGAAGTACGACATGAACTTCCGCAACATCTTCCAGGCGGTCTATGAGGCGGATTACAAGGAACAGTTCGAAAAGCTCGGCCTGACCTACTTCTACACCCTGATCGACGACGCGGTCGCGCGCGTCATCCGCAGCAAGGGCGGCTTCATCTGGGCGCTCAAGAACTACGACGGCGACGTCATGAGCGACATGGTCTCCACCGCGTTCGGTTCGCTTGCCATGATGACCTCCGTGCTGTGCAGCCCGGACGGCAAGTTCGAGTTCGAAGCGGCGCACGGCACCGTCACCCGCCACTACTACAAGTACCTGCAGGGCGAGGAAACGTCCACGAACCCGATGGCGACGATCTACGCGTGGAGCGGCGCGCTGAAAAAGCGCGGCGAGATGGACGGTCTCGACGATCTCGTCGACTTCGGCAAAAAGCTCGAGGAGTCCTGCGTCGAAACGCTCAACGACGGCATCATGACGAAGGACCTCGTGAACCTCGTCGAGGGCATGAAGCCCACCGCGGTCAACACGATCGACTTCATCCGCGCGATCCGCGCGCGCCTCGAAAAGAAGCTGGGCGCATGAAGATCGTAAAAGCGGCACAGGCGGGCACGGTCGAGTCCAGCGATATCGTGGTCCGGATCGAGCCGAACGAAAGCGGCGTCGAGATCCTTCTGACGTCGTCCGTGCAGCAGCAGTACGGAAAACGGATCGAAGCCGTCATCCGCGAAACGCTCAAGGAGCTCGGCGTCGAAGCCGCGCGCATCGAGGCGATCGACAAAGGCGCTCTGGACTGCACGGTGAAAGCCCGCACGCAGGCGGCGGCATACCGCGCCGCGGAGAGCACGGATTATCCGTGGAAGCAGTAACATACGGAACAAAAAAGCGGATCCTTTCGATCGAAAGGATCCGCTCCTTTTTTTGACTTATTCTTCGTCCGTTCCCGCAACCGCAACGTTTTTCAGCAGGATCGCGTAGGGCCCGTCGTAACCGATCTCGGCGTAGCGATCCGTGGAGAATACGATATCCTTCTGCGACTCCAGGATGCTGCCGTTGATCGAGCCGCCGGTGACGGGCGTCATCCTGCCGTTTTCGATCAGGTACGCAAGGCGGATCTCACCGCCGAAGTGACCGGAAAAGGCGTCCATCTCAAAGCCGGAGAACGTGACCGCCCAGAGGCACGGGCGCTCCCGCATCTCCGCAAAAGACATGGTGCCGGGATTGTCGCAGGAGAACCTACGGTAGTTGCCCGTCGGTTCCGCGCCGAGGTAGCGGCAGAAGCGGTTCGATCCGTATGTGCTCAGCATCACGCCGTTTTCGATCAGCTTGCGGTCGCGCATCGGTATGCCCTCCGCGGAATACGGCGCAAGCGCACGCAGCGTGATCGTCACGCGTTCGCCGTTCGTTTCGCCCTGCACGTCGTCGCCGATCTTCCAGGTCGAATAGCCGGGATAGATCATATGCGCCGCAGAGCGGTCGCCGTAGAACCACAGCGTCATCATGACGTTTTCGTCGGTGAGGATCACGTCGTAATTACCGCTTTTCAGGATCTTCTGCGCCCGCGCGCGGTCGCGCACGAACGTCAGCGCTTCCTTCGCCTGCGTAAAGAGCGCATCCGTGTTCAGATCGGTGTAGGCGAAATCACGGTACATTTCGACGTCTTCGGGCTTTTTCGCCTGCACGACGTATTCGCCTTTGACCTCCGCCTCGGTCCACGCAACGTCCGTGCCCGCGGAGCTGATCACATGCACGCGCTTTTGGATCACGAAGATTTCCGCGGAATTCAGGAATGCGTCCGTTTCGCAGTCCGCTTTGAAAAGCGCCGCCGCCATTTCGCCCGCGCTCTGCTCCGGCGCCTGTTCCGCCAGCTTGCCGTGCGCCTCGACAAGCGGCGCCCGTACCGGATCCGGCAATTCATAATACGGGTTCATCGCGAACTGCGCGGCAAAGTATGCGCCCTTGAACGCATCGAGCAGTTCGGCGTCGGTCATCTCGGCAAGCACCGTCACGTCGGTCGCGGCGCGCAGCTTTTTGCCGTCCTGTTCGTCCGTGCGGAACACGGTCACCTTGAATTTTTCCACGTCTTTCAGGCGGCGGGTGTCGAGCTGCCGTTTCACGAAGAACAGCTCCGCGGTCCGCTCCCTGTATCCGTAAATGATGTAATCCGAAATGCCCGCTTCCTTCAGCAGCTTTTTGATTCGTTCCATAGCGTTTCCTCCTCAGCCCAGGCGGATGCGCGCCTTCATGTACGCGCCGCCGTCGGAGACCTTCACCCATTCCTTATAGCCCTTGCCGCAGTAGCCGCCGCCGGCAAGCTGTACCTTTCCGCCCATCATCGAGACGGATTTCAGAAGGTCCGGCACATAGCCGGTCAGCACGATCGGCGAGAACACCCTGCCGGTGAGCTTTCCGTCCCTGATCTCGCGCGCAACATTGACCATGCACTGGATGCCCCAGTTCTTCGGATCCTCCATGCCGCTGGTCGGTTCCTCGAGCAGGAATCCGTATCCGATCGAGGCGATCATCTCTTCCTTCGTGGCGTCGCCGCCTTCGAAGTATGTGTTCGTCATGCGTGTGTACGCCTTGCGCTCATAGCTTTCGCGGCGTCCGTTGCCCGTGGGCTTTGTGCCGAGCCGCATCGCGGACAGCGCGTCGCACATGCCGCGGCGCAGCACGCCCTTGTCAATGATGACCGTGTCGCCGGTGAGCGTTCCTTCGTCGTCGAACGCCCACGTTGCGCATTCGTCGACCGCCGAACCGTCGTGCATGGTGACCAAAGGACTTGCCACATATTCGCCGATGAACTGCTTTGCCTGCGCGCGGTCTTTCACAAACATATCCATCTCCACGCCGTGCCCGAACGCCTCGTGAACGATCATGCCGGTGACCTCCGGATCGCAGACGCATTCGTACTCGCCGGGGATCATCGGTTCGGACCGCAGCAGATCGTTGAGCCGGCGGGTGACCTCGTCGACGTCGTTTTCGACCGCTTTCAAAAGCTCCGCGCCGCCGAGCAGAGAATAGCCCTGATAGCTGTTCTTGACCTCTTCCCCGCGCGAACCGAACGCGCCGACGCCCGCAGTTATCCACATATGCGTTTCATCAAGGTCACGGTGTTCGGACAGAAAGAGCTTGCGTTCCGCGCAGTAGGTCACATTACAGGCGATATCCATGATGTTCTCCGCCCGCATGCCCTTTTCGCGGATGCGGCGAATGAGATCGAGGATCGCTTCGTCGCCGACGTCCATCGGATCGATCTCATACTTCGCTTCCTTTTTCAGCACGGCGGGGGAATCGTCCGGGATTGCCGTCGGCATCGGCGTGATCCCTTCGGGCAGCGCCCTGCGCTCCGCTTCGAGACGCCGCTCCATTTCGGCGGCGATCTTCGGGATCATCTCCTCCGAAAACGCGTTGATCGAATACTCCGCGCAGCCGGTTTCGTCGAACACGCGGATCACAAAGCCGTAGCCGCCGTCGCCCTCGGACGAGATCGTGATCCCGTTCCTGGAAACGCGCCACGAGCGGAAATGCTCGTCGGTCGCGAGCACCGAGGCGTAGGGATAGCGCTCACGCAGCGCCACAACGAGTTTGCGAAGAGCGGGCTTCTGCGCGTCGAGTCGTTCAAACATGGTTGTCGTTACCTCCTTTTTTCAGTCAAACAGGGGCAGCATGTTCACGGCGGAGATCGTCATCAGAACGAATCCCGCAAAGAACAGCACGCCGGATGCGATTCCCGCAAACAGGAACCGCTTTTTCTGGTGTGTTTCTGGGCTGATGAGCATTGCGCCGAGCGTCAGAAGCATCGGGAAGCTGCAGCCCGCGATAAGATAGGTTCCGAGCAGCTGCACGGGCTGAACCGAGGCGAGCGCCGTGCTCACGTCGACGGTCGAGGGCAGGATGCTCGACAGCGCGCCCGCACCGACCGCGATCAGGTTGTTCAGAAAATGCAGCAGCATCGGAAGCAGAATGTTGTTGCGCTTGACCATCAGAAATGCAAGGATCATTCCGAGGCAGGCGGTGTTCAGAAACCGCAGCGGCGACAGATGGAAGATCCCGAAGATGATCCCCACGACGAGCACGATCGGCCAGTCGCGTTTCCAGCTTCTGAAGCTCGAAAGGATCGCGCCGCGCATGATCGCCTCCTCACAGATCGCGGGAAGGATCGTCGCGATCGGGATCAGAAGCAGCAGGTTGTTTCCGGAGTAGAGAAAATCGTTGAGCCCCTCGATCTCCTGCATCGACGAGGGCAGGATCGTCATCGAAAGACCGACGGCGACCATGCTGAGACCGTAGCCGCCCGCGAGCAGAAGCATCGTTCCGCCGAACTCGCGTCCGGTGATGCGGCGGACGGGGAAGACCTCTTTGAGTTTCACGCGAAAGATCAGGCAATAGCCGACCGCAAGCGCGAGCATCATGAGCTCCGTTGCGGCGAGCCCCCAAAGTCCCCACGCGCGCTGCATCGCCGAACCGGCGAACAGCAGCGCGGCGATCGCGACCGCCGCAAGGATGAAGCCCGCCCACGGACGCAGCCGTTCCTGGTTTGTCAGTTGCTGCATATGCCCCTCCGTTTTTCAGTCGATTTTGAAGAGCTGGCGGTTGTCGAGCGCCCATTGCCGCTCGGAGAAGCCGTCCTTCGATACGCCGTCCAATGCGGCATCCATTTCGTACATCTTGCTGTCCAGAAGGTCACAGACGGAAAGCACCTCCGCCTCCGGGAACATCGGAAGCCGCGGGCTGCCGAACTCCGGCTTGCCGTGATGCGACAGGATCATGTGTTCGAGGAGCATCGCGGTCTTCGGCTCGATCATCGTGATCTCCGCGGCGGCGGCGACCATCGCCATGCCGACGTTGATGTGCCCCAAAAGCTGTCCTTCGGTCGTGTACGCGCCCGCGATGCCGAGCGTGTCCGCGTCGAGCTCACGGAGTTTTCCGATGTCGTGCAGAATCGCCCCCGCAAACAGCAGGTCCTTATGGAGCGAGGGGTAAAGCTCCGCAATGCGCTGCGCCAGATGCAGGACCGCGCAGGTATGGTGCAGAAGTCCGCCGCGCGTGGCGTGGTGGAGCTTCACGCCCGCGGGATAGATCAGGAGCTGATCCTTGTTCTCGCGCAGCATATACTGCACGATGCGCCTGAGTTCCTCGTCTTTGAACCCGCCCGCCGCGGCGTACAGCTCGTCGTACATCGCCTGCGGATCGAACGGCGCGGTCGGGATGATCCCGCTCATGTCCACGTTGTCGTCCTCGGTCGCCATGCGGATCCGGTCGATCTTGAACTGCTCGGTGTCCTTCCACACCTGCACTGTGCCGCGCACCTTAATGATATCGTTCACGTCGTAGGAGCCGTGCGTGATGCGCGAATAGTTCCAGAGCTTCGCCACGCACTCGCCCTCACTATCCGCAAGCACCATGTCGAGGTATTCCGTGCCCTTCACGTCCGTGCGTACCGCTGCGCTCTTTACGAGACAAAAGCCCTCGGTCGTGCCGAACGCATCCTTGATCAATCGCATTTTACCCATGTTTCGATCCTCCTGTGCCTTTCAGTATAGCAGAGTTTTACGGAAATTTCCACTATTCGTTGCACAAAATCCGTCGGATATGGTATACTGAACCGTCGAACAAACACGAAGGGGATTCTTATGGAACGGCAGCGGTTTGAAATCATCGTCATCGGCGCGGGGCACGCGGGCATCGAAGCCGCGCTTGCCTGTTCGCGCATGGGCCTGAAAACGCTGCTTTTAACCCTCAATCTCGACAGCATCGGCATGATGCCCTGCAATCCCGCGATCGGCGGCACCGGCAAGGGACATCTGGTGCGCGAAGTCGACGCGATGGGCGGCGAAATGGGGCTTGCCGCGGACGATACGCTGATCCAGATGCGCATGCTGAACACGTCGAAGGGCCCCGCGGTCCATTCGCTTCGCGCGCAGATGGACAAGCGCCGCTATCACGAGCGCATGAAACGCGCGCTGGAACGGCAGGAAAACCTGACGATCGTGCAGGGCGAAGTCACCGAGATCCTCACCGAGAACGGGCGTGTCTCCGGCGTAAAGACCGACGAGGGCTTTTCCTACGACTGCCGCGCCGTCGTGCTGTGCAGCGGCGTATACCTGAAAAGCCGGATCCTGATCGGCGAATGGTCACGTCTTTCCGGTCCCTGCGGGATGATGCGCAGCGAAGGGCTTTCCGACGCGCTGTCCTCGCTCGGGATCCCGCTGCAGCGGTTCAAGACCGGCACGCCCGCGCGCGTACGAAAAAACTCGCTCGATCTCGACAAGATGGAGATCCAGCTCGGCGACGATCCGACGCCCGCGTTCTCGTTTTTGAACGGGCGGCTGCAGATCGGGCAGGATCCCTGTTATCTCACCTATACGAATCAGAAAACGCACGACATCATCCTGAGGAATCTCGACCGTTCGCCGATGTACGCGGGGCGCATCCACGCCACCGGCACGCGCTACTGCCCGTCGATCGAGGACAAGATCGTGCGGTTTCCGGACCACGACCGGCACCAGATCTTCATCGAGCCGGAGGGCAGAACGACCGAGGAAATGTATGTGCAGGGCATGAGTACCTCGCTGCCCGCCGATGTGCAGGTCGACATGCTGCACACCATGCCGGGACTCGAACACTGCGAGGTCATGCGCCTGGGCTATGCGATCGAGTACGACTGCCTCGTGCCGAACGTGCTCGACCTTTCGCTGATGGTCAAGGAGATCCCCGGTCTGTTCACCGCGGGGCAGGTGAACGGTTCGAGCGGCTATGAGGAAGCCGCCGCGCAGGGCTTTTATGCCGGCGTGAACGCCGCGCTGCATGTAAAGGGCGAGGAGCCGTTCTTCCTCGGCAGAAGCGACGCCTACATCGGCGTGCTCGTCGACGATCTTGCCACCAAGGGCACGCCCGAACCGTACCGTATGATGACGAGTCGCTGCGAATACCGCCTGCTGCTCCGGCAGGACAACGCGGACCTGCGGCTCACCGGGCGCGCAAGGCGGCTCGGGCTCGTCTCCGAGGAACGCTGGGCAGCGCTGCAAAGAAAGAAAGAGGGCATCGAACGGGCAATGGAACGCCTCGGCACGCATGTGCCGCCGGGCGACGCGCTGCGCGTGTATCTCGAATCGATCGGCGAGAGTGTACCGGCAAACGGCGCAAAGCTCTTTGACCTGCTGAAGCGTCCGAATGTGCACTATACCGACCTGCTGAACCTCTTTGACTGTCTCGAGCCGCTCGAGCCCGCGGTCGAGGAGCAGGTCGACGTCATGGCGCACTACGACGGCTATATCGAAAAGCAGACCGAGCAGGTGCGGCGCTTCCGCGCGATGGAGGAGCTGCCGCTGCCGAAGGATTTTGACTACATGACGCTCGACGGGCTGCGGCTCGAAGCGCGGCAGAAGCTGAACGCACAGCGTCCGATGAACCTCGGGCAGGCGTCGCGTATCTCCGGCGTGTCGCCCGCGGACGTCGGCGTACTGCTGGTGTATCTGAAGAGAGGAACGAACCATGCGTGAATTGCTGAACCAAACGATCCCGAATCTCAGCAAGGAGGCATGCGACAAATTTGTCGCATACTATGACCTGCTGATCGACTGGAACACGCGGATGAATCTGACGGCGATCACCGAACCGGCGGACGTCGTGAAAAAGCATTTTTACGATTCGCTCGCCGCGCTGCCGTATCTCCGTGACGGCGCGAAGGTCGCGGACGTCGGCACCGGGGCGGGTTTTCCGGCGATCCCGCTGCTCATTATGAATCCGACCTTAAAGATCACGCTCGTCGATTCGCTTCAAAAGCGCATCACATTCCTTGAGGAAGTGCTGAAAACGCTCGGATTATCGGCGGAATGCGTCCACGCGCGGGCGGAGGACTTCGGGCGCGATCCGGACGTTCGCGGGCGGTTCGACGCGACGGTTTCCCGCGCCGTCGCTTCTCTTCCGGTGCTTCTGGAGCTCACCGTGCCGCTTCTCACGGTCGGCGGCAAGGCGTACTGCTATAAGGGCGACGTTTCCGAGGAACTCGTTACCGCAAGAAATGCCCTGCATCTTTTGCACGCGACCTGTGAAACCGTCCCGGTCGAAGCGGACTACGGCGCGCGCACGCTGGTAATCTGCACCAAAAACGCACCAACTCCGTCGATCTACCCGCGCAAGGCAGGCATGCCGAGCAAAAAGCCGCTTTGACAAGGTCAAAGCGGCAGTGATATCCGCGCTGCGCGTGGGCGATATCTGCTGCGCAGGTGATATCCGCTTCGCGGGTGATATATTCCCTGCGGGAATGTTCAGGAGGATTCTCCTGCCGGAGAATCACGGGATTGGGTGCGGGACGCCGACCCCGGCGTCCCGCAAAACCTGTTTCTTTTACCGCTTGTCCGTGCGCTCGAGAATATAGTCGGTCGTCGTATGATAGAGATCGGCGAGCGCAATCAGAATATCCGTCGGAATATCCCGATATCCCTGCTCATACCGAAAATACTGCGGCTGCGGCATGTTGAGATATGCCGCCACCTCGCGCTGTGTCATATCACTGTCCTCGCGCAGTTCCCGAATCCGTTTATAAACCGCCATGTCTGCCTCCGGATATCCGTTTGGATATATTGACAATACCCGAAACGGATGGTAAAATGCACATATGATAACCGCATGGATATCAATACATTTGAGGAGGGAATACAATGTTTCAAAACGTAGGTAAAAAGCTGCAGGTGATAGCGATCATCTTGTTTTGGGTTGCGACTGCCGCAAGCGTTGTTCTTGCATTTGTGTTCGGAATTGACAGGGATTACTATCACTATAGAAACGTTTTTAACGCCGGTATTTTTTTCGCTTTCCTTCTCGGCGGACCGACCGTTGCATATTTCGGGAGTCTGATTCTGCACGGGTTCGGGAGCATCGTTTCGGATCATGAAGAGTATGAATATCCGGAAGAAAAAGTGCAGGGATGGTCTGGAAAGAATGTGAATTGGCTGAACGGTCAGAACAAAAAATAAGCAAAAAGCGCTTCTTCGGAAGCGTTTTTTCATGCTTGCGCGGCGATGCATGATATGCGATAATGAAAATCGGGAGGACGGGCATATGAAGCAGTACATCGTCGATGCGTTTACCGACAAGCCGTTTCACGGCAATTCCGCGGCGGTTCTGGTCACGGACCGGTGGCTGCCGGACGAAACGATGCAGGCGATCGCGGCGGAGAACAACCTTGCCGAAACCGCTTTTGCGGTAAAGGAGGGCGAACGGTACCGCCTCCGCTGGTTCACGCCGAGCATGGAGGAGGAGCTTTGCGGTCATGCGACGCTGGCGGCGTCGTTCGTGATCCTGAACTTCTATGAAAAGGGCGCGGACGAGGTGTGCTATACCTCGATGAGCGGCGATCTTTCCGTGAAGCGGGCGGGCGACCTGTACGAACTGAATTTCCCGACGTATGAGCTGAAAGAGATACCGGTGACCGACGAAATGGCGCGGGCGTTCGGCGCGCGTCCCGAAAAAGCGATTCTCGGACTCGATCTCAACTGCGTGTTTGCGGATGAAGAGATCGTCCGCGGACTTGCGCCCGATTACGAACTGCTGAAACAGCTGCCCGGACGCATCTGGAACGCCACGGCGAAGGGCAAAGAATACGACTGCGTATCGCGGAGCTTTACGCCGGAGACCGCCGTGCCGGAGGATCCGGTCTGCGGATCGGCGCACTGTCGGATCGGCGATTACTGGGCAAAGGTCCTCGACAAAAAGGTGATCCGCGCGTATCAGGCGTCACCGCGCGGGGGAGAGCTTTTCTGCGAGCCGCTCGGCAGCGGACGGATCGCGCTGCGGGGCAAAGCCGTGCTCGTCGCGGTATCCGAAATCGTCGCGCCGCTGTAAAAGTCTGCATAAAAAATGATCCCGGAGCATTCCGGGATCATTTGTATTTCTGCGTTACGGACGGGATCAATCCGAGAACTGTCCGCTCTTGAAGAGCTCGGGCGCGTCGCTCGTATAGGTGACGGTCGTCTGTGTGCGCTTGCAGCTGCATCCGCCGGACGCGGTGGTGATCGTCTTTTCGTACGCGCCGTCGCCGACGAGCCAGTCCGTCAGCAGTTTTTCCGCTTTCTTGGCGCTGTCGGTGCGGTCGGGCGCAGTCAGAACGATGAAGCCGAACGTGTCGCCGTTGGTCTTCTTCTGCGCGTCGGTCCAGTTCTCCGTTTCGGTCCAGCCGGCTGCCCTGAGCTGTTCTGCGACGGCCTCGTCCTTGAGAAGCGCGACGGACGCTTTGGTCGGGAGCGCTTCATAATCGGTTTCCGCGTCGAGGAGCACGCCGGTCACGATGCAGTCCTGGTTTGCCTGGAAATAGGCAAGGAGCTCTTTCGTGCTCTCTCTGTCGTACGCGACCGAAAGCTCGCCGCGGTGGCTGACGGTCTGCTGCTGACCGCCGGTGCATCCGGCGACCGCGGTCAGAAGGATCAATGCGATCAATAACGAAATCAGTTTTTTCATGGAAGTCTCCTTCTCGGATAATCGATTTATATTAGCACACTTTTCCGCGAATCACAAGCCCCAAATGCAGAAAAACACGGGAAGGGACGCGGCGGAACGGAATCCTTGCTTTTTGTCCCGTATAATGATATAATATCTCATTATTGCGAATATGAGGAGGAGAACTATGCAGATTGTGATCGTCGGCTGCGGCAAAATGGGATCGACGCTTGCGGTGCAGCTCGTTGCGGAGGGACACCGCGTGACCGTCATCGACCGGAGCGAATCGGTCATCGAGCAGATCAGCAATACGCAGGACGTCATCGGCTACGTCGGAAACGGCGCGGTCTTTTCCGTGCTGGAGGAGGCGGGCGCGAAGGACGCCGACCTGCTGCTTGCGGTGACGCAAAGCGACGAGATCAACCTCCTCGCGTGTCTGATCGCGCATAAGATCGGCGCAAAGCACACGATCGCCCGCGTCCGCGATCCCGAATATGCGAACAATATGTACCGTATCTCCGACGATCTCGGGCTTTCGATGACGGTCAATCCGGACCGGCAGGCGGCGGAAGAGATCGCGCGCGTGCTTCGGTTCCCGGCTGCGATGCACATCGAGCTGTTCGCGCGCGGACATGTGGAGCTGGTCACCTGCAAACTTCCGGAAAAGAGCGTTCTTTCCGGCATTCCGCTTTTTGAACTGCCGCAGAAGCTCGGCGTGAAGGTTCTGATCTGCGCGGTCGAACGAGACGGCACGTTTACGATCCCGTCCGGCGGATTCACGCTCGCCGGCGGCGACGTGCTGTATGTAACCGGCGCGCCCCGCGAAGTGGCGAAGGCGCTGCGCAAGGCGGGCGTGCTGGCGGCGCCGATCCGCTCCGTCATTCTGGGCGGCGGCAGCCGCATCAGCTACTATCTTGCGCAGGAGCTTCTGAGAAGCAATATTTCCGTCAAGATCATTGAACGCAGCAGGGACGCCGCGCGCCAGATCGCGGAGCTTCTGCCCGAAGCGGTCGTCATCAACGGCGATATCACCGATCACGATCTCATGCAGGAGGAGGGTATCGATCGCGCCGACGCGTTCGTTGCGCTGACCGGACTGGACGAAGGCAACGTCCTTTCCGCGCTGTATGCGAAGCGCCGCAATGTGTCGAAGGTCATTGCAAAGGTCAACAACGACGGACTCGAAAGTCTCGTCAGGGAAACGGCGCTGGATTCCGTCATCTCCCCGAAGCGCGTTGCGACGAATCAGATCCTGCGCTACGTTCGCGCCCGCGAAGCGAGCGCGGATCAGGGCGAGATCCGCGGTCTCTATAAGATTGCGGACGGTTCGATCGAGGTGCTGGAGTTTCGCGCAAGCGCCGAAAACAGCAATCTGCTCAATATCCCGCTGAAGGATCTGAAAACGAAAAAGCATCTGCTGATCGCGTGTCTCGTGCGCAACGGCAAGGCGATCATCCCGGGCGGCGCGGACAGCATTCAGACGGGCGACGTTGTGCTCGTCGTGACGGCGCAGCGCATGATGAACGATCTCGGCGACATCATGGAGGAAACGAAATGAACCGCCGCATGGTCGTATTCCTGCTGGGACGCATTCTGTTCCTGGAAGCGCTTCTGATGCTCCCGTCCGTACTGGTCGGGATCATCTATCGCGAGGCGATCACCTGGTGCTTCCTGCCGGCGATCGGCGTGCTGGCGCTTCTGGGACTGTTCGGGATCAAAAAACCGAAGGACACCGCGATCTACGCGCGCGAGGGTTTTCTGACCGTCGCGGCGGCGTGGGTGCTGATGTCTCTTTTCGGCGCGGTGCCGCTGTGGCTCTGCGGCGGATTCGAAACGTTCTGGGACTGCCTTTTTGAGATCGTGTCCGGCTTCACCACGACCGGCGCATCGATCCTTGAGACGGTCGAACAGCTTCCGCACTGCATTCTCTTCTGGCGCAGCTTCAGCCATTGGGTGGGAGGCATGGGCGTGCTGGTGTTCGTTCTGGCGGTCATGCCGATGAGCGAGGAACGCTCGATGCATCTAATGCGCGCCGAGGTCCCGGGGCCGGTGGTCGGCAAGCTCGTGCCGCGCATGCGCGATACCGCAAAGATCCTCTATGCGGTTTACACCGTTCTGACGCTTGTTCTGATCATCCTGCTGTGGGTTGGCGGTATGCCGCTGTTCGAGTCGATCTGCCACGCGTTCGGCGCGGCGGGCACCGGCGGTTTTTCCGTCCGGGACGCAGGGATCAAGGCGTACGACAGTACATATATCCACGTCGTGCTGTCAACGTTCATGCTGCTGTTCGGCATCAACTTCAGCTTGTACCATCTGATCCTGATCGGGAGATGGAAGAACGCGGTGCGTTCCGAGGAGCTGCATACATATCTCGGCATCATCGCCGCGGCGGTCGTGTTTATCACGATCAACACGCTTTCGGCGGCAAAGAGCTTCGGGGTGACATTGCGGGACGCTTATTTCCAGGTCTCGTCGATCATTACGACAACCGGATACGCGACGGTCAATTTCGACCGGTGGCCGAGCTTTTCCAAGATGATCCTGCTGCTTCTGATGGTATTCGGCGCGTGTGCGGGTTCGACCGGCGGCGGTCTGAAGATCAGCCGCGTTGTGATCCTGTTCAAATCCGCACGGCAGGAGGTCCGGAAGCTCCTGCACCCGCGCGCGGTCACGGTCGTCCGCATGGAAGGCAAGCCGATCCAGCCGGATCTGATCCGCGCAACGCTGATCTTTTTCGTGATGTATATCGCTTGCCTTGCGCTCGGCGTGCTTCTGCTGTCGCTCGGCGAGCAGGATTTCGTGACGAACTTCACCGCGACGCTCGCGTGCCTTTCCAACATCGGTCCGGGACTCGCCCTCGTCGGTCCGGCCGAAAACTACGGCTTCTACAGCAGCGCGTCGAAGGTTCTTCTCTCGTTTGAGATGCTTGCGGGCAGATTGGAACTGTTCCCGATCATCATGCTGTTCAGTCCGCTGACCTACCGGCATCGTTCGAAATAACATACAAAAAAGACCGTCGTCGGACGGTCTTTTTTTATTTTGGATTCAATGCAAAATGTGATCCAGCGCTTTCCGCTCCGCTACTGCGAAAATCTCGGCGCCGGCGAGCAGGACCTGATCGGGATTCATTGTCGCGCTGGTGCGGCCGTTCTCGCGGATCGCCATGATATTGAGCTGGTAACGGTCGCGCAGCTTGAGCTCGCGCAGCGTTTTGCCGATCCATTCCTTTTTCGGCTTCATGCTGAAAACGCAGAGATCCGATCCGAGGTTGAAAAACTCGAGGAAATCGGAAGACAGCAGCCGCCGCGCGGTCATTTCCGCGCTCTCCTTTTCGGGGTAGATGATCTCGTCCGCGCCGACGCGCCGCAGAATATCGCCCATCCGCAGGGAAGCGGCTTTTGCAATTACGTATCGCACGCCGAGCTCCTTTGCAACCATGACGCACATGATGCTGGCGTCCAGACTGCTGCCCATGGAAACGATGACCGTATCCACGCCGGACAGCCCCAGTCCCCGGATGACCTCCGGGTCGCTGAGATCGGCTTTGATCGCGCAGCTTACCTGATTTGCAAACTTGCGGATGGTCTCTTCGTCGTTGTCGGCGATCAGAACGTCCGCGCCGCCTTTGGACAGTTCATCGGTCAAAAACTGTCCGAACCGTCCCATGCCCAGAACTGCGATTGATTTTTTCATAAAGGCCTCCTTTTAGCCGACATAATAGCGTCCCTGCGCAAAGTGAATGTTCTTTCCGCCGGACAGATCCGTATGGAAGAACAGGGCGAGTGAGATCGGACCGATTCTTCCGAGATACATGCAAAGAATGATCAGGATCCGTCCGAAGACGGACAGATGGGGCGTCAGTCCGCGGGACAGACCGACCGTTCCGGTCGCGCTGAACACCTCGAAAACGGCATCTGCCATCGGTACGCCGTCGACGGCGGCGAGCAGAACGGACGAGAGCAGAGACAGCGTTAAGCTGAAGAACAGGATCGCCGCCGCTTTACGCACCAGCCCGGACGGGATGCTGCGCCGGAACGCTGCGGACTCCGGACGTCCGCGCACGAAGGACAGCGCGCTCAGAAGCAGAACGGCGATCGTGGCGGTCTTGATGCCGCCCGCCGTTCCCATCGGGGAGCCGCCGATGAACATCAGGACGCTGCCGAACAGTACGGAGCCGTCGGAAAGACCGCTCTGCGGGATCGCGGAAAAGCCGGCAGTACGGTAGGTGACCGACTGGAATACGGCGTTCAGGATCTTTCCGCTCCACGGCAGCGCGCCGAGCGTCGCGCCGTTCCGGTATTCCAGAAGCAGCGTTCCGGCGGCGCCGAGAACGATCAGAATGAGAGTCGCCCACAGAACGAGCTTGGTGTGTTCCCCGAGGTGCCGGAAAAACCAGCGGACGCCGAACCGGCACTTTGCGGCTCTTTTTGCGGTCGTATACGAATCGAACCACACGATGTAACCGAGACCGCCGACGACGATCAGAAGCATCGTAACGGTCAGCACATAAACGCTGTTTTGATACGGCAGCAGACTGTCCGGACCGATCAGATCGAGACCGGCGTTGCAGAATGCCGAAACCGAGTGAAACAGCGCGTACCAGAGCCCGCGGAAAAAGCCGTATTCCGGAACGAATGCGAAAGCATAGAGAATCGTGCCGACGCCCTCGATGAGAAGCACGCCGAGGATGACCTTTCGCAAAAAACGGAGCACGCCCTGCAGCGAGTCCAGATCGAACGCGTCGCGCAGGATCGCGCGGTTGCGGATCGTGAAGGATTTGCGCAGCAGAAGGAACAGGGAAGAGGACACGGCGACGATCCCGAGGCCGCCTGCCTGGATGAGCAGAAGGATCACGGCCTTTCCGAAGCCGGACCAGAAGGAGAACGTGTCGGCGACGACAAGACCGGTCACGCAGACGGAGGTCGTCGAGGTGAACAGCGCAGTCAGAAAGGATGCGGACGTTCCGTCCGCCGTTGCAAACGGGAGCATCAGAAGACCGGTCCCGATCGCGATCAGAAACAGGAATCCGAGCGGAACGATCTGTGCGGCGGACATCGAACGGCGTTTCACCGAGAACCTCCTTTCCGTCCGGCGCCGGACAATATATTAAATATATTATAGCGGGCGCAGTGCGATTTTGCAAGCATGGAAGAAGCGACCGGTTCCAAAGATGCAGTGTAACACCGATTTTACATCTTTTCTCTTGAACGAAGCATGAAAAAGCGGTATGATATGTTGAATGATCCTGTGGCAAAGGAGGGCGGTCGATGCCCGCGATCGGTTGGTACAACGGAATGCTCGGGAAACCCGCTGAAATGTCGGTCCCGATGAACGACCGCGCCGTGTATTTCGGCGACGGCTGTTACGAGGCGTGTGTCGCGTTCGGCACGCGCGTGTTCGCGCTGGACGCGCATTTCGACCGGTTTTACAACAGTTTAAGAGCGCTCGAGATCCCGTTTTCCGAGGATCGCGCCGCGCTGAAAGCGATCCTGACCGGGTGCCTTCAGGCGGCGGACGAGCCGTGCGCGGTACTCTACTGGCAGGCGTCCCGCGCAACGGCGCCGCGGACGCACGCGTTTCCCGGAAGCGGCGAGCCGAATCTTCTGGTCACGGTGACGCCGAAAACGCTTCTGCCGCCGGAACGGACGCTGCGTCTCGTCACGACGGAGGACGTCCGCTATGCGATGTGCAACGTAAAGACGCTGAACCTGATCCCGAACATCCTTGCAAACGAGCACGCAAAGCGCAGCGGCGCGGACGAGGCGGTCTTTGTGCGCAGCGGTTTTGTGACCGAGGGATCGCATACGAACGTTCACATCCTGCAGGACGGCGCGTTGATCACGCATCCGACGGACAACCGGATCCTGCCGGGCGTTACGCGCAGGATCCTCCTCGATCTATGCCGTGAAAACGGTGTTCCGGTCGCGGAGCGTCCGTTTACAACGAAAGAATTGACGAACGCGGACGAGGTGCTGATCACATCCAGCACGCTCGGCGTCCGCCGCGCAGAAACCGTCGACGGCGTGCCGGTCGGCGGCAGGGCGGAAACGCTTTACAAACGGCTTTTAACGGCATACGGAGAGGTTTTTTCAAGGGAAATGCGGGCATGAAGCAAAGGGAGACGGGGGAAAATCAAACGCAGCGGCATTCGCTGTGGCGTTCCGTACTGACAGGGATTCTGCCGGTCTTTGCGCTTGCGCTCGCCGTTTCGTTTGTGCTGCTCTGCGTCGCTTACGGCGGCGTCCGTCCGTCCGTGACGATCGAGCTGGGCGAGGATTCGCCCGAGGTCGACGCATTTCTGAGAAAGGATTTTTCCGATGCGGAATACCTGTCCGCGCCGGAGGCGCACTATACGTCCGCGGGCAATTATCCGGTGCGCGTCTATGCGGACGGACGCACCGTTCCGGCGGTCCTGAAGGTCCGTGACACGCAGCCGCCGGCTGCGGCGGGAATCGATACGACCGTTCCCGCGGGGAAGGCGCTTTCGCCGGACCGGCTGATCCGGAACCTGCGCGACGGCAGCGTTGTCAAGGTCACATATGAATCCAGGCCGGATTTCGACGCCGTCGGCGATTACGAAGCGGTCATTCTTCTGGAGGATGCGAGCGGAAACAGCTCGCGCGTCTTTTCAACGGTGCATGTGCGTACCGTCAGGGACGAGGTGATCGCGGAGGCGGGCGGTCCCGCGCCGGACGCGGACGCGTTTCTGGTCGGCGCATATGCCGACATAACGCTTTCGCCGATCACCGACGCCATGCTGCGTGAGCCGGGCGAATACCCGATCCGCATCACGACGGACGGGATCGAAGCAGAAAGCCGTCTTATCGTGCGCGACACGGTCCCGCCGCAGGGCGAGGGCGTCACGTTCATCGCCGCGCCGGGCGAACAGATCCGTCCGGAACAGCTTGTGACCGGCATCGTCGACGAGACCGAGGTGACCGCGTCGTTCCTTTCGGAGCCGGATCCCGACAGTCTGGATTCGCAGACGGTCGGCGTAGTCCTGACCGACCGCGGCGGCAATGAAACGACGGTGTACGCGACGCTGCTGTTTACAAACGTAAAGCCGGTCGAGATCGAGGCGCGCACCGCGCAGCTCGATATTTCCGAACTTCTCGAAGAGGGGACGTATACCGAAGCGTCGCTGGATCCGTTCATCCCGGACGATCCCGGCCTGCATGTGCTTGCGGTCACGATCGACGGAAAGCGCAACCTCGCGCTGGTCGAGGTCCGCGACACGACGCCGCCCGAGATCAAAACGGTCAACGCCAAACGGTATCTGAACACGCCGGTCGACGCGGCGGCGCTTGTGAGCGTTACGGACCCGACGGAAACGGAGATCAGCTTCGTTTCGGAGCCGGACTGGACGAAGGAAAAACAGGAGGTGACGGTCGCCGCGACCGATTCGAGCGGCAACCGCAGCGAAAAGACCTTCACGCTGAAGCTGGTCGCCGATACCGAACCGCCGCATCTGTACGGCGTGAACGACCGCTACTGCTATACCGGCGAGCCGGTCGCGTACTTTGCCGAGGTCTATGCATGGGACGAATGCGACGGCGAAGTCGACGTGCAGGTCGACGCCTCGAAGGTCAACAGCGAAAAGTCCGGGGATTATCCCGTGTTCTATACCGCAACGGACAAGGCGGGCAATACGGCGCGTAAAACGGTGTTCTTCCGGTTTGTGACGCCGCAGGTCGACGAACAGCGCGCGCAGGAGGTCGCGGACAAATACATCGCGAAGATCCTGACCGACGATATGACGCTTGCCGAGCAGATCGAAGCGATCTATAACTACATCTTCAAAAATTTGCGCTACAGCGCCCGGTCGAACAAATGGGACTGGCGCGGCGAAGCGGTCCGCGGGCTGACGACCGGCAGGGGCGACTGCTTCACCGCCTATGCCGCGGCGCGCCTGCTGCTTGAGCAGACGGACGCGCAGGTCGTCGCCGTACAGCGGATGAGCGAGACCTCGCATCATTACTGGATGTTCGTCAATATCGGCACGGGCTGGTATCACTTCGACGCCTGCAACGCATGGTCGGGGAAGAAGCGCTGCTTTATGTGGACGGACGCGCAGACGCGCCGGATCAGCAAATCCTACTGGCGTTACGACAAAACGCTGTACCCGCCGGTTGCGACGGAGCCGTACAACGGAGGAAACGGATCATGAAATCGGTGCTTGACGATCTGAAAAAACAGGCGGCGCTGCGTCCGGATCAGATGATGTTTTGGGATGAGTCGGAAACGCTGACGTTTGCGGACGCCGCTGCGCGGTCCGACGCAATCGGCAGCGCGCTTTTAAGCCGGCGGGCGAACCGCGAGCCGGTGCTGGTGTTCATGCGCCGCGGCGGGGCGATGATCGCCGCGTTTTTCGGCGTGTGGAAGGCGAACTGCTTCTATGTGCCGGTCGACGCCGAAATGGGTGAGGCGCGCATCCGGTCCATCGTCGAACGGGTGCAGCCGCGGTTTGCGATCGCGGACGGCTCCGCCGATCCGCTGCTCTCCTCCTGCGGGTTTGCGGGCGAACGGCTCGACGCAAACGCGATCCTTTCAAAACCGGTCGATCCCGATGCGCTGGGAGCGGCGGAACGGGCGATGCTCGATTCCGATCCGGCGTATCTCGTATTTACAAGCGGCAGCACCGGCGCGCCGAAGGGCGTCGTGGGCGTGCACCGCGCGGTGCTCGATTATGCGGAGCAGATTACAAAAACGCTTCGCGCCGACGAGACCGACGTGTTCGGTATGCAGGCGCCGCTGTATGTGGATGCGTGTCTGAAAGAGATCCTGTCCGCACTGCGCTGCGGCTCGCGCGTGGTGCTCGTTCCGAAAAAGCTGTTTCTGACGCCGGTCCCGCTGACGGAGTTTCTGAACGCGCACCGCGTCACGACGCTGTGCTGGGTGGTTCCCGCGCTGACGCTGATCTCCGCGCTGCATACGTTCGACGCGGTCGTGCCGCAGTATCTGAAGACCGTTGCGTTCGGCAGCGAGGTCATGCCGCCGAAGCAGCTTAAAATCTGGCGCGACCATGTTCCCGCGCGATATCTCAATCTGTACGGGCCGACCGAATGCACGGGTATGTCCTGCTTCTACGAGGTCGACCGCGATTTTTCGGACGGCGACCGGATTCCGATCGGGCACGCATTCGACAATACCGAACTCTTTCTGATCGACGAAAACGGAAACCGCGCGAACGAGGGCGAGATTTTGATCCGCGGAACGGCGGTATGTCACGGCTATTTCCGCGATCCCGAACGCACCGCGGCGGCGTTTGTGCAGAATCCGTTGAATCCCGATTATCCGGAAACGGTGTACCGCACCGGCGATCTCGGACGGATCAACGACCGCGGCGAGCTGGAGTTTCTCGGCCGCAAAGACGATCAGATCAAGCATATGGGGCACCGCATCGAGCTCGGCGAGCTGGAAGCGGCGGCAAAGACCGTCGAGGGGATCGATGCCGCCTGCGCGGTATTCGACCGCGGGCGAAGCGTATTGGGACTGGTGTATGCCGGCGCTGCGGAAAAGGCGGAGCTGCTTGCGGCGCTGCGCAAAAAACTCCCCGAATACCTGCTGCCGAAGCAGACCGTGCGCGTCGACGCGCTGCCGCTGACCGAAAACGGCAAGACCGACCGGAAGGCGGCGTGTGCAATGCTGTACCGATAGGAGGGGCTATGGAAAAGCTGCTGGATATTTTAAGGGAGCTGCATCCCGAAACGGACTTTGAGACGGAGACGCGTCTCGTCGACGGCGGCGTTCTTTCCTCGTTCGATATCGTGATGCTGATCACGCGGATCGAGGAGGAGTTCGACGTCGTGATCCCGGCAAGGGATATCGTTCCGGAACACTTCAATTCCGCAAAGGCGCTTTATACGCTGATCGAAAAAATCTCGGAGCAGGACGACTGATGCTGTTCACGTCGTGGGCGTTTCTTCTGTTTCTGGCAGTACTCGTGCCCGTGTACTTTCTGGTGCCGAAACGGATCCAATGGATCGTGCTTTTGCTCTTCAACGCGGTTTTCGTCTGCGCTGCGGGGGTTCTCGGCGCGGTCTTCATGGTCGTGACGATCGGCACGGTGTACGCGGCGTCGCGCGCGATCGACGCGCTGTATTCCCGTCAGCGCGAGACGCTTGCAGCCATAAAGGAAACGCACACGAAGGAGGAACGGAAACAGACGCGCCTGCGGTTCGAAAAACGCCGGCGGCTCGTTCTGATCGCGTGTCTCGCCGTCAATTTCGGCATCCTGTTCGTGCTGAAATACGGCGCGATGATCGGGCGCTTCTCCGCGGCGCTGTTCGGTACGCGCGCGTTCGGGCAGGATCTTGCGCTCACGATGGGCATTTCGTTCTATACGTTTTCCACGGTCGGGTACCTGCTTGACGTATACCGCGAAACGATCCCGGCGGAAAAAAACCCCCTGAAGCTCGCGCTGTTCACCTCGTTTTTCCCGCTTCTGGTGCAGGGACCGATCACGCGCTTTGAAACGGTCGGACGAGCTTTACTCGAACCGCATTCGTTCGACGGACAGCGGTTTTTGTCGGCAGGTCTTCGCATCGCGTGGGGGTACTGGAAAAAGCTGATCGTCGCCGACCGGCTGCTCGTTGCGGTCAAGGCGCTCTGCGCGCGACCGGACGTGTATCGCGGGGATTTTATCCTTGTCGAAATGCTCCTCTACGCCGCGTGCCTCTATGCAGATTTCACGGGCGGCGTCGACATCACGATCGGCGTGGGCGAACTGCTGGGCGTCCGGATCGAGGAAAACTTCCTGCGCCCGTATTTTTCCAAGAGCATCTCCGAATACTGGCGGCGCTGGCACATCACGCTCGGCGAATGGTTCAAGCGCTACGTCTATTATCCGCTGTCGGTTTCTAAACCGATGCGCGCGCTGTCGAAGGGCACACGGAAACTCGGCGCCGGCGTTTCGCGGCGCGTTCCGGTATATCTGGCGACGCTGCTCGTATGGGCGCTGACCGGCGCGTGGCACGGCAGCAGACCGACGTTCCTCGTCTGGGGACTTTTGAACGGCGCGGTGATCCTGATCTCCGAGGAGCTGAAGCCGCTTTACGCGCGGTTTCATAAGCGCTCTCCGCGGCTTACAGCGAGCGCGTTTTACCGCGGGTTTACCGTGATCCGCACGGTGCTGCTGCTGTCATCGCTGCGCATCCTCGACTGCTACGGCACGATAAAGGAAGCGTTTTCGTCCTTTTTCTCGATGTTCACAACGTGGAACTGGGGCGCGGTGTTCCGCGGCGGGATCCAATCGCTGGGGCTTTCGTATACCGACTATGCGATCGCCGGTCTCGGCGTGATCGCGATGTTCGCGCTGTCGATGACGCAGCGAAAGGGCGCGATCCGGCTGCGCATCCGAAAACGCGGAACGGTGTTTTCCGTCTGCATGCTGCTCGTGCTGATCGGCACGATCCTGATCTTCGGGCGTTACGGCTTCGGCTTCGATGCGTCCCAGTTTATCTATAACCGGTTCTGATATGAAACGAGAGCTTAAAACCGCAATCGGCATTCTGCTAGCCTGCATCGTGTTTTTCGGAGCGCTGTCCGCGCTTACGCGTCTTGCTGCGCCGAAGTATCACGACACGCTGATCGACGGGCATCTGACCGGTGAATACTACGATGAAAAGACGGATCACGACGTGCTGTTCGTCGGCGACTGCGAGGTGTACGAGAACTTCTCGCCGGTCACGCTTTATAACGAATACGGCGTCACGTCCTATATCCGCGGCGGCGCGCAGCAGCTCGTCTGGCATTCGTATTATTTTCTGAAGGACGCGTTGAGGGCCGAAACGCCGAAGGTCGTCGTCTTCAACGTTCTTTCGCTGAGATACGGCGAGCCGCAGTCCGAGGCGTATAACCGCCTTGCTTTGGACGGCATGCGCTGGGGCGCCGCGAAGGTCGGTGCGATCAAAGCGAGCATGACCGGGGGCGAGGACTTCATGAGCTATGTGTTCCCGCTTCTCCGGTATCACGACCGCATCACGGCGCTGACGGCGGAGGATTTCGAATACTGGTTCAAAAAAGGCGATCCGGTTTCGTTCAAGGGCTATATGATGCACACGGGCGTCGAACCCGCCGCGGAAACGCCGCAGGAGATCTATGAACCGAACCTGCCCGAGCAGAGCTTCGCATGGCTTGAAAAAATCGCGGCGCTGTGTGAGGAGAACGGGATCGCGCTGGTGCTGATCAAATCGCCTTCGATCTATCCGGAATGGCATCCGGAATGGGACGCCGAGATCGCGGCGTTTGCAAAGGCGCACGGAGTGCGGTATGACAACATGATCACGGAAAACGATGCGATCGGCATCGATATGCAGACCGATACCTACGATCAGGGACAGCATCTGAACGTTTACGGCGCGGAAAAGCTCTCGCGCTGGTTCGGGAAGGTCCTAAAAGAGGCATACGGATTAAAGGATCACCGGGGCGAGGCGGCTTACGATGCGGACTACGCGGCGCTGACCGAACGGTACGAGGCGGAAAAACAGAGACAGCTTTCGGAGGAAAACGGAGCATGAAACGAACGATACTTTTTTTGACGGCGCTGCTTATGCTTGCGGCGATCGGCTGCGGACCGGCGAAAGCAGACGATCCGAACACGGTGTTCATCGATCCGAACGCGGTGCGCGGCGGCGAGTACGGCGATCTGTACTTTGAAGCATACGGCGTGCGCTTCGGCATCTACGACGAAACGGAACAGGTCCTTTCGGCGCTGCCCGCGTACAACAGCACGTTTTCGGAACAGTCCTGCGCGTTTCCGGGTGCAGACGTCAGCTATTCGTTCGGCGGATTCCGGATCATGACCAATGAGATCGACGGCGTCAGCCGCATTACGGGGATCTCGGTAAAGGACGACACCGTGAAAACGCCGCAGGGCCTGTATATCGGCATGTCCGAGGCGGACGCGCGCGCGGCGTTTCCGGCGCTTCCGGAAAGCGACTGGAACGCGGAGGACGGCACGGCGCTGCTGTCGGTGATCGTGGAGGACGGCTTCGTCACGCGCATCGAGTATTCGCCTGCGGTCGGGGAGGATGGATATGCGATTCCGTAAAACACCGAAAAAAACGTTCGACGCCGAACATTTCATACCGGCGATCCGGCAAAGCATCTGCACCGGCGAGCGCGTCGCCGGGTTTGTGAACCGCGAGACCGGCGGATTTTCCGAGGTCATGCTGATCCGCACGGAAAAGGACCTCGACGCGTTCCGCGCGCAGTACGGGATCGATGGCGCAATCAAAACGATCTATTGAAAAAAGACTGTTCCGATTTCGGAACAGTCTTTTTTTGACGGTGAAGATTATCTGCCGGATTTTACAGCCGCTGTGATAACCAGTACAACGATGATGATGATCAGGATGACGAACATCACAATGCTCAGGATCAGACCGACGATCGAAACGATGCTGCCGACCTTTGCAAAGATGCCGCTGACCTTCGCTTTTTTCGCAAGCCCGGCCGGACCGATCTGATAGCCCGCTTCCCGGAATTTGCGCACCATACCTCTTGCGATCGCCGAGAAAATGATGCCGAGCAGACTCGTATACGGGTTTGTACCGAAGGCAACGCCGACGATCGAGAAGATCATCAGCGTCAGCGCCTTGGAAAAGCCGTTGTCGGAAACGGGCTCTTCCGGTGCTGCCGGCTCCGGCACGATCTCCGTGACGGGTTCTTCAACGACGGCTTCGCGCACTTCGACCGGCGCGCCGCAGTTCGGGCAGAATTTATCCGTGTTGTTCAGTTCACTGCCGCAGTTTTGACAAAACATATGAATGCCTCCTTTTGTTATTCTCAGAATCCAAGCGTATCGTTGACGAGGATCACATGGATCCGATCCTTATGACGGGAATATCTGGTGACCAGGAATTGGCAGCAGATTGTGTCGGGCGATTTGCAGTTCATGCATGTGCCGACCTTGGAACACGGCGTGGAGAGACCGAACCGCTGGGCGTTCATCGGCGCCGCGACGCTTCTGGCGCGCTTCATGGCGCTGTCGATGTCGGGGCAGACCTTGTTCATGCCGACGATGAACAGCACATGCTTCGGTCCCTGCGCAATGCAGGATACGCGGTTTGCGTTGCCGTCGATGTTGACGAGCACGCCGTCGTCGGTCATCGCATTCGCGCTCGAAAGGAAGAAATCGGCGTCGTATGCCGCCAGCAGCGCAGCGCGCGGATCATTGAACGCGCCGCGGTCGATGAAACGGTAATTTCCCGCCTTGATCGCGTCGATCAGTCCGATCTCGCGTGCGCTCACCGTTCCGCCCATCGTGACCGAGCTGCCCTCGGGGATCAGCGAAAGCGCGATGCGCTTCGCTTCCTCGCGGTCCTTTGCATAATAGCCCGTCATGTTGCGGGATTCGAGCCCCCTGATGACCTTCTGCGCCAGTAATTCGTTGCGTTTGACAATGTTCGGATCCATGGTTTTCCCTCCGTATTCTGATACTCTATTATACCGCCGGAGCGGGCGGGCGTGTCAATCCCTTTTATAAAAAAGACCGCATCCCGAAGGATACGGTTTGTTCCGGCTTACCGTTCTTTTCCGAAGAAAAAGACGGCAACCGTGCCCGGACCGGCGTGACAGCCGATGATCGCGCCGATATAGTAGACCTCGATCTCGCCTTTGATGTGCGGAAAGCGCTCCTCAACCTGCGCTTTCAGCGCCAGCGCGTCATCGATGCAGTCGGAATGGCTGATGAAGCAGCGGCCGGAATAGTTTTCGCCGCCGTCCGCAAGCTCCGCCATTTGATCGACCAAGGCGCGAAGCGCACGCTTCTTGGTGCGCACGCGGGAATGGACCGCAAGATGCCCCGGATGATCCATGCGCATCACTGGGCAGATGCCGAGGAGATTTCCGATCCTGCCGGCGGCGGGGGAGATGCGTCCGCCGCGCATGTAATAGGTCAGCGTGGTCGAGCAGAACAGATGCTGGATGCGAAGACGGTTGCCGATCGCCCAGTCATAGAGCTCGTCGATCGATTTGCCCTCGTCGCGCAGGTCCGCCAGCGCCTGGATCAGAAAACCGAAGCCGGACGATGCGCCGCGGGAATCGACGATCAGGAGCTTTCGTTCCGGGAACCGCTCTTTCATGATGTCGACGGAAGCAAGCGCGGCCTGAAACGTGCCGGAAAGACCGCTCGAAAGCGTAACGTGCAGGATGTCCCTGTTCTCCTCGGTAAAGAGCTTTGTAAAGTAATCGACGTAATCGGCGGTGTTGATCAGCGTCGTGACGCCGACCTCGCCTGCGCGGATACGGTCGTAAAATTCGCGGTACGGCATGGTCTTGCCGAGATCGTCCTTATAGGGAACGCCGTCCATCGTATAGTCGCTGCAGATCATTTTCACATCCAGCGAATCCAGTTTCTCCTGCGTCAGGTCGACGGGCGAGCAGCAGCTCAGAATGTAATCGTGCATGATGATCCTCCTCATTCGCGCTAACTTCATATCATAGTATAGATACGGTCTCCGCGGAAAGGCAATCTATTGCAGCAAACCTGCGCTCTATCGATGAAAAAAACACGGTAGAATCCGGATCCCGGACTCTACCGTGCGTGGAAAAGCAGTATTTTCAACAGGTTTTCGGCTCAGAACTTGCCGGAATGCCCGCCGTGCGTGCCGCCCGAAGACGAGGTGTGCGTCGAGCTTCCGCCGTGGAAACTGCTGCCGCCGCTGCCGCCGCGTCCGCCTCCGCCCGAGGATTCGGTGTGTACGACGTGGACCGATCGCGTGACGTTCTTGCCGAGCAGCAGGTCGCTGTTCTGCGTTACGGTGAACGACGCGGGCTCCATATAGGTCTCCGCACTCGTCTTTTTGTTCACGCTGATCAGCTGGCGCTTCATGCCGCTGACCGGAATGAAGCCGAACAGCAGACCTGCGACGACCGCAACGAAGAGCGTGATCCAGTTCATGGGACGCCAGTTCATGATCTTCTCACCGCGCGCCGCAAAGGCGTCGAGCGCGCCGGAAAGATCCTGCGCGGACAGATACGGACCGACCTCCTTGACGAGCTTTGCGATCCGTTTTTCGCTGAACTTCTCCCGCGCCAGGTCGCCGCGCACCAGCACCGAGCAAGCCGAACCGTTCGTGCCGAACACGACGGCGTTGCCTTCATAGACCTTGCCGCTGTCAAGGAACGTCCGCGCAAGCGCGGAGGGATCGCTTGTATCGTCGCAGAGGAAGTACATCGCGATGCCGTGCTCCAAATAGAGCTGTTTGAGCCGGTCGTTGACGCTCCGGAGCGTCGCTTCCGGAAGCGCGCCGTCGTTCGTCAGGATATGCGCATAGTCCGTGGCGATCTTCTCGCAGACGTCCAGATACGCGGCGACTGCGGAATAGGCGTCGCGGTTCAGATGCGGCTCGACCGCCTCGCGGACCGAATCCAGCTTCGCATCCGTAAACTTCGCCTGCGCGAGACTGCCGGTCACGCGGAGCGCGCAGCCGGAGGGCGAGTTCACCAGCACGATCGCGTTGGATTCGAGCAGGCGTTCGCGGATGAAATCCGAAAGGAACGCGTCCGGATCGTCCGCAGCCGCGTTTTCCAGCAGATAGATGCCGATGCCGCTTGCGTTCGCAACGGACTCCGCACGGTCGTTGAAGATCAGAAGCTGTGCGTCGGACAGCGCTTCGGAATAGATGCGCCGGTGATCGTAGGGAACGCCTTCGCGCGCGGTTTTCAGAAGATATTCGCAGCCGTCCGCGAACGCGTCGAAGCCGTCGCTGAAGTTGTTGTTGGAAAGGTACGGCAAAAACTGCGGTTCCAGATACACCTGAATGCCGTAATCGGTGAACGCCTTGATCGCGGAACCGCTGGTGCTGATCGCAAAGTCGCGGCCCTCCATCGAGAGGAGCAGCAGGATGCCGTCGCCGTCGATCGTCGTGCCCTGCGCGTTCGGGACTGCGCCGTAGCCGTAGCCGTTATAGTCGAAGAAATCGTCCGCATACGCTTCGGCGCTTTTTCCGTCGAGCCGCGGTACGGTCACGACGACCACGTCGCAGCGGTACTCGAGGCCGATCTCTTTGAGCCGCTGCGAAAGCGCTTCCGCTTCGCGGTCGGTCAGCAGATGCTCGCGGTCGACGACCGTGGGCTTTCCGCCGTCGGTCATCGCGATGTTCGCCGGTACGCCGGAAAGGTCGGATGTACCGGACGGAATCAGCCCGCTTTGGGTTTCAAAATACGCCGCGAGCGCGTCGTCCGCCGCGTTCAGGTATGCGAGCAGCTTCCGTTCGGGATCGCCCTTCACCGCGCGGTACGCGTCGAGGATCGCTCCGTCGCAGACGGAATCGGGAAGCGCCGCCTTTGCGACGGGACCGATCTGCAGGAAATAGTAATAGTTTTCGTTGAAGCCGAGCACGAGCGCGTTCTCTTCGACGACGTGTTCTTCCGCAAATTCGCGGATGTAGGAGGGAAGGTCTTCGACGGCGCTGTAGAAGAAGTAATACACGCCGACGCCGCGCGTCGATGCGATCTCCGCGGCGCGCGCGTTGACCGTCTGAAGCTCCGCTTCGGTCAGGATGTCGTCGTCGGCATACACATACCGTCCGTCCTCCGCGTGCATTGAAAGGACGGGAACGAGCAGCAGAAGCGCGATCAGAAGGATCGGGAATACGCGTTTCACAGACAACCACCTCCGCATCCGAGAAAATGTCCGAGAAGGCACAGTCCCGCGAGGATCCCCGCGAACAGTCCGCCGTACAGCAGGCGGTACTTCCACATACGCCCCTTGTCGAGCGGCAGGTCGCCGACGAGCTTGCCGGTCTGTCCGTTCATTGCAAAGGTGTAGAGCTTGCCGTTCCATCTGACGTGCAGAAGCCAGACGGGCAGCAGCGCATACTCGCGCTCGTTGTTGCGCTCCGAGATCGTCGAGCTTTCCAGAGCGACCGAATTGAACCCGCTCGTCATCGCGGCGACCTTGGAGGTCATCGTCTGGCTGAACCGCGTCTTGGCGCGTTCCACGCTGACGTCCGCATCGACGTCGTACCGGTCGGAGAAGAAGCCCGAAAGGTACGCGGTCTGGAAATCGACCGCTTCACTGAGGTCGAACGGTTCCAGAGAATCCATCATTGCATCGTCCATCTTCAGGGAACCGTCGACCGGAATGCGGTTGAACCGTGCGGTTGCGGCGCGAAGCAGGGCGTAGCGCGAGGTCTCGACGTAATCGAACCCGCCGTCCGTCCACGCGCGGGACCTTGTGCCGGAAAAGCGCATACTCGCGGAAACGTCCGACGAGAACAGCCAGAACGGCACATAGATGCCCTTGATCTCCTCGATGCAGGATTCCGAGTGGAACGCTTTCGGCAGGAGCTTTTTGCCGTGCAGATGCTTGCGGAACGCGTCCTGCGCGGCGGCGCGGTCGAGCTTGAACGGCAGCACGAGGTCCGGCTTCCATTCGCCGGTAAACTGCCGCTTCATGATCACGGTGTTGTCGCAGAACGGACAGCGTGCGCTCGCAAGCGTGTCGTCGCCGAGCACCTCGCCGCCGCACGCGGCGCAGGTATACACGTTGAGACCGGTGGCTTCGTCCTTATCCCAGCGTTCCGCGTCCTTCGACCACGAATCGCTCGTTTCGTTTTCGGCGTCCTCCTTCAAAAAGCTGTCGTAATCGATCAGCTCCTGCGGGGAAAACGTCGAATCACAGTACGGACAGACGACCTGCTGCGATCCGCTGTCGAACTGCAGGGACGCGCCGCAGGCAGGGCATCTGTATTCCAATAATTGCTGTGGCATCGGAATCTCCTTTTCATTTCAATCGATCGAAAAGACTTTCGATCGATTGGTTTTCAGCTTCCGCCTGTCATGCTGCGTATTCCCGGGCGGCGAAAGCAGCAAGGTGTCAAATGCGCCGCGCATGTCGCGGCATTTGACGGATTGACAACCGATAAGGTGTAAAATCCGCCGCGCATGTCGCCGGATTTTACAGATCGATACAAGACGGTAATTCAAACAAACGGAGGGTGCGGAACGGTTCCGCACCCTCCGCGTCGGGCTTATCGATTAAAGGATCTTATTCGAAGCGGCTGCCGCACTCGGGGCAGAACTTCGGGGGATTGGCGGGATCTTCGGGCGTGAAGCCGCACTTCGGGCAGCGCGCCGCCGGTTCGGGTTTCTTGGTGCCGCACTGTGTGCAGAACTTGCCGCTGTTCACCGCGCCGCAGGCGCAGGTCCATGTGCCGGCGGGCGCGGGCTTCTTGGCGCCGCACTCGGGGCAGAAGTTGCCGGTTGCGGTCGTGCCGCAGGTCGGGCACTTCCAGCTGTTGGCTGCCGCCGCCTGCGCTTCCTTGTTCTGCTGGCCCATCTGGAACAGCGCCGCGGTGTTGCTGCCCATCGCGCCGCCGACGCCGTTGACCATACCCATGCCCATGAAGCCGGTCATCGCGCCGTTCGCATTGCCCGCCGCGGTCTTCATCGCTTCCGCGCTTGCCTGCGTCATGGTCGCCGCTGCCATCGTCGGATCGCGGTTGATCGCCGCGCGCTGCGCCGCCTTGATCATCTCCGCATCCTCTTCGGTCAGCGTGATCGGGTTCATCGCGATGGAAACGACTTCGAGACCTCTCTTTTCGCCCCAGAGCTTACTGAGCTCGACGTTCATCGCCTCGCAGAGCTCGGTGGTGTGCGCCGGGACCTGATTCGGACGGACTTCCAGCGCGGAGATCTTCGCCATCGCGGGCTGCAGCGCATTGACGAACTCGGTTTTCAGCTGCGCGTCGATCTCGCTGCGCAGATAATCGCCGGAGACGTTGCCGCAAACCTCGGTGTAGAACAGGATCGGGTCGACCATCTTGTAGGAGTAGACGCCGTTGCAGCGCAGACTGACGTCGATGTCCAGATTGATGTTATGGTCGACGACACGGAACATGATCGGGTTCGAGGTGCCGAACTTGTTGTCCATGATCTCCTTGGTGTTGAAATAATACACCCGCTGATCCTTGCCCGTATCGCCGCCGAACGTGAAACGGCGGCCGAGCGTCTTGAAGGAATTCAGGATGCTCTGACCGAGACTGCCTGCGAAGATGCTCGGTTCGGTCGAGGTGTCGTAAACGAATTCGCCGGGCTCGGCGCAGACCTCAACGACCTTGCCCTGCTCGACAATGATCATGCACTGACCGTCGGCGACCGCGATGACGGAGCCGTTGCTGATGATGTTGTCGCTGCCCTTCGTGTTGGAAGAACGGCTGCCGATCCGCTTCTGTCCCTTCGTTACCAGAACGTCCTTCGTGAGCGCCTCACAGTAGAAAAATTCTTTCCACTGATCTGCGAGTACGCTGCCCAATGCGCCGATACCGGCTTTAATAAGTCCCATAGTGTTTCTCCTTTCAGTTGGTCGGTTCTATCGAAAAAGGTTTGTATCCTTGATCGCCTATGGATTGTTCCGCGCTTCCGCGTACGGATCGCGTACCTTTTCGGAGTACGGATTCTTGTTCTCGGGAGAGGGGATCCGGTGCGCGCTCGCGCAGCGCGCAAAGATCACCAGAAGCGTACGCAGAACGATCACGAGCGCCCATGCGCCGAGCGCCGCCCAGAACCATACGAACGGCAGTCCGATCGCAAAGTGCAGCGCGAGAAAGATCCAGGCAGGGATCGTCCACAGCGCGTACAGAAGCGCGTTCCAAAGAAGACACAGAAAAAACCCGCCGCGGTCCTTCGTTTCCGTGATCGCCGCCTCCTTTGCAAACTATTCCGTATATATTATAACGACCTGCCGGACAAATTGCAAATGCATTTTTGTGATATTTGTGTTATACTGATGTGACAGGGAGGTGAAACCATGCTTGACACACGTCTTTCGTCCTATCTGAACGGGATCTTGGACCTATCGAGCGCGCTTTCGGAATGGATCGGGTGCTCAAACGCCGGCGTTTCCGCGTATACGAAGGACGGCTGGGAGGACGCGTTCCGCCGCCACTATCACATCAAACAGTTCACGCCGGTCCCTGTCGGGGAGACCTTTTATCAGACGCTTGTGCAATGGCTCGGCAGCACCTCGTTCGGGCTGACAAAAAACGTGATCGACTGCATCACGCATAAGCTCGGCGAACCGCTCGCCGTGTACCGCGCGGAAAACGAGCAAGCATTGATCGATCGGCTTTCGAGCTGCAACGGGCACATCGGCGCGTATTATTTCACCGAGGACGTTTTCTTCGTCGCCTTTGAGACGCACGTCCTCGCATTTATCATGGGTAATTGGGAATAAACGGGAGCAAAGGGCATGCAGATCACGGTATACGATGAACAGAGGCAGGCGAACGTGTTCGATCTTCGCACGCTGGACGCATACAGCGGAATCTACCGTTCCGAGCATTATGCGTTTCATTATAAACCCGGTTCATTTGCGGAGCAGCATATCCGATCGGTTGCCGGGGAGCAGGAAGCATGCTTTCGGAGGATCACCGAACAGCTTTCGATTCCGTTTTCGGATACGATTCAGTATTTCCTGACGGATTCGCCGGAGGAGAACGGAAGAATCATCGAGGAGCTGTTCGGGGAATACGCCCCGGGCAACGGCTTTGCGATCGGACCGAACAACGTGTTTGCCGTTTACGGCGAGCAGATCCGCTGCATCGGCGCGCACGAGGATACGCATCTGATCTCCTATGCGTACTGCGATCCCGCAAGCGCGTTTTTAAGCGAAGGGCTTGCCATGTTCATGGACGGGGAATGGTGGGGAAAGCCGAACGCCGAATGGATAAAAGCGTTTTTGAAAAACGAAACGTACCGGTCGGTCTTTACGCTTGACGACGAAGAGACATTTTGGAATACGCCGTGCGAGATCTCCTATCCGATCGCAGGCGCGTTTACGGCTTTTATGATCGAACGCCTCGGCGCCGCCGTATTTCTGGAACAGATCTACAAACCGAAGGCGCCGCTTGCGGAAAAAACGGAGCGGACCTTCAAAAAAACGCCCGAGGCGGTTGAAAAGGATTTCCTCGATTGGGTGGATTTGAAACAATAAAAGCTCCCTGCGGGGAGCTTTTTCATTCGTTCAGCAGCCGGAAGAATTCCTGCGCTTCCGAAGCGGTCAGGGGCTTGTCGGAGATCATGCGGTACAGGAAAAGATAGATCGAATCGAACGGCGGCTCGCCGCATAGATCGACGTGCCGGTCCATCCAGTGCGCGATCGCCATCGCGTCGGACGGATTCAGAAATGTCGTCGGCTCCACGCCGTCGAGCAGCTCTTTGAGCTTGCGAAGCTCGAGGTCGGTCTCCGACTCGGTCGAGAACCGTCCCGCGGGCTTTTGCACCGGCTTTGCGTGTCTGCGGTACGGACGCACGTCGCGCGGGTCCCCGCCGAAATCGGTCAGCAGTTCGCGGTACAGCCGATAGCACGCAAGCGCGTCGCACAGCGCGTCGTGATGGTTTTCAAGCGGGATATCGAACGCGGCGCAGAGCGTGTCGAGCCGGTAGCTTCCGTAGGTCTCGCGGGCGAATCGCCGCCGCGCCATCTGCACGGTGCAGCAATAGGTGATCGGCGGCACGGGGATGCCGTACCGTTCAAGCGTGCCGGCGATCATGCCGAGGTCGAAGGCGGCGTTGTGCGCAACGACCACGGAGCCGGTGAAGTATTCCGCGATCCGCGGCCACAGCGTCGGAAAATTCGGCGCGCAGGAAACTGCCGCGGGCGTGATGCCGTGGATCGAGATGTTCACGGGATCGAACGGGACCTCGGGATCGACGAGATACGATTCGGTTTTGACGATTTCGCCGTATTCCGCGACGACGATGCCGATCTGACAGATCGCGGCGTCGCGGCCGTTCGGCGTTTCGACGTCGATTGCGACGATGCGGGTTTCATTTGCTTCCATGCGCATAGTATAACAGAGCGCGCGAAGTTTCGCAACAATTGTGAAACGACGGAAAAATCGCCGGATACCGCTTGCGAAACCGGCGGTTTTGTGGTATAAAATAATATATCGACATATAGGGGAAAGATTGTTTCCAATGGAAAAAACAAAGAAAAAAGGGCCCGGGATCAAGCATCTCAAGCCGTGTGTGAAAGGTTATGTAACGCCGTCGGTTTTGACGCCGGTGCTGATCGTTTTTGAGGTCGCGCTGGAGATCCTGATCCCGCTTCTGATGGCGGCGCTGGTCGACGGCGGTCTGTACCGCGTGGAGCAGTTTCAGCTGCAGGGCGCGATCTCCCGTCTGCCGTATACGAACAACCTGCAGTTCGTTCTGTGGGTCGGCGGACTGATGGTGCTCGCGTCGCTTCTGTCGCTTCTTTGCGGCGCGCTTGCCGCGCGCACGTCGGCGGTCGCGTCGATGGGCTTTGCAAAGAACCTGCGCGAACGGATCTTCGGCAAGATCCTGCAGTTCTCCTTTAAAAACACCGACCGGTTCCAGACCTCGTCGCTGGCCATCCGCGCGACGACGGACGTCAACAATCTGCAGAACACCTACCAGATGTTCCTCCGCATGATGTTCCGCGCGCCGATCATGATGGTGCTCGCGGCGGTCATGGCGTTCCGCATCAACGTGAAGCTGTCGTACATCTTCGTGATCGCGCTGCCGCTCGTTCTGACGCCGATGCTGCTCTTCATGTTCATCGGACGC
>JAFRUN010000045.1 GCA_017438865.1 Clostridia bacterium
AGGAGAATAATCTACACCATGAACGACGCGGGCAACACCTCGGACAAGCCGTACCGCAAGTGCGCCTATACCGTCGGTGAAGTGCTCGGTAAATACCACCCTCACGGCGACGCTTCCGTGTATGACGCTATGGTGCGTCTGGCGCAGGATTTCAACACCCGCTATCCGCTGGTCGAGGGGCAGGGCAATTTCGGTTCCGCCGACGGCGACGGCGCGGCGGCGATGCGTTACACCGAAGCGCGTCTTTCTAAAATGGCAATGGAAATGATGCGCGACATCGACAAGGACACGGTCGATTTCCAGCCGAACTTCGACGGCACGCAGCAGGAGCCGACCGTGCTGCCCGCGCGCTTCCCGAACCTGCTGGTAAACGGCAGTAACGGCATCGCGGTCGGCATGGCGACGAACATGCCGCCGCACAACCTCGGCGAAACGATCGACGGACTTGTGGCGCTGATCGACAATCCCGATATCACGGTCGACGAGCTGATGAGCTATATTCCCGGTCCGGACTTTCCGACCGGCGCAACGATCCTCGGCCGGTCCGGCATCGCGCAGGCGTACCGCACCGGCAGAGGCAAGCTGATCATCCGCGCAAAGACCGAGATCGAACAGCTTTCGCAGAACCGCAGCCGCATCATCGTGACCGAGATCCCGTATCAGGTCAACAAGGCGCGGCTCGTGGAGAGCATTGCGGACCTCGTGCACGAAAAGCGCATCGAGGGCATTTCGGACCTGCGCGACGAAACGGACCGCAACGGCACGCACATCGTCATCGAGCTCAAGAAGGACGTCAACGCGAACGTCGTGCTGAACAACCTGTATAAGCACACGCAGCTGCAGGATACGTTCGGCGTCATCAACCTCGCGCTGGTCGACGGCGAGCCGAAGATCCTGAACCTCAAGCAGATCCTGTACTATTATCTCGAGCATCAGAAGGACGTCGTCACGCGGCGCACGCGCTTCGATCTGAACCGCGCCGAGGAACGTCTGCACATTCTGGACGGTCTTCTGCGCGCGCTCGACGTGATCGACGAGATCATCGCGCTCATCAAAGCGTCGCCGAACGGACAGGCGGCAAAGGACGGACTGTGCACGAAGTTCGGGTTTTCCGAGCGTCAGGCGCAGGCGATCCTCGACATGCGTCTGCAGCGTCTCACCGGACTGGAGCGCGACCGCCTTCTGGAGGAGGACCGGCAGCTTAAGGAGCGCGTTGCATATTTACGCACGATCCTAAGTGACGAGCACAAGCTGCTGGAAGTTGTCAAGGACGAAGCGCTCGACGTGAAAGCGCGTCTTGCCGATCCGCGCCGCACCGAGATCACGCAGGCGCTGGACGACATCGACCTCGACGACATCATTCAGGAGGAGGAAATGGCGGTCACCATGACGCATTTCGGCTATATCAAGCGCACCTCGTCCGAGACCTTCCGCGCGCAGAACCGCGGCGGCAAGGGCGTCAAAGGGCAGGCGACGCGTGACGAGGATTATGTCGAGCGCGTACTGGTTTCCAGCACCCACGCGCCGATCATGTTCTTCACGAACATGGGCCGCGTGTTCCGCATCAAGTGCTATGCGATCCCCGAAGCGAGCCGCACCTCGAAGGGCATCCCGGTGGTGAACCTTCTGCAGCTTAAAACCGGCGAAAAGGTCACGGCGATGTTCATCGTTCCGCGCGAAGTCGAGGAGACGGGATACCTCGTTACGGCGACGCGCGACGGTCTCATCAAAAAGACGCGGATCTCGGAGTGCATGAATATTCGCAAGGGCGGTCTCGTACTGCAGACCGTGCGCGAGGGCGACGAGCTGATCTCCGTGGAGATGAGCAACGGCGACGACGAATTTATCATCGCATCGAGAAACGGCAAGTGCATCCGCTTCCGCGAAAGCGACGTCCGCGCCACCGGCAGAGGCGGCATGGGCGTGCGTTCGATCAAGCTGGACGAAGGCGATATCGTCATGGATATGATCCTCGTGCAGAAGGGCGGACTCGTGCTGACCGTCACCGAAAAGGGCCTCGGCAAGCGCACCGAGGAAAGCCAGTTCGGCGTGCAGGGACGCGGCGGCAAGGGGATCCTTGCCATGAAGGCGACTGAAAAGACCGGCGGACTCGCGTGCCTTAGAATGACGACCGAGGACGAAGATCTGCTGCTCGTGCGCGACGACGGCGTGATCATGCGCATGCCGGTCGACCAGATCTCGATCATCGGCAGAAACACGCAGGGCGTGCGCCTGATGTCGCTCGACGGCGATACGAAGATCGCAAGCGTCGCGCTTCTGCCGCATCAGGAGATCGTTCCGGACGAGGAGGGCGAAACGCCCGCCGCGCCGGAAGCGCAGGTTGAAAAAACCGAAGGAGAAGCATAATTCATGTTGAAGCTGCCGATTGCGCTGCGCGCCTTTGCCGAAGCCCTCGAAAAAGAGGGGGCGACGCTCTATGCGGTCGGCGGCTGCGTGCGCGACGCGCTGCTCGGAAGAGACGTGCACGACGTCGATCTTTGCAGCAGGTTAAAGCCGGATGAGCTGATCGAACGCGCCGAACGGCACGGCGTCGCGGCGCGGATCGTGCAGAAGACGCTGGGCACGGTGCTGCTTTCGATCGACGGCACGGATTACGAGCATACGACCTTCCGCACCGAATCATACGGCGCGGGCGGCGCGCACAGGCCGGACGCGGTCCGGTTTTCGGACACGCCGGAGGTCGACGCGTTCCGGCGCGATTTTTCGATCAACGCGCTCTACGAATCCGTATCCAGAGGCACGATCCTCGATCCGACCGGCGGACTTCCCGATCTCGAAGCCCGCGTTCTGCGCACGACGACGAAGGATCCGGCGGTGATCTTAAAGGACGACGGGCTTCGCATCCTGCGGCTTGTGCGGTTTGCGGCGGCGCTGCGCTTTTCGATCGATCCGGATACATGGGAAGCCGCGAAAGCGAACGCTTCGCTGCTCGACGACGTCGCGTGGGAACGAAAGCGGGAGGAGCTTTCGAGGATCCTCACCGGCGAAAACGTGTTTTATGCGCTTACGCTGCTCAGGGATGCAGGCGCGCTGCCGCATCTTCTTCCGGAGCTTTGCGGCTGCGACGGCATGGAACAGCGGAAGGATTATCACAAATACGACGTTCTCACGCATCTGTTCCGCACCTGCGAAAACACGCCGGACGAGCTCGGCATCCGGCTTGCCGGACTTCTGCACGACGTCGGGAAGCCGGAGGCGCTGCGGCGCGACGGCAAGCTGTATGCGCACGACGTTTACGGCGAACGCATCGCGCGGACGATGCTCGAACGCCTGCGGTATCCGAACGAGCTGATCGATTTCGTATGCGGCGTGATCCGCATTCATATGTTCGATCTGAACGACGCCGCATCCGAAGCGACGGTACGCAGGCGGTTTGTCGAATTCGGCGACAGGAAGACGTCTGCGCTGATCCGGATCCGCGAGGCGGATATCCGCGGCAGCGGGTACAGAACGGATTACGTCGCCGAACGCTGGCGCGCGATCTTTGCGAAGATGCGGAGCGAGCGCGTGCCTTTTCGGGAAGACGATCTCGCCGTTACGGGTAAGGATATCATGCGGGAGCTCGGCATTCCCGAGGGCGAGCGCGTCGGAAGGATCAAGCACGCGCTGCTGCTGCGGTGCGCCGTGCATCCGGAGGAAAACGACCGGAAAACGCTTTTAAAACGGATGCACGATTACGTTTAGGCAACATTTCTGTATGGTTTTTGTGAATAATTCCCGTTCCGCCTTGCGGACGGCGAAAAATGTGCTATGATAAAATCGTTGCAGAATGCAAAGCAATATGAGGATTTGATATGAACAACAGGCAAAAACAAAAACGGACGGTCCTTGCGGTCGCATTGGCGATTCTGCTCGCGGTCATCGTGGCGGTCTCCGCGATGATCAGCTGCGGAACGAACCGGTGCGCCGGCGCTGCTTCGCCGAATATGCAGAGCAAGTCCGACGTGATCATCAGCGAGATACTGGTCAGCAACAAGCAGACGGTGCGCGATCCGCTCGGCACATACAGCGATTACATCGAGCTGTATAACCGGAGCGACAAGGACATCGATCTGTTCGGCTACGGTCTGACTGACGACGAGATCTCGATCTGGATGTTCCCGAGCGAGTCGATCATCCGGGCAAACAGCTATCTTGTCGTGTGGTGCATGAAGAACGATCCGACCAACGGCAACGGGTATCTGAAGCTCAAAGGCGAGGACGGAACGGAAAACAAGGTCATCATCACGGACTTCGCGCTGTCGAAGAACGACGTTCTGCGCTTCGTCGATCCGTCCGGCACGGCGATCGTCACGGTCGATCTTTCCGATTTCTATTCCGGTCAGAAGGGCAATGCGAATACCTACGGCGTCAGCGACGGCAGCGACACGGTCGGCTACGGCGGCAATTCGTTTGCGTACGACGAAAGCGGCGCATGGACGGTCATGAAGCCCACGCCCGGATTCCCGAACACGGAGGAGGGCTGGAACGCGTACAACGCGACGCGTCAGGCGGACTCCGAAGCCGGCATTGCGGAAACGACCGACTGCCCGGTCCGCGTCACCGAGTTCATGGCGTCGAACGGCAATGTGCACAAGGCGCCGGACGGCAGCTACTGCGACTGGATCGAGCTCTATAACTCCGGCAGCTCCGCGTTCGATCTGTCCGGCTTCAGTCTGTCCGACGACGTCACGAAGCCGCGCAAGTTCACGTTCCCCGCGGGAACGCGCATCGAAGCGTATTCCTACCTTTTGCTTTATCACACCGAGCGACCGGTCTCCGGCGCGTACTGTTTCGATTTCGGACTGTCCTCCCAGGGCGGCGAAACGCTGGTGTTCACCACGAACAACGACCTGATCGTCGACCTCATCGACTTCGGACCCCAGCAGAAGAACTGCTCCTACGCGCGCATCTATACGAACGGCTCGTTCGATCCGTATGCCGCGTTCGAGAGCTCGGACAAGCCGACGCCCGGCTACGACAACACGATCAACGGGCGCTCGCTCTTTGAAGAAAAGGAAAACGGACCGATGGGCGTGCACGACATTTCCATCAACGAAGTCCTCGTCGACGGTTATCATGTGACCTATATGCGATCGAGCACTACCAAGAGCGACCGTCCCTACGACGCCGATCTCGGAAGCTGGATCGAGCTTTACAACAAATCCGATTCCGCCGTCGATCTGTCAGGGTTTTCGATATCGGACAACGAGCGAAAACCGAGGAAATGGGTTTTTCCTGACGGAACGAGTATCGCCGCAAAAGGATATCTCGTCTTGCAGCTCGAAGGAAGTCTTCCCCGCGAAGGACAGACCGACAAGGATGTGACGACCGAACAGAGACTTTACGAGCTGAACTTCGACATCGCCTCCACGGGCGAGAGCATTTTTCTTTATGACGCGTCCGGCGAGATGATCGACCGCGTTTCGGTTCCGGCGGCACGCTCCTGCGTGTCCTACGGACGCGATGCGACCGGCGCATGGAAGCTGTTCGACAAGCCGACCGAGGGCGCGGCCAACGGCACGGACGGCAGAGGCATCTACTGTGCAAGAGCGACGGCGGACACGCCGACCGGCATCTATAAGGGTATCCAGACGGTGAATATCACCGTACCCGAGGGCTGCTACGCGACCTACACGGTCTCCTGCGGCAAGGAAAACGATCCGGTCAAGAACACCACGCCCACGGAGCAGTCGACGCGCGTCACCGGTCCGATCGCGATTAAGGAGAACACGGTCCTGCGCGTGCGCACGTTTTCAAACGACAACAGCCGCTATCCGAGCGACGTGCAGTCCTACACCTATGTGATCGTGGGCGACGAGGAAACGGTCGAAGCGCACAGCACAAACCTGCCGGTCGTGTTCCTGGTCACCGATCCGGAGAACCTTTGGGACACCAAGTACGGCATGTACGTCAAGGGCGAGGATTACACCGGCAAGGGCGCTGCGGACGAGCTTGAAATCAAGGAAACGATGGGCAAGTACGCCAACTTCAACATGCGGGGACGCATGTGGGAGAAACCGGCGACCTTTACCTATACGGACGCAGGCGGCAAAACCGTTCTGTACGAAAATGATCTCTACATCCGCGTGTTCGGCGCATTTTCGAGAAAGCTCGCGCAAAAGGGCATTGCACTGATCGCCAGAAAGGGCGTCGGCGAATCCCCGATGCAGTATGCCTTCTTCGGGAACCGTCCGTTCACGAGCTATAAGTCCCTCGTGCTGCGCGCGTCGGGACAGGACGCGGCGCTGTCGCGCATCCGCGACATCCTGGTGCAGGCGCTTCTGGACGACGCCGACGTCGATATCGCCAATCAGGCGTTCGTGCAATGCATCGTTTATATCAATGGACAGTACTGGGGCGTCTATAATCTGCGCGAAAAGATCAGCAAGCATTATATCGCGCAGCATTACGGCATCGAGGACGAAGAGACGATCGACATTCTGAAGGGCAACGGCAACAACGAGCAGTGCATCGTCGCCGGAAACGGGCTGAAGGATTATAAGGATCTGATCGCGTTCTGCGAAAATCACAAATGCGATCTCTCCAAAAAGGAGGATTACGATTACGTCTGCTCGCAGATCGACGCCGATCAGTTCGCGATGTACTGCGCGTTCGAGATCATCATCGGCAACACCGACACGGGCAACATCAAATGGTGGCGCTCGTCCGAGAAGGACAACAAGTGGCGGTGGATCCAGTACGACTACTGCTGGGCGATGAACGGCGACAATCCGAGTCAGGCGGCGGAGAAATCCACCGGATACCGGCGCGACTACTTCTGGCGTTACTTCGATCCCGCGGGACACGGCGCGGCGCATTTCTCCACGGTGCTCGGACGTTCGATGCTGTCGAACAACGAGTTCGTCAAGATCTTTCTGAAATACTGCGCATACTTCTTCAATGAAGTCTATACGCCGGAAAAGATCATCGCGAAGTGCGACGAGCTGCAGAACAACATCCGCAGGGAGATGGAGACGTTCGACCTTGTTCGCTGGAGACCGTATCACAACCTCTCCACGAAGGGCTGGAACTCGCATTGCGACAAGATCCGGCAGTACGCGAAAAACTATCCGGACTGGTACCTTTACTACTGCCAGCATTTTATCAACGAACACACCAACTATCATCTCAGCGACAGCGAGATGATCGAGCTGTTCGGAAAGGTGGGCAAGATCAAATGATAAAGATCAAGCCGAACGCCAAGGGCTACCGGCACGAACTGAAATATGTGATCTCCGACGCGGACGCGGAACTTCTGGCGATCCGCCTCGGCGCGGCGCTCCGTCCCGATCCGTATGCGGCGAAGACCGGCGGCGGGTACCACATCCGCAGTCTGTACTTCGACGATCCGTACGATTCCGCGGTGGAGGAGAAGGTCGCCGGCGTACAGTACCGCGACAAGTGGCGCATCCGCATCTACAACTTTTCGGACCGCGTGATCAAGCTCGAGCGCAAGCACAAGAACGGGCAGTTCATCAAAAAGGACAGTCTGTCTCTGACGCGAAACCAGTGCGACGCGCTGATCGCCGGGGCGTATACGTTCCTGCTGTATCAGCAGAGCCCGTTTGCGAAGGAAGCGTATGCCGCGCTTCGTACCGAGGGGCTGAAGCCGAAGGTGCTGGTCGACTATTACCGCCAGCCGTTCGTATTCCCGCTCGAGGATGTGCGCATCACGCTTGACCGCAATATCCGCACCGGGTATTTTTCCACGGACCTCTTCGATCCGCATGCGATCACCTATCCCGCAACGGAAATGATCGGGCAATGCGTGCTCGAGGTCAAATACAACAATGCGCTCGATCCCTACGTCGCAGAACTCATTCAGCTGTCCGCTTCGCAGAAAACGGCGGCAAGTAAGTACCTCTTTTGCAGACAATACGACTGCTGATGTTATAAGGAAGAAAGGAAATATTTGGAGGATAGTATGGATTTATCTAACACGTTCAAAGAGATCTTCAATTTCTCTACCAACCAGGTTGTGCCGCTGCTGGTCACCGTGGTCCTGGCGTTCGTGATCGGGCTGTTCGTTTACCTGATTTACCGGCTCACGTTCTCCGGCGTTATCTACTCAAAGACCTTCAACATGAGCTTGGTAATGCTCACGATGGTCACCACGATGGTCATTCTGATCATGTCGAACAACGTCAAGCTGTCCCTCGGTATGGTCGGCGCGCTGTCCATCGTGCGTTTCCGTACCGCGATCAAGGATCCGATCGACACCGTGTTCATGTTCTGGGCGATTGCGGAAGGCATCGTGCTCGGCGCGGGCTTCTATCTCGCGGCGATCGTCGGCGCGATCCTGATCGGCGTCTTCATGCTGCTGCTCGCCTCGTCCAAGAAGAAGGCGTCCCTGCCGTACCTGCTGATCCTGCACTATGAGGAGCGTGCTTCGAAGCAGATCAAGTCGATGGTCGCGCAGATCCCCTATGCGCGCGTCAAGTCCAAGACCGTTCAGCGCGAGGGCATCGAGCTTGCGGTCGAGCTTCGCATCCGTTCCAGCGAGACCGGCTTCGTCGACAAGTTCCTGCGCGTCGACGGCGTCTACGACGCAACGCTCATCGCACACCAGGGCGATATGATTTCCTAATTAGGAATGATCCGGATCGGAAGCATGCAAGTGCTTCCGATCTGGTGTTTTACTAGGAGTACTTGGGAGGTTATGAAATGTTGTTTGAAAGTAAGTATAAAAAGAACTTGAGAAGATATTTGTTTTATATCGAGGAGATGATAAATAAAGCTGATGCACAGTTTCCGACTTCAACGTCTTGCAAAGCTGTCTTGAAACCAAGCATTGATATTTTGATTGAAAAATCAAAATCAGAAATAGAGCGGTGGAATGCAAAGACAGATGTCCAAACACTTGCTATTAAAAACCTTTATAACATCTCTTTTGATATACTATCTTCGGGTAGATTGCATGTTTACCGAGGAGTTCTTGATCCTAATTCATCCGCCAAACAATTACAGTTTATTGTAGATGAATGCTTACACTATTATATTGTGCATGGGATTGCATCAGAGGAACAAGCGAAAGATCAGAAAGACATTCTCAAAGAGAACATTGAGAGTGTTGGATAATTAGAATTATTAAATTACGTTGCGCGCATGAACTGTTCTATGGTCATGAATTGACTGAAGTCGTGAATTGCAGTTTTGCAGCATAGAATCGGAAGCGGATTTCGATCCGCTTCCGTTTTTTATTGTCTGCTAAAATATATTTTGAAAACCGTCGAAAAAGGTATTGACAAGGGGGAGGAGAAGGAGTAATATAAGCGGCGTTCGAGCTTCGGGGAGCGAAAGAAGGCGCCGAAAAAAACTTGAAAAAAAGTGAAAAATAGGTGTTGACAAAGCGAACGAAGTGAGATATACTAACGAAGCTGTCCCGCAAAACGGGGGAGCGAAAAGCACCTTGAAAACTATATAGTGCATCAACAAACAAGCCAAGTCAATTCAGATCGAAAGATCAGGAAAAACGGACGCGAAAGAAACACGACCAAGCGAAAAAAAGAAAGTGAGCAACAGTGCTGAGAGGCACTGAAGAG
>JAFRUN010000046.1 GCA_017438865.1 Clostridia bacterium
AAGCCCTCGAACGGCTTTTCCGCCGCAAGGTATGCAAACAGCGGATCGGCAGTCTCGCCGTTGACGTCGATCTTCTTAAACTGCGGGAAGTCCGTGCCGAATTTCAGCGTGCAGAATTCGTGGATCTCATCCTCGCTGCCGGGCGCCTGATTCGCAAACTGATTGCAGGGGAAATCGAGGATCTCAAAGCCCTTGTCCTTCAGTTCTTTGTACATTGCTTCGAGCGGATCGTAATGCGGCGTAAAGCCGCAGCCGGTCGCCGTGTTGACGATCAAAAGCACCTTGCCCCTGTATTCGGAAAGACTGACGTCGTTTCCTGTTCTGTCCTTTACCGTGAAATCATAGACCGTTTTCATTGTTCTGCTCCTTTTCTTTTTTGATTGTCCAAGAGTTCATACAGCAGCGTGTAAAGCGTCTGCGCCTTCTCCGGCGGCAGCGCAAGACAGCTCGCGACTTTAGCCGGCACATCCTTTGCCTGCGTCTTAAGCGCCTTGCCCGCCTCCGTCAGCGTGATCACGACCACGCGGTCGTCCCGCTCGCTTCTGGTCCGTTCGATATATCCCGCCTGCTGCATCTTCTTGAGCAGCGGGGAGATCGTCCCGTTATCCAGCATGAGCGTTTCGCAGAGATCCCCGACCGGAATCCCGTCCTTTTCCCATAACGCCAGGAACACGATATATTGCGTATAGGTCAGCCCCAACGACTTCAGATACGGCGTATACAGATTCGTTACGTTTCGTGCGGCGGCGTACAGCGGGAAACAAAGCTGGTTTTTGAGCTTCATTGCCTCGTGATAATCGTACTCCATAAAACAGCCCTCGTTTCATTTGAATCAATTATATTTTATCAAATATATATCGCATTGTCAAGCGTATGTTTTATATACCCGTTAAGGTATACATTCAGACCGATTGCCACTGCAATAATCGGTCTGTAAAGGGAAACCCCTTTTGCAAAAATGCAAAAGGGTTCGTGCGTTTTTTACGAAAGCCCAAACGCGCGGATTGATGCAGGGCAGCTTCTTATACGCTCCAACCGGCGCTGGACGCCTGCAGGTCCGCCATGCGGCGGAAGACGCCGGTTTCGTTTTTGTAAAGCTCCTTCGGCGAGCCCTGTTGTTTTTTCATTTTACCTCCTCTGATTAGCGTACGCTAACCGCTGTCCGATAAAAATCGCCTTCCCGTGATTGGGATTTCAGGAAGGCGTTCATGCTCCGCGATCTAAAACCGCGTCGGCAGTTTCCGATTTCCTATGATCAGCCGCAATAGAAAAACGGCCATCAGATGATGGTCGTTTTTCTATGGTAGCGGCGAGGGATCTGGTTGAATTCGCAAAAACCCATCTTCCGATCCTGCTCGGAACGCATACTTCCGTCCGGCGAAAGCAGCCCCCGCGCGAAGTCCATCGGTTCCGTTGAAATATAGGTCGTCCTTCTCGAAAGCCGATTCCGGAATGCTGCATATATCCGGTCAATACGCGTCCCCCTTTGCGATTGTTTTGCCGCCGTTTTCGGATGCCGAACGCAAAGCCGGCGTCCTTTGTTGCATCCCGGAAAAGAAAAAAGTCCCCGAAAAGGGACTTTTTAATTTGGATGGATTCTTCAGTTCCCGCGGAAATACCGGACCGCTGATTCAAACAGGTGGCTGTCGTAACTGCCGGGGACGTTTTTGTAGAGATCCGATCCGATGCGTTCGGAGTGTCCCATCTTGCCGAGGACTCTGCCGTCCGGCGAGGTGATCCCTTCGATGGCAAGGACGGAACCGTTCGGATTGAACCGCAGATCAGAGGTCGGAACGCCGTTCAGGTCCACGTACTGCGTGGCGATCTGTCCGTTTCGGATCAGCTCTTGAAGCATGGCGTCGGAGGCGATGAAGCGTCCTTCACCGTGAGAGATTGGCACGCTGACGATCTCGCCTGTTTTCAGTCCGGAGAACCAAGGCGACTTGTCGGAAACGATGCGGGTACGCACGATGCGGGACTGGTGGCGTCCGATGGTATTGAACGTCAGCGTCGGGCTCTCGGGATCCGGGTCGGTGATTTTGCCGTACGGCACGAGTCCGAGCTTAACGAGCGCCTGAAAACCGTTGCAGACGCCCAGCATCAGACCGTCGCGGCGCTTGAGAAGCGTCATCACGCCTTCGCGGATCGCCGCGTTCCGGAAGAATGCGGTGATAAACTTGCCGCTGCCGTCCGGTTCGTCGCCGCCGGAAAAGCCGCCCGGGATGAAGACGATCTGCGCGTTCTGCAGCGCTTCGGCGAAGCGGTCCACGGAACGGCGGATGCCGTCGGCGGAAAGGTTGTTGATGACCAAAACCTCGGGCTCCGCCCCCGCTTCACGAACGGCTCTTGCACTGTCGTACTCGCAGTTGGTGCCGGGGAACACGGGGATCAGAACGCGCGGTTTTGCGCAGCGAACCGCGGGCGCGATCCGGCGTTCGGCATGATAGGAAAGCGCTTCATAGGTCTCGACCTTTTCGTCGATCCCGGCGGGATAGACGGATTCGAGGCGACGCTCCCATTTAAGACGCAGAGCTTCGGCGTCCAGAGACGTTTCGCCGTATGTGAAAAACGGCGCTTCGGTGACGACGCCGACGGGTTTGCCGTCCGAAACGTCCTCCGTCACCTCCGCCAGGAAGGAGCCGTACTGCTTTTGTATCAGTTCCGACACAGGGAGCTTTTCATCGAAGCGGAATCCGAAGCCGTTGCCGAAGCACATTTTCAACACGCCCTCCAGGATTCCGCCGAAGCCGACGGCCCGGCACGCCGTCACGATCCCCGCGCGCTGCAGCGCGGTGATGCGATCGAACAGCACGAGCAAAGAAGCGGCCTTGGGCAGACCGTTTTCGTCCCGCTCCGGGGCGAACAGGACCACGGAGCGACCCGGCGCTTTGCACTCGGGAGAAACGATATGCGCGGTTTTGTCGGTCGTGACCGCGAAGCTCACAAGCGTGGGCGGCACGTCGAGCGTTTCAAAGGTGCCGGACATGGAATCCTTGCCGCCGATCGCGCCGACGCCGAGCTCCGTCTGTGCGCGGAATGCGCCGAGCAGCGCAGAAAGCGGCTGTCCCCAGCGCTTCGGATCGCGGCCGGGCTTTGCGAAGTATTCCTGGAAGCTCAGATAGACGTCCTCAAACTTTGCGCCGGAGGCAACCAGTTTGGAAACGGAATCCGCCACGGCAAGATACGCGCCGTGATAGGGACTCAAAGAGGACAGATACGGATCGAACCCGTACGCCATCAGCGAACAGTCACAGGTTAGGCCCTGCTCCGCGGCGATCTTATGGACCATCGCCTGAATGGGCGTCAGCTGATTTTTGCCGCCGAACGGCATGAGCACAGTCCCCGCGCCGATGGTGGAATCGAAGCGTTCGGACAGTCCGCGGTGCGAACAGAGGTTCAGATCGTCCGTTACCCGCTCGCATGCCGCTTCAAAGCTTATTTCGGCAGCCGGTTCTTCCTTTTGCGGCGCGGCAGTTTCGATGTCGATATGCTTTTCTGCACCGTTGGAATCCAAAAACGCGCGGCTCAAGTCCACGATGCGCTTCCCGTTCCATTCCATGACCAGCCGGGGCTCTTCCGTGACCTTCGCCACGACGCACGCTTGCAGGTTTTCCTGCGCGGCAAGCGCCAAAAACCGGTCGGCATCCCCGGACGCGACCACGACCACCATGCGCTCCTGCGACTCGGAGATCGCAAGCTCCGTGCCGTCCAGTCCCTCATACTTGCGGGGAACAGCGTTGAGATCGATCTTCACGCCGTCCGCCAGCTCGCCGATGGCGACGCTGACGCCGCCTGCGCCGAAATCGTTGCAGCGCTTAATGAGCCGAGCGGCTTCGGGCAACCGGAACAGGCGCTGCAGCTTGCGTTCCTCAGGTGCGTTGCCCTTCTGCACCTCGGCGCCGCAGACCTCAACGGAATGCGTCGTATGCGCCTTGGAGGAGCCGGTCGCGCCGCCGATGCCGTCCCTGCCGGTGCTGCCGCCGAGAAGGATCACGACGTCGCCCGGAACGGGGCGTTCCCGCCGGACGTTCGCCTGCGGCGCCGCGGCGATGACCGCGCCGATCTCCATGCGCTTTGCGGCGTAGCCGGGATGGTAAAGCTCTTCGACAAGACCGGTGGCAAGACCGATCTGATTGCCGTAGGAGGAATAGCCCGCGGCAGCTGTCGTGACCAGCTTGCGCTGCGGGAGTTTTCCGGGGATCGTTTCGGAGACCGGCGTCGTAGGATCCGCCGCGCCGGTGACGCGCATCGCGCCGTAGACGTATGCTCTGCCCGAAAGCGGATCGCGGATCGCCCCGCCGATACAGGTGGCGGCGCCGCCGAACGGCTCGATCTCGGTCGGATGGTTGTGCGTTTCGTTCTTGAACAGCAAAAGCCACGGTTCCGGCTTGCCGTCCACGTCCACCGTGATCTTAACAGTGCAGGCATTGATCTCCTCGGACTCGTCGAGCTTTATGAGCTTGCCCTTTCGCTTGAGATCGCGCACCGCAATGGTGGCAAGATCCATCAGACACGGCGGCTTGGTCCTATGAAGATCCCGGCGCAGCGCAAGGTAATCCTCGTATGTTTTCTGCAGCTCCGGATCCTCGAAGCGCACGCTGTCGATGATCGTATGGAAGGTGGTATGCCGGCAGTGATCGGACCAGTAGGTGTCGATCATTTTAAGCTCGGTGATCGTCGGATCGCGATCCTCTTTCCGGAAGTATGCCTGACAGAAAGCGATGTCGCCCTCGTCCATGGCAAGCCCGTATTCGCGGATCATGCCGGACAATTCCGCTTTGTTCAGCGACCGGAAGCCGTCCAGCGTGCGGACGGCGGTGGGGATCTCGTAAGGCGTTTTCAGCGTGTCGGGCAGCTCCGGCGACGCTTCCCGCGCCTCGACGGGATTGATGACGTATTTTTTGATCCGGGCAAGGTCCTCCGCATTCAGTGCGCCGTAAAGGGCATAGACCTTTGCCGAACGGATCACGGGGCGCTCGGACTGGAAGAGGATCTGGATGCATTGCGCGGCGGAATCCGCCCGCTGATCGAACTGACCGGGAAGATATTCCACGGCAAAAACGGCGTCGGCGTCCAAAAGATCGACGACCTCGGCGGCAGTATCCACCTGCGGTTCGGAAAAGACCGTTGCAATTGCCGCTTCAAACTGCTCCCGGCTGATCGCTTCGGCGTCGTACCGGTTCAGGATGCGGACTTTTTTGAGCCCCGCGATCCCGAGAAAAGACCTTAGCTCGCTGCACAATGCTTCCGCCTCCTGTGCAAAACCGGGCTTTTTTTCTACATAGATGCGATAGACCATATCAATCCTCCGACGCCGCCAGCGCACGCTTTCCGATGTCCCGGCGGTAATAGACGTTCTCAAACCGGATCTGCTCCGCCGCAGCGTATGCTTTTTGCAGCGCTTCCTTCAGCGTCGGCGCGGTTGCCGTGACGCCGAGCACGCGTCCGCCGGACGTCACAAGCTGTCCGTCTGTTTCCTTGACGCCCGCTGTAAAGATTTCGGCGTTCAGATCGTCCGGAATGCGGATGGGAAATCCCTTTTGATAGGATCCGGGGTACCCCTCGGACGCCAGGATCACGCAGGCTGCGGCGCCGTCGGAGAATTCCACGGGACAGTCCGCAAGCCGTTCTTCCGTCACCGCCTGCATGACCGTCAGAAGATCGGTCTTTAAAAGCGGCAGGACCACCTGCGTCTCGGGATCGCCGAAGCGGCAGTTATACTCGATGACCTTTGGGCCGTCTTTGGTCAGCATCAGCCCGAAATAGAGACAGCCCTTAAACGGACGTCCCTCCGCCGCCATGGCGCGGATCGTGGGAAAGAAAATCTCACGCATGCAGCGGTCTGCAACCTCCGGGGTATAGTACGGATTCGGCGCAACGGTTCCCATGCCGCCGGTGTTCAATCCGGTGTCACCGTCTCCCGCACGCTTGTGATCCATGGAGGAGACCATGGGGACGACGGTTTTACCGTCCGTGAAGGAGAGCACGGAGATCTCCGGTCCCTCGAGGTATTCTTCGATCACGATGCGCTCGCCGCTCTTGCCGAAGCGCTTGTCCTCCATCATAGCGCGGACGGCTTCCTTTGCCTCCGAAAGCGTCTGCGCGATGATTACGCCTTTGCCGAGCGCGAGCCCGTCCGCCTTGATGACCGCAGGCATGGGGGCGGTTTCAAGATAGCGAAGCGCCGCGTCCATATCGTCGAAGGTCTCGTAACGCGCCGTGGGAATGCCGTAGCGCTTCATCAGTTCCTTTGCAAAGACCTTGGACGCTTCGATGATCGCGGCGTTCTTCCGCGGACCGAAGCAGGGCACGCCGATCGCTTCCAGAAGATCTACCGCGCCCATCGCGAGCGGATCGTCCGGCGCCACCACGGCGTAGTCGATTGGATGCTCCTTTGCAAAGCGTACAATGCTGTCGAGGTTCGTTGCGGCAATGGGAACGCAGACCGCGTCCCTTGCAATGCCGCCGTTTCCGGGCAGGCAGTAAAGCGCGGTGACGTTCGGATTCTCCTTCAGCTTTTTGACGATGGCGTGCTCGCGCCCGCCGCCGCCGATCACCATGATTTTCATATCGTACTCCTCAATGATGGAACAGCCTTAAGCCCGTAAAGCACATAACCATGCCGTGCTTGTTGCAGCAGGCGATGACCGCGTCGTCCCGAATGGAACCGCCGGGCTGTGCGACGTACTTCACGCCGCTTAAAAATGCACGTTCGACGTTGTCCGAAAACGGGAAGAACGCGTCGGAGCCGAGCGCAACGTTTTGCACGGTATTCAGGTACGCGCGCTGTTCTTCCGGGGTAAAGGGCTCCGGACGGCGGGTAAAGAACCGCTGCCAGACGCCCTCGGCGCAGACGTCTTCCTCGTTCCGGTTGATGTATCCGTCGATCACGTTGTCGCGGTCCGGACGCGCCATCTTCGGCAAAAACGGCAGCGAAAGGACCTTGTCCGCCTGTCTCAAAAACCAGGTGTCCGCTTTGGAGCCCGCAAGCCGCGTGCAGTGGATGCGGGACTGCTGCCCCGCGCCGACGCCGATCGCCTGCCCGTCGACGGCATAGCAGACCGAATTGGACTGCGTATATTTCAGCGTGATCATGGAAACGATCAAATCGCGCACCGCGCTTTCGGGCAGGTCCCTGTTTTCGGTCACAATGTTGTGAAGCAGGGAGGCGTCGATCCTGCTGTCGTTGCGCCCCTGCTCAAAGGTCACGCCGAAGACCTGCTTGTGCTCCTTTGCGGCGGGTACGTAATCCGGATCGATCTTCACGATGTTGTAGCCGCCCTTGCGCTTGGTTTTCAGGATCTCGAGCGCCTCGGGGGTGTAGCCCGGCGCGATCACGCCGTCGGAGACCTCGCGCTTGATGAGCGAAGCGGTCAGCGCGTCGCATTCGTCCGAGAGCGCCACCCAGTCGCCGAACGAGCAGAGCCGGTCGGCGCCGCGCGCTCTTGCATACGCGCAGGCAAGCGGGTTCTGATCCAGTTCGGGAATGTCGTTCACGAAGCAGGCTTTCTTGAGCCGCTCCGGCAAAGGCAGACCGACGGCGGCGGAGGTCGGGCTGACATGCTTGAAGGACGCCGCGGCGGGCAGTCCCAATGCCGCCTTCAGCTCCCGCACCAGCTGCCAGGAATTCAGCGCGTCCAGAAAATTGATGTACCCCGGGCGTCCGTTGAGGACCTCCACGGGCAGGTCGCTCCCGTCTTCCATATAGATGCGGGCGGGCTTTTGATTGGGGTTGCAGCCGTATTTCAGTTCAAATTCGTTCATACTTGCTCCTTACCGATTGCGATTGATGATGCGCTCTTTGTACGTTCCGGATTGCAGTTCGACGAAGCGGACGTACAGGGAGATGCGGTTGTCCGGGTCCAGATTGTCCCAGAGCGACGCAGTAAATGCGTCGATGTCGCTGCCGAGCCTGACGCGCTCCGGCTCGCCCGAAAACGTGGGCAGCGGCTTGCCGTCCCGGATGTAGGTGTGGATGAAATGTCCGAGCCCGGGCACGGCGGGATAGGAAAAGGTATGGCGCGCGCAGGCGGTTCCCATAGCGTCGATGCTTTTCAGAATGCTCATCTCGTACCGCGGTGCGGTTGGATCCAACGTGAACATGCCGCTGATGCGCGGCGTAAAGTTCGGCGCGTCCGGCTCGAAGCAGCGGGATTCCAGCGATTCGGAAAAGGATTTCCCCGCCTTCAGACCCTCAAAAACGGTGTCGGTCTGATTGCCGTTGGTGACAATCAGCCTGTTTTCATACTGCCGAAGCGCGGCGTAGATGATGAGGCTCGGATCCTCCACCTTTGAGGCGTCGAACGGCTCGGTAAAGACTTCGCCGTTTCGAACGGCAAAGATCCGGTTCCGGGAATTGGCGCTGCGGCCCATGATGAAGTACGCCGCGACGGCGTGCGTTCCGTCCTCCGTAAGCCCCAGAACGATGCCCCGACCGGGGTAAGCGTTGCCGCGGACGCGATCCGCGATCGGAAGAGATTCGTAAATATCCATATTATGCTCCTGCAAGAATTTGTTCGGAAACCAGTTCCACCGCTTTCGGCAGCAGGATCCATTCCGCCTGCTCCATGACGCGGCGCTGCAGCGTTTCGGGCGTATCATCCGGAAGAACCTCCACAGCCTTCTGCAACAGGATCTCACCGCCGTCCGGAATCTCGTTGACGAAGTGGACGGTCGCGCCGGTGACCTTGACGCCGCGTGCAAGCGCTGCCTCGTGGACGTGCAGACCGTAATAATCCTTTCCGCAGAAGGACGGGATCAGCGCCGGATGAATGTTGAGGATGCGGTGATCCCAGCGGCGCGTGAAATCCGGTGAAAGAATGACAAGAAAACCCGCCAAAACAATGAGGTCGATCTTTTCGTGCTCCAGCGCTTTTTGAAGCTCCCGTTCAAAGGCTTCTTTGCCGCCCAGTGCTTTCGGGGAGAGGGCCAGCGCGGGAATGCCCGCAGCTTTCGCCCGCTCCAGCGCGTAGGCGTTCGGCTTATTGGAGACCGCCAGCGCGACCTCGGCGCTTCGGATCACCTTGCCCCTTGCGTCCAGGATCGCCTGCAGATTCGTTCCGCCGCCGGATACCAGAACCGCGACGCGGACCTTGCCGTTCAGCATAGCTCGATCCTCCGCTCGCCCCGGACGATCTCGCCGAGGACATAGGCGTTCTCGCCCTGCTCACGCAGGACGGCAAGCGCGGCGTCGGCGTCCTTTGCCGACACTGTGAGGCACATGCCGACGCCCATGTTGAAGGTGTTGAACATATCGCGGCGGGAAACGCCGCCGACACTTTCGATCAGGTCGAAGATCGGCAGAACGCGCACGTCCTTTTCGCGGATCCTGGCGCAGAGCCCTTCGGGGATCATGCGCGGGATGTTCTCGTAGAAGCCGCCGCCGGTGATGTGCGACACGCCCTTGACCCGGATCTTCTCCATCAGCGCCAGCACGGGCTTTACATAGATGCGGGTGGGCGTGAGCAGCGTCTCGCCCAGGGATTTGCCGCCGAGCGCTTCGACGGGCGCGGTAAGATCGGTGTGTTCCACGTCGAAAACCTTGCGCACCAGAGAAAAGCCGTTGGAGTGAACGCCGCTTGACGGCAGGGCGATGACGACGTCTCCGGGCTCCGTCTCGGCGTTGTTCAGAATGCGGTCCCTGTCCACCACGCCGGTGGAATAGCCCGCGAGATCGTATTCGTTTTCGGGATAAAAGCCGGGCATCTCGGCGGTCTCGCCGCCGATCAGCGCGCAGCCCGCCTGCACGCAACCGTCGCAGACGCCCTTGACGATCTGCTCGATGCGCTCCGGAGCGTTCTTTCCGCAGGCGATATAGTCCAGAAAGAACAGCGGCTTTGCCCCGCAGCAGATGATATCGTTGACGCACATCGCAACGCAGTCGACGCCGACCGTGTCGTGCTTGTCCATCAGAAAGGCAAGCTTCAGCTTGGTGCCGACGCCGTCGGTGCCGGAGACCAGGACCGGGCGGCGGATCCCTGTAAGATCCAGTTCAAACAGTCCGCCGAAGCCGCCCACGTCGGAGCAGACGCCCGGCGTGACCGTTCTGGCGATATGCCGCTTCATCAGTTCCACGGCGCGGTAACCGGCTGTGATGTCCACCCCGGCAGCCGCGTATGCTTCAGATTTGGAAAACTCGTTCATGCTTTATTCCTTTCCGTTCCAGCAGTAGGTGCAAAGCTCGCATTCGGGCAGACCGATCGCTTCGATCACGCCATCCAGCGACTGAAACTCCAGCGAGGAGAAATGGAAACGCTCGCAGATATTGGCGCGGAGCTTTTTGCCGCGCTCGGTGCTGCCGTCGGCGTATTCCGAAAGGAAGCGGAAACCCTCTTCGCCTTCCAGCTCCAGGATCACCCTGCGGGCAATGAGCTCCAGATCCGACGTCGCCCGGGAGAAGTTCAGATACTTGCAGCCGAACATGATCGGCGGGCAGGCAGAACGCATATGGACGGACCTGGCACCGTTTTCATAGAGAAACTCGACGGTCTCCCGAAGCTGCGTGCCGCGAACGATGGAATCGTCCACAAAGAGCAGATCCTTGTCCCGGATCAGCTCCGTCACCGGGATCTGCTTCATCTTGGCAATGGTTTCCCGGTCGACCTGTGCGGGCGGCATAAAGCTGCGCGCCCAGGTCGGCGTGTACTTGATGAACGCGCGGGCAAAGTGCTTGCCGCTCTCGTTGGCGTAGCCGATGGCATGGGGCGTGCCGGAATCCGGAACGCCGCCGACGTAGTCGATCTGCTGCACGTCCGGCTTGTCCCTGTCCGCCCGGGCGAGGATCGCGCCGTTGCGGTAGCGCATGGCTTCCACATTGACGCCCTCATAGGTGGACGTGGGATAGCCGTAGTAGGACCAAAGGAACGCGCAGATGCGCTTCTCTTTGTCGGGCGCGCGAAGCTGCGTCATGCGTTCCGGGGTCAGCTCAACGATCTCGCCGGGGCCGAGCTCCTTCTCGAAAACGAATCCCAGCTTTTCATAAGCGAAGGACTCGAAGGAAACGGCGTAGCCGTCTTCGCGTTTTCCCACGGTAACGGGGAGCCGTCCGAGCCGGTCGCGGGCAGCGATCAGCGTGCCGTCCTCCTTCAGGATCAGAATGGAAGCCGTGCCGTCGATGGATTTCTGGGCAAAGCGGATGCCCTCCGCAAAGTCCGTCTTCTGGTCGATCAGCGCAACCAAAAGCTCCACGATATTGACCGCGCCGCCGGTCTTGGCGTCGAAGTGACCGCCGGTGAAGGAGAGAAACTGGTCGATCAGCGAATCCGCGTTGTTGATCCTGCCGATCATACAGACGGCATAGGTGCCGTGATTGGAACGGATCAGCAGGGGCTGCGGCTCGCTGTCGCTGATGCAGCCGATCGCGGACATGCCCTTCATCTCTTCAAAGATGTGCTCGAAGCGGGTGCGGAAGGGTGCGTTCTCGATGCTGTGGATCTTGCGCTGCAGACCGATCTCCGGATCGTACGCCGCCATCCCGCCGCGGCGTGTGCCGAGATGAGAATGGTAGTCGGTACCGAAAAAGACGTCTGTCATGCAGTCCTTTTTGGATGTAATGCCGAAAAAGCCTCCCATATGGGAACCTCCTGAAAATATGGATTCGATGGGCAGGGCAGAAAGCCCGCCTGCAATCGATTACGCAAAGAAGAGCCTGGAAAGCGTCATCGGATCGACGTACTTGCCGTCCTTATACACGCGCATGTTGCCGGATGCGATCTCGTCGATCAGCATGACCTTGCCGTCCGCGTCGTAACCGAACTCGAACTTGATGTCATAGAGCACCATGCCGCGCTTTGCCATCTCGTCTGCGACGATCTGCGTGATCTTCTGCGTCATGGACTTGATCTCGTCATACTGCTCTGCGGTCATCACGCCCAGCACCACAAGACCGTCCTTGGTGACCAGCGGATCGCCCTTCGCGTCGTTTTTGAACGTGGTCTCCACGTATGCGGGCAGGTCTGCGCCTTCCTCGATATATTCGCCGTAGCGGCGCAGGAAGCTGCCGACCGCCTTATGGCGGCAGATGACTTCCAGACCCTTGCCGAAGACCTTGGCGGGCAGGACCTCCATGGTGGTGTTCTTGAGATCCGCGGAGACGTAGTGCGTGCGGATCCCCGCCGCGTTGACCTTCTCAAAGAAATAGATGGACATGCGAAGATTGACGTCGCCCACGCCGTCGATCGTCAGACCGACGCTGTTCTCGCCGGGATCAAAGACGCCGTCCTTGCCGGTGCAGTCGTCCTTGAATTTCAGCAG
>JAFRUN010000005.1 GCA_017438865.1 Clostridia bacterium
ATGCCGAGAAGAGGTTTTATTCCCAAGAGAGAAGTTCTTGCAGACCCGATCTACAAGAGCGTAGTCGTTACCAAGCTCATCAACCAGGTCATGCTGGACGGCAAGCGCGGCGTTGCGCAGAAGGCCGTTTACGACGCCTTTGAGCTGATCAATGAAAAGACGGGCAAGGACGCGCTGGAAGCGTTCGAGCAGGCAATGAACAACATCATGCCCGTTCTCGAAGTCAAAGCACGCAGAGTCGGCGGTTCGACCTATCAGGTCCCGATCGAGATCCGTGCGGAGCGCCGTCAGACCCTGGGCCTTCGCTGGCTCGTGAGCTATGCGCGCAACCGCGGCGAGCGCACGATGGCGGAGCGTCTTGCGGGCGAGATCATGGATGCCTGCAACGAACAGGGCAATGCCGTCAAGAAGAAGGAAGATACCCATAAGATGGCAGAGGCCAACAAGGCGTTTGCACATTATCGCTGGTAATGCGGGATACTGCGCTTGAACTGACACGCAATATCGGCATCATGGCGCACATTGATGCCGGCAAGACCACGACGACCGAGCGGATTTTGTTCTACACGGGCAAGATCCACAAGGTGGGCGAAGTACACGAGGGCACGGCGACCATGGACTACATGGCGCAGGAGCAGGAACGCGGCATCACGATCTGCTCCGCCGCGACCACGACGTACTGGCGCGGTCATCGCATCAACATCATCGACACACCGGGACATGTGGATTTCACGGTTGAGGTGGAACGCAGTCTCCGCGTGCTGGATGGTGCTGTTGCCGTGTTCTGCGCGAAGGGCGGCGTCGAACCGCAGTCCGAGACCGTCTGGCGGCAGGCGATGAAGTATCATGTGCCGTGCATTGCGTACGTCAACAAAATGGACATCACGGGAGCGGATTTCTTCCATGTGATGGACATGATGCGCGATCGTTTGGGCGCAAACCCGATACCGGTGCAGCTTCCGATCGGAAGCGAAGCGAACTTCCGCGGCATCGTGGATCTGGTCACGATGAAGGCGGAGGTCTACTACAACGACGACGGAACCGACATCCGCGAGGAAGCGATTCCCGCCGATATGGTCGAAGCGGCGGAAGAACACCGCAACGCTTTGATCGAGGCGGTCATCGAGCAGGACGAGGCGCTTCTCGAAAAGTATTTCGAGGGCGAAATGCCGACGGAGGCGGAGCTGATCTCCTGCATCCGGAAGGCGACCATCGCCGGCGCAGCCGTGCCGGTCACCTGCGGCACCTCGTACCGCAACAAGGGCGTACAGCCGCTTTTGAACGCGATCGTCGATTACCTGCCCTCTCCGCTGGACATTCCGCCGGCGAAGGGCACCGACCGAAGCGGCGAGAAAGAGCTCGTCGCCGAGCCGCGCGACGACGCGCCGTTTGCGGCGCTCGCGTTCAAGATCGTCACCGATCCGTTTGTGGGACGGCTGGCGTTCGTGCGCGTCTACAGCGGCACGCTGAAGTCCGGTTCCTACGTCTATAACGTCTCGAAGCAGAAACGCGAACGCGTCAGCAAGATCCTTTTGATGCACGCGGACGCGCGCACGGAGCTCGATGAGGTCCACGCAGGCGATATCTGCGCGCTGGTCGGCATGAAGGAAACGTCCACCGGCGATACGCTCTGCGTGGAAAACCGCCAGATGCTTTTGGAAAGCATGATTTTCCCGACGCCGGTCATTCAGGTCGCGATCGAACCGAAGACCAAGGCGGGACAGGAAAAGATGATGGCGGCGCTCCAAAAACTCGGCGAAGAGGATCCCACCTTCCGCACCTATACGGATAAGGAAACGGGACAGACCATCATCGCCGGCATGGGCGAGCTGCATTTGGAGATCATCGTGGATCGTTTGATCCGCGAATTCCGCGTGGAGGCGACGGTCGGCAAGCCGCAGGTCGCCTACAAGGAGTCCATTGTGCGTCCGGTCACCTACGAATGCCGTTATGTGCGGCAGACGGGCGGTCACGGGCAGTATGCGCACACGGTGATCGAGTTTGCGCCGCTCGAAAACCCGCAGGAGGGCGAGACCTTCCGCTTCGTCAACAAAGTCGTCGGCGGCGTGATCCCGAAGGAGTTTATTCCGGCGGTCGATCGGGGCGTGCGCGACGCGCTGATGAGCGGTCCGCTCGGCGGGTACGAGCTCATCAATCTGCAGGCGACGCTGAAGGACGGGAGCTTCCACGAAGTCGATTCCAGCGATCTGGCGTTCCGCATCGCGGGCTCGCTGTCGGTCAAAGAGGGCATCACGAAGGACAACTGTGAGCTTCTGGAGCCGATGATGAGCGTCGAGGTGCTGGTGCCGGACGAGTATCTGGGCGACATCGTGGGCAATCTTACGTCGCGGCGGTGCAAGATCTCCGGTATGGAGACGCGCCAGGGCAGCACGGCGGTCCATGCGATCTGCCCGCTGAGTGAAATGTTCGGGTATGCCACCGATCTGCGTTCGAGAACGCAGGGAAGAGGCACATTCACGATGCAGTTCAACCGCTACGACAAGGTTTCGGCCGCAATGCAGGAGCAAATCCTGGGCAAATATAACTACTGGTTCTAAAAACACAATACAAAATTTATAAGGAGAACTACAATGGCAAAAGCAAAATTCGAACGTACGAAGCCGCATGTAAACATCGGCACGATCGGACACGTTGACCATGGCAAGACGACGCTGACGGCGGCGATCACCATGGCGCTGGCACAGCAGGGCGAAGCAGTCGCAATGCGTTACGACGAGATCGACAAGGCGCCGGAAGAGAAGGCGCGCGGCATCACGATCAACACGGCGCACGTTGAGTATGAAACTGCGAAGCGTCACTATGCGCACGTTGACTGCCCGGGTCACGCGGACTACGTCAAGAACATGATCACGG
>JAFRUN010000047.1 GCA_017438865.1 Clostridia bacterium
CTCGCACACGATTACTCCCATCTCGCACACGATTTCAGAGTCGGTCGAGATGGGTGTTTTGCTGTAAGTGGTCGAAAATCGACTGAATGAGCATGAATGAAGAGACGGCTCGAGCAGGTATTCGTGTGCGAGAAGCCGAAAAAGCCCATAATATAAGGACTTTTTCACATGGGAGGGGTGCAAAAAAGAAGGCCCCTAATTGTATCCAAATTAGAGTCCTTCTATGGCGCGCCTGGCAGGATTCGAACCTGCGACCTACCGGTTCGTAGCCGGGCACTCTATCCACTGAGCTACAAGCGCATACACTTTAACGTGCCTTGTTATTTTAGCCGTTCCGAATGGAAATGTCAAGCCCCGATTTCCGTTTTTTTCGTATATCTTAAAAGAAAGAGGCGGTTCGATAAACCGCCTGCTTCCTTTTCGATTTCAAAGCAGTTTCTGCGACTGCCGGTAGACGTCGCCGCTGCCGACCGTGATGACGATATCGCCCGGAACGGCGTGTTCGTCAAGATACGCGGCGATCTTCTCGAACGTGCCGAGATACAGCGCATTGTGCGATTCGCGGTTGATGCCGTTCACCATGTCGCGCGCGTGGACGATCCCGGTGTCGACTTCTCGTCCCGGATAGATATCCGGCACAAGCACTTCGTCCGCGTCCGTAAAGCACGTGACGTTTTCGCAGAACAGCGTTCTTGCGCGGGTATAGCTGTTGCACTGGAAGACGCAGAAGATCTTTCCGTGCGGCACATGCGTCGCCGCGGCGAGCGTTTCTCTGATCTCGTTCGGATGGTGCCCGTAGTCGTGAAAGACCTTGACGCCGTTCTTTTCGCCGAGCAGTTCAAAGCGGCGGCTCGTGTTGCGGAAGCGCGCCATCGCGTTTGCATACTGCTCAAACGTGACGCCGCAGAGCTTCGATGCGCCGTAAACCGCAAGCGCGTTGATGACGTTGTGCCGTCCGGGCACGTTCAGCGTCACGCGGCCGATCTTTTCGTCGTGATCGTAAAGATCGAACGACGGGAATCCGAGCGAATCGAACGCGATCGCGTCTGCGTGGATGTCGCCCCTGCTCAGACCGTACGTCACGACGTTCTTGCCGAGCTCCGGCAGCAGCGCGCGCACATAGCCGTCGTCGATGCAGGCAAGGATCCTGCCGTCCTCCGGTACGAGCGCAAGGAACTTGCGGAACGCTTCGACGATATGGTCGATGTCGCCGTAGTAATCCAGATGATCGTTGTCGATGTTGTTGACGATGGCGATCGTGGGCTTTAAGGTCAGAAAGCTCTCGACGTACTCGCACGCCTCGGTGATGAACAGATCGCTCCTGCCGAGCCGCACGCCGCCGCCCAGAAGGTCCATAAACCCGCCGACGTGCACCGTTGCGTCGAGGTTCGCCTCCTCGTTGACAAACGCAAGCATGGACGTGATCGTCGTTTTGCCGTGGCATCCGGCAACCGCAACGACCTCGCGAAACCGCGCGGAAAGCTGACCGAGCGCAACGCTGCGCTCAAGCTCCGGGATGCCGTGCTCGCGCCCGTAGACGCGCTCGGGATTGTCCGGCTTGATCGCCGCGGAATAGACGATCAGATCGGCGTTTGCCGCCTGCTCGGCGCGGTGTCCGTAGTATACGGTGATGCCGTCCTGTTCGAGCCGGTCGGTGAACTGCGTCTGACTGCGGTCGCTTCCCGTGACCTCATGCCCCTGCGATTTCAGGATCCGCGCGATGCCGCTCATGCTGCAGCCGCCGATCCCGATGAAATGAATATGCTTTGCGTTGTCCAGTAATGCCGTCATACGATCTCCCCAATCCGTAACATCTGCCTCATTATACGCGAATCCTGTCGGATTTGCAACCGGTCAGTTGTCCCATTTCAATGATTTTCCGCCGATGAGATGCAGATGCAGATGCGGTACGCTCTGCCCCGCGTCCGCGCCGATGTTCGTGATCAGCCGGTAGCCGGTCCTGTCCAATCCGTTCTCCGCCGCGATCGTCCGTGCGACCTCGAACATATGCCCGAGCAGCGCGTCGTCCTCACGCGTCAGCGCGTGCGCGCTCTCGATATGCTTTTTCGGGATCACGAGGATATGCACCGGCGCCTGCGGCGCGATATCGTGGAACGCGTAGACGCTTTCATCCTCGTACGCCTTTTTCGACGGGATCTCGCCCGCTGCAATCTTGCAGAACAAACACATGGTAAATGCCTCCTTATTCGATGATGCCCAGCGCGGTCGTTCCCTCCCGCCCGGTTAATTTTACCCGAACCGTTTCGCCGCATACGCCGTCGCAGCGCACGCGGATATAATTGCCGGTATATCCCGTTCCGTCGTCCTCCATGACGACGTCGACGGTCTTGCCGAGCTGCCCGTCGATAAACGCTTTTTCCAGCCGTTCGCCGAGCGCGATCAGTTCTCTCGTCCGCGCCTCCTTCAGCGCGCGCGGAAGATGTCCCTCCATCGCGTCAGCCTTCGTGCCCCTGCGGCGGGAATACGGAAACACATGGATGCGCGCAAAACCGATCTCTTCGACGAACCGCATCGTTTCCCGGTGCTCCTCTTCCGTCTCGCCGACGAAGCCCGCAATGATATCCGTGGTGATCGCCGCATCCGGCATGACGGCGCGGATGCGCTCGACCGCGTCGCGGTATTCCGCCGTCGTGTAGCGGCGGTTCATGCGCTTCAGCACCGTGTCGGAACCGCTCTGCAGCGACAGATGAAACTGCCGGCACAGCGTGCGGCTGTCCTTTGCGACCGATAAAAACCGGTCGGTGATCACGCGCGGTTCCAGCGAGCCGAGCCGCAGACGTTCCAAGCCCGGAATGCCGTCGGCAAGCGTGATGAGATCGGAAAGTTCCGGCTTGTCCGCAAGATCGACGCCGTACGCCGAAAGCTGGATCCCGGTGAGCACCACCTCGCGATAGCCGTTTTCGGCAAGCGCGGTCAGCTCGCGTTTCGTGCTTTCCAATGTACGCGAGCGCAGCGCGCCGCGCGCAAACGGAATGATGCAGTAGCTGCAGAAGCTGACGCAGCCGTCCTGCACCTTCAGCGTCGCGCGGGTACGGCTGTCCCGCTGCGCGGAAAGCTCCTCGAACGCACGGCGCTCGAACGGCGCGGGATAGACGGGAATCGTTTTCTTTGCGGCGGAGACCTCCTCCGTCAGCCGCACGACGTCCTTTCTGCCTTCGGTGCCGAGCACGAGCGACACACCCGGAAGCGCCGCCACGGTTTCCTTCGCGACCTCCGCGTAGCAGCCGACCGCAACGATCGGCGCAGCGGGATTGCGGCGGTGCGCCTGCGAAAGAATCTGCCGCGATTTTTTGTCGCTGATCTGCGTGACCGTGCAGGTATTGACGATGTATGCGTCGGCAACGGAGTCGAACGGAACGACGATGTGTCCGGCGGTGCGGAACAGCTCCTCCATCGCCTGTGTTTCGTAATGATTGACCTTGCAGCCGAGCGTATAAAATGCGACCTTCACAGCTCCACCTCGTACAGGATCTGCGCCGCCGTTGCCATGCCTGCGGTTTCGGTGCGCAGGATCCGCGGTCCGAGCGAAACGGAGACTGCGCCTTTTTCGACAAGGCACGCGATCTCCGCGTCCGAAAAACCGCCCTCCGGACCGATCACGACGGCAACGCGCGTTCCGCACGACGCGCGCAGCGCCGTTTTCAGAGAAACGGTCCGTTCGTTTTCATAAGGCGCAAGAACGGTATCGAAGTCCGAAAAGTCGAGCTTGTCCAACGCGGTCGGAAGCGCGACCTGCGGGATCACGCCGCGGCGGCTCTGCTTCGCCGCCTCCTCGGATACCCGCTGCCAGCGTTCGATCCGGCCTTCATACGGCGGCTTCAAAACGACGACGCAGCGTTCCGACTGCACGGGGACGAAGCCGCATACGCCGATCTCGACGCACTTCTGAATGATCGTTTCCATCTTGCCGGCTTTCGGCAGGCACTGAAACAGCGTGATCTTTGTGCGCGGCTCGGTCTGCGCGATCTGCCACGGCTCCGTGTCGAATACGACGGCGTCGGACGAAACGCTGCGGATCGCCGCCTCGCATTCCCTGCCGTTTCCGTCGCAAAGCTGCACGCGATCGCCCGCATGAAGCCGCAGAACCTTCGCGATGTGCTTCACGTCTTCGCCGCGCACGACTGCCGTATCCGGTTGAATCTCCGTTGTAAAAAAGCGATGCATATTATCTGCAGAGGAAGGCGTTCCAGCCCTCCGCGCGGCTGTGCTCCGAAACGGCAAAGCCGCTGTTCTTCAATGCCCCGACGACCTCGTCGACACGCTCGTCGATGATGCCGGAAACGAGAAATACGCCGCCGGGCGCAACGAGCGGTCTTGCGATCGGCGCGAGCGCGATGATGACGTCCGCCACGATGTTCGCCGCGACGACCGGATACCGTCCCGCGATCCTCTTCATGAGGCGCGTGTCGGAAAGCACGTTTCCGATCAGCACGCGATAATGCTCCTTTCCGATCCCGTTCATTTCGGCGTTCTCATAGGCGATCGACTCGGCGATCGGATCGATATCCACCGCCGTTGCTTCGACCGCGCCCAGAAGCCGCGCCGCAATCGAGAGGATGCCGCTGCCGCAGCCGAGATCGAGCATCGTATCGCCCGGCTTCACGGTCTTTTCGAGAAACTCGAGGCACATCCGCGTCGTGTGGTGCGCGCCGGTGCCGAACGCCATGCCCGGATCGAGTTTCAGAACGATGCGGTCCGTTTCGGGACGCTCCTCCCACGAGGGCAGGACCAGAAGGCGGCTGCCGATCTCGAGCGGCTTATAATACTTTTTCCAGTTGTTCGCCCAGTCCTCCTCGTCGACCGAAACGACGGTCATGAGCAGCGTGCCGAGATCGAACGGAAAATCCAGCGTCTTGAGGCGCTCGACCGCCGCCTTTGCGGCTTCGACCGTCGGCAGGTTTTCCGGGCAGTCCGCCACATACCCCTTGACGCAGGGCGTGTCCGTGCCGATCTTGTCCATGTCAGCAAAGTCCCAGAAGATCGCCGCATCGCGCAAAAACGCATACGCCTTTTCGTGACTCTCCTCAATGGACAGTCCCGTGATGCCCGCGCCGTTCAGCGCGGCGCAGACGGCGTCGATGCCCGCATCGGTCGTGTAAACCGTCAGTTCCAGCCATTTCATATCGTGATCCCCCGATGATTTCCCTGATGAGTCAGTATAGCATAAATCGCGTCTTTATACAAGCGTCATGTATTGCGCGATCAGCGGCACAAGCGCGTCGGCGGAAGCGGGCGCGTAGCGCGGCGACAGCGCAAGATCCATACAGACGAACGGCTCGCGGATACGGACCGCAGCGGGATCGTCGTATACCGTGAGCGGGATCTCCGGCTCCGCGCCGTAGCGTCCCTCGAACAGCGACGAAACGAACGACTGCAGACGGATCGGACGGTATCCTTCTCCCTCGCGTATGCAGAACGGCGGCAGATCCGGTCGCGAGAACGGATCGCGCACCAGCATCAGCGCGTCGATCCACCGGAACGCCAGCGCGAACAGCAGATAGTTCGCCTCGTCGAGCTGCTTCTGCGCGTAATAGCGGGCAAAGCCGTCCCTCTCCTTCGGCGGGATGCCGAGCACGTTGTTCAGCACAAATCCGGGACCCGGCTTTCCGATGCCGAGATCGGCGTGTGCGTCGACGTGTACGACGGAAAACGGCTTTGAAAGCGTCCCCGCGTCCATTTGCTCCTTCCAGAACGCGAGCGCGCCGTCGTGCGCTTCCGTGATGCGTCCGGGAATCGGATGCGCCCGATCGAGACCGAGCCCGTTCTCCAAAAACGAAACGACGGCGGTTTCCGTCCACGGGCCTGCGCACGATTCCGGAGGGCGTTCCCCCTTCGGCGCAAGCGGACAGCAATTGCTCAGAAAGAAATCCAGATCAAGATCCAATACCCACATGCGGGTATTTTACCGTTCTTTCGGACGAAAAACAAGCGGTTTCCCTTTATAAACGGCTGATTGTACTTAAAAATGATGCATTTTTGTCACATTTGCGTGTTAAAATTTTCAAAACGGTCAAGAATCCGTCGGAAAAAATGTTGCGGCTTTGATAATCCTTTGCTATAATATATGTATCTTTGCGGAGGATTGGTATGAAGCCTGCTGCGATTTTGGACATCGGCAGCTCGAAGGTCGTTTGCCTGTCGGGCAGCGTTCTGGATAAAGGCGGCATTGTGATACACGGTGCCGGCGTTTCCGGCTGCGACGGATATCTGGAGGATCGGTTTCTCGATCGCCAGAGTCTGCGCGACGCAGTCGTGGACGCCGTCAACAAGGCGGAGCAGGAAGCGCATTCCCGCATCCGCGACATTGCGCTTACGGTGCCCGCTTCGTTCTCGAAGCTGGTGCTTTCGGATATGACGCTGACGCTCGGCGAGCACGCCCGCGTCGTGGATCCGACCGATATCGACCGGCTGATCGACCTTTCCTTCCGGAAGATCGAAACGCCTCCGGGACATGTGCTGATGCACAGCACGCCCGTCTTCTTTCTCGTCGACGGCATTTCCTCCGCGGAACTGCCGCAGGGCATTGTGACCGAGGAGATCTCCGGCCTGATCGCGCATATGTTTGTCCGCGAGGACTACATTCAGGCGATCCAGGATGCGCTGGACGTGTTCGGCATCGAGATCTCGATGTGCGTCAGCGCCGCGCTTGCCGAAGCAACGATGCTGATCCCCGAGGAGGAACGCGTCCGTCCCGCCGTGCTGATCGACGTCGGCTACCGGCAGACGGATATCTGTGTGATCGAAAACGCGGCGCTCACCGGCATTGCGTCGATCCCGATGGGCGGATATCAGTTCGCGTCGGACCTGGCGTTCGGACTGGACGTTACGCTGCAGTCCGCGGAGCAGGCAAAGCGGCGGTTCGTGTTTTCGCTCGACTACGGCGACAAAACGGAGATCCTCCGTTCCGAGACCGCGTCGAAGCGCGTGGAAAACAGCACGATCGCCTACATCATCGAAGCGCGCGCGAACGATCTCGCGCAGCACATCCGTGAGGAGCTGGACCGGATGCAGGTCAATCTGGAATCGCGTCCGATCGTCTATCTGTCCGGCGGCGGACTGCTGATGATGCGCGGATCGCTCGAGTTTCTGAAAAAGGCGCTCGGCTTTCCGATCAAGCGGGACATGCCGTGGACGCCGCGTCTGTCCTCGCCCAACTACTGCAGCGCGTTCGGCGCGCTGAACTTCGTCCTTCGCGCGAACCGCATCGACGACCGTCCGTCGCAGGAGAAGCAGGAAGATAAAAAGTTTTTGCAGAAATTGAAAGATTTCTTCACGAAATAAACAAAGGGGGAACCACCATCCATGTTCGAAACCAATGTAGAAAGCACGAACTTTGCGCAGATCCGTGTCGTCGGCGTCGGCGGTGCGGGCTGCAATGCAATCAACCGCATGGTTCAGTACGGGCTGCAGGGCGTTGAGTTTATTGCCGTCAACACCGACAAGCAGGCGCTTACGCTGAGTGCGGGACAGAAAAAGATCCAGATCGGCGAAAAGCTGACGAAAGGACTCGGCGCGGGCGCAGACCCCGAGATCGGCCGCAAAGCCGCGGACGAGAGCCGCGACGCGATCATCGAAGCGCTCAAGGGCAGCGATATGATCTTCATCACCGCCGGTATGGGCGGCGGCACGGGCACCGGCGCAGCTTCCGTGATCGCGGAATGCGCGAAGGAGCTCGGCATCCTTACGGTCGGCGTCGTCACCAAGCCGTTCACGTTTGAAGGACGCGTTCGTATGCGCAACGCGGAACAGGGTATTGCGAGCTTGAAACCCGCCGTGGATACGCTGATCACGATCCCGAACGACAAGCTGATCTCGCTGGTCGGCAAATCCAGTCTTCCCGACGCGCTCCGTGTTGCGGACGATGTTCTCCGTCAGGGCATTCAGGGCATTTCCGACCTGATCGCGGTCCCGGCGATGATCAACCTCGACTTTGCGGACGTCAAGACGATCATGAAGGAAAAGGGCATGGCGCACATGGGCATCGGTTCCGCCGTCGGCGAGAACCGCGCAAGCGAAGCCGCCCGTCAGGCGGTCGAGAGCCCGCTTCTCGAGACCTCCATCAAGGGCGCAAAGGGCATCCTGATGAACATCACCGGCGGCAGCGATCTGTCGCTGCTTGAGGTCAACGAAGCTGCCGAGATCATCGCGGAGAACGCGGATCCCGAAGCGAACATCATCTTCGGTGCGGACATCGACGAGAGCATGGGCGACGCGCTGCGCATCACGGTCATCGCGACCGGATTCGAGGCGCCCGGCGCGGACAAGCCGACCGACCTGCAGATGGGCGGCGCTCCCGCAAGACGCAGCTTTGAGCCGAGTCTGTTCGGCGGTGCAAGACCGCAGCCCGGTCCCGCATCCGCACAGAACGCATTTTCCGCCCGCGCCTATGCGGAGCCGGAAAAGGCCGAGCCCGAAGCAAAAGAGCCGGAACCCCGTCAGGAACAGCCGCTGTACCGCGATCCTTCCGCAGGCGTTCGCAGAGATTACAACGAGCGTCCCGCCAACAAGCTGGACATCCCCGCTTTCCTGCGCAAATAAGAATCAAACGGGCAGATGACGAAAATCATCTGCCCGCTTTTTTATTGGATCAAAAACCACAGAAGGATCGAACCCGTAAGCAGTCCGAGCCCGATCCACGGCGGATGCTTCCGGTTCGGAAGAAACAGCCGCGAACAGAACAGTAGCGCCGCATAGTACAGCGCGATCGCCGCGGGATGCGGCTGCGGAAGGTTCAGATACGGCACGTCGAGATTTTCGGCGACGATCGTGATCAGCTTGATCGCCCCGTAAGCCGGATAGGACAGCACCGTCGCGACGGGCGGCGCAACGCCGTACAAAAGAACGGCGAGAAAACCGAACAGCAGCAGGACCGGCATAGTCGGGATCAGCAGGATCGACAGCGGGACCGATACCCACGCAAGCGTGCCGAAATAATACGCCATCAGCGGCAGCATGCCGACCGTCGCCGCGGTCGCGCCGGACAGCGCCCGCGCGATCAGCATATTGCGAACGATCTGCGGAAACGCCTTTCGGAACGGTCTTGCGAACAGCACCATCCCGCCCATTGCGGCAAACGAAAGCTGAAATCCGACCGTATGATACGCGAACGGTTCGACAAGAAGCGTCGCCGCCATTGCAAAGCAGAACACCGAGGGCATATCCGTCTTGCGTTCGGAGCACGCATAGACGCGGAGCGCGATCAGCGTGAACGCGGCGCGAAGCACCGACGCGGAAAAGCCCGTGACCGCGCACAGAAACAGCAGGATCAGCGACAGAACGCCGATCGACAGCGCCTTGTGCTCCGTACGGACCGGCTTGCCGAACATCCCGACAAGGATCGTGACGTGGAGACCGGAGACCGCGAACAGATGCAGAAGCCCGCTCTTTGCATACTGCGCATATTCGGCGGCGGTCACGGCGGAAGAATCGCCGAGCAGGATCCCCCTCGCTGCCGCCGCTTCGTCCGCAAACAGCGCGTCGACATTTTGGAGCAGGTTCCCGCGCAGGTTGGAAAGAAAGACCGCAGCGGAGCCGTCCTTCGGAAGTTCCGTCGGCAGTAAAACGATCCGGACGAGCACGGCGAACATTGCAAGCGGCAAAAGGAAGCACGCGTTCCTTCTCCGGAACAGGAAGACCGTAACCGGAATCAGAACCGCGCATACGGCAAACAGGACCCAATCCGGCGCAAGCGATCCGAGGATCGCCGCGAGGATCGCGCCGAGTGCCGCCCCTGCCGTCGGTCGCGTATGAAAGATCGGTCTCTGTTCGTCCATACGTTCATTATAACAATCACAACGCGGGATTTCAACGATCGCGCGGATTTCATCGGGAGGTATTCTTATGGAAGCATTGCGGCAATACATCGAAAAAGCAAAGAAGATCGTATTTCTGGGCGGCGCGGGACTCAGCACGGAAAGCGGCATCCCCGATTTCCGTTCGAGCGACGGCGTATTCAAGGCGATCCGCGCCTACGGCGTTCCGCCGGAAACGCTCCTGTCCATCGACTTTTTCGAGGACTATCCCGAGATCTTCTTCGATTATTACAAAAAGTTCCTGATCTATCCCGACGCACAGCCGAACAAGGCGCATAAGGCGCTCGCGAAACTCGAAGAGATCGGAAAGCTCAATGCCGTCGTAACGCAGAACATCGACGGCCTGCACCAGAAGGCAGGCAGCAAACACGTCTGCGAGCTGCACGGAAGCGTGTTCCGCAACCACTGCACCAAGTGCCGCAAAGCGTACTCGCTCGATCAGATCATGGCAATGAAGGGCGTCCCGACCTGCGACTGCGGCGGCGTCATCAAGCCGGACGTCGTGCTGTACGGCGAAGGGCTCGACAATTCCGTCGTAACCGACGCGATCCATTCGATCCGCGAGGCGGATACCATGATCGTCGGCGGGACGTCGCTTGCGGTCTATCCCGCCGCCGGACTGATCGATTATTTCCGCGGCGACACGCTGATCGTGATCAACCTTTCCCCCACTCCGCGCGACCGCGAAGCGACGCTCTGCGTGCATGAAAAGATCGGAGAAGCGTTATCCTTCCTTTTGGATTGACTTTCCCGAAAAGTGAGATATAATGATTGCTTGGGCGTCCTGTTTGAAGGAATGCCGCAATCCATACAACAGCCAAAGGCGTCAGAGGCATAAAGGACGCCGGAAAGGAACTCAACCGTGAGCGAATGTACCCATGATTGCAGCAGCTGCGCGCAGAACTGCTCGGAACGCACCGAGGAAAACGAATTCCGTGCAAAGCTCAACAACTACTCTTCCGTGAAAAAGGTCATCGCCGTGCTGTCCGGCAAGGGCGGCGTCGGCAAATCGCTGGTCACCTCGCTTCTCGCCGTCAACGCCATGCGCAGCGGCGATCACACCGCGATTCTGGACGCCGACATCACCGGTCCGTCGATCCCCAACGCGTTCGGCGTGCATGAGAAAGCGACCGGCAGCGACATCGGCATCTTCCCCGTCACCTCAAAGCTCGGCGTCGACATGATGTCGATCAATCTGCTTCTGGAAAACGAGACCGATCCGGTCGTTTGGCGCGGACCGATCATTGCGGGAACCGTCAAGCAGTTCTGGACCGACGTGATCTGGAAGGACGTCGATATCATGTTCATTGACATGCCTCCGGGAACGGGCGACGTGCCGCTGACCGTGTTCCAGTCCCTGCCGATCGACGGCGTCGTCGTCGTCACATCGCCGCAGGAGCTGGTCGGCATGGTCGTGCAGAAAGCGGTCAACATGGCGAACATGATGAACATCCCCGTGCTCGGCGTTGTCGAAAACTACAGCTACTTCGAGTGTCCCGACTGCGGAAAGCGCCATAACCTCTTCGGCGACAGCCACATCGAAAAGATCGCCGCGGAAAACGGCGTCGAAACCGTCTGCCGCATCCCGATCAACCCGAAGCTTGCCGCCGCGTGCGACGCAGGTCTCATCGAACTCTATGAGGGCGACTGGCTGGACGAACTGACAAGAAAGATCGAATCGCTATGACACACGAAGAAAAGGCCTTGCAGGCGTTCACAGACGGCGCAAACTGCGCGCAGGCGGTCCTGCTTGCGTTCGGGGACGAGCTCGGCATGGACGAAAAAACCGCCTGCCGTCTTGCCTCCTCCTTCGGCGGCGGCATCGGACGGCTGCGCGAGGTCTGCGGCGCGGTGTCCGGCATGATGATGGTGTACGGACTTCTGAAGGGATACGACGACCTTCGGGATCCCGAAGCGAAAAAAGCGCACTACGCGAACGTGCAGGCGCTTGCCGCATCGTTTCGCGAAGAGAACGGCTCGATCATCTGCCGCGAACTGCTGTCGCTGCCCGAGAACGGGCAAAGCGATCCGAACCCTACTCCGCGCGATGCGAAGTTCTATCATTCGCGTCCGTGTGCGGCTTTTGTCGCATCCGCCGCGCGGATTCTGGACGAAGCGCTGAAAAACTGATTCGAAGATAAAGCCCCGTCGAATGATCGACGGGGCTTTTTTATGTTGTGTTACGGATTTACCACGTTCTTCGGCGTCCCGTTCAGAAACGCCTCAATATTGGAAACGGTGCAGTCCATAATCCGCTGTCTCGCCTCCTTCGGCGCCCACGAAATATGCGGCGTGATGATGCAGTTCTTTGCCTTCAAAAGCGGATTGTCCTTTTTGATCGGTTCGGTCGATACGACATCCAGCCCTGCACCCGCGATCTTGCCCGCATTCAATGCGTCCGCCACATCCTGCTCGTTGATCAGCTGACCCCTTGCGTTGTTGATCAGAATGACGCCGTCTTTCATCTTTGCGATGGTCTCACGATTGATCATTCCGAAATTCTCCTGCGTCAGGTTGCAGTGCAGACTGACCACGTCGGCACGCGCGAAGAGTTCGTCAAGCGCAACGTATTCTCCGATCTCCTTCCCCGTCTCGTTCGGGAACAGATCGTATGCCAGGACCTTCATGCCGAGCGCTTTTGCGATCCGCCCCTCTGCCTGACCGATCCGTCCGAATCCGATGATACCCATCGTTTTGCCGTCCAACTCAATGAGCGGATACTTCCAATAGCACCAGTCGATCGAATCCGCCCATTCGCCTGCATGCACGGAAGCATCATGCGCGCCGATATGATGACACACCTCGAGCAGCAAAGCGATCGAATACTGGCTGACCGCCGCCGTTCCGTATGCGGGCACATTCACAACCGCGATCCTTTTTTCCTTCGCGTATGCGCAATCGACCACGTTAAATCCGGTCGCAAGCACGGCGATCAGCTTGATCCCGGGGCATCGATCTATGGTATTCTTTGTAATCGGCGTCTTATTGACAACGACGACCTCTGCGTCTCCGATGCGTTTTGCAATCAGATCCGAATCCTGATAGGTCGTTCGGTCATAAACCTCGAGCTCGCCTAACGCTTTAAGCGCGTCCCAGCAAAGATCTCCCGGGTTTTCCGTAAACCCGTCCAGCACGACGATTCTTCTGCTCATACAATCTTCCTTTCCGGGTCCGAAAAGCATTGACCCGTCTGTAGTTCCATTCTATTTGTTGTTGATCATCATGTCAATGATCTCTTCATTCGTCTGTTTCATACCCACTCTGCCGAGCCGTCCGATATTGGCAATCGTTTTTTCCACATCCGAGCAAACCAGTCCGTCGCCGCTTTTGAACTCCTGTCCGCATTTCCACATGCTGTTCGCCAGAAGCGCGGAATCCAGCGCGACTGCGATCTTGGCGGCGCAGGATGCTTTCGCCCCGTCGCAGACGATGCCGGAGGAAATGGCCAGCGCATTGGAGATCGTGTGAATATACTCCTCATAATCCCCGCCCTCCAGATAGGAGATCGCCGCGCTTGCGCCGACCGCCGCGCTCACCGCGCCGCAATAGGCGGACAACGTCCCGATCCCGCTTTTTTCATGAATCGCCACAAGATTCGAAAGGACAAGCGCTCTGAGCAGTTGCTCGTGCGGAACATGCAGCGCGTGCGCGTACTCCACAACCGGAACGGAACAGGTGATCCCCTGATTGCCGCTGCCGGAGTTGATGATTACCGGCAGTTCGCATCCGTTCATGCGCGCATCCGATCCTGCTGCCGCTTTCGCTCTTGCACGAACCCCGACCGCTTCGGCGTCGCCCGTGGTCAGCAGAACCTTTCCGATGTTTGCGCCGTAATTGCCGCGCAGCCCCTCCTCGGCGATCGCGCAATTATACGCAATCTGCCGTTCCAAAAGATCGCGCACGTCCCTCGTATCCACGGATGTCGCAAAGTCCCAGATATCCTTTAGATTGAGGATTTCGTTTTCTTCGGCATTCGCGATCTCCCCCTCGTCCCTGCAGAATCGAACTTCCCCGTTTTTCTCGATGAGAACGATATTGGTGTGATGATCGCAGATTCGGACCTTTGCGCTGTCGCTTCCTGCATACACCGTTACGGTGATATCAAAGACATGCCCTGTTTCGACATGCTTCACGACGATCGGCGTCTCTTCCGCATACGCGCGGATTTTCTTCAGGTCCGCATCATCGACCTCGGAAAGCACCTCCAGTTTTTTCTCCGCCCTGCCCGCGACGATTCCCGCCGCAGCCGCCGCTTCGATCCCCTTCATGTGCCCGGTGTTCGGCACAATAACGCTCTTAACGTTTTTAATGATGCTGCCGCAGATCTCCAGCGATACCCGCTCCGGCAGTCTTCCGAGCGTTTCCCGCGCAGCAGCGGCGGCGTACGCAAGCGCAATGGGCTCCGTACAGCCCATCGCCGGAATCAGTTCTTCTTTCAGGATCTCGATAAATCTGTTATATTTCTCGCAGTTTCTGTCCATGTTTCCCTCTTCTCCGATCCGTCCTTATCCTTCCAGATACGGTATCAGTTCTTCCGGGTTCAGCGGTTTCAACTGCTCCGGAACAAACAGACCGTCCTTTCGGATCAGAACGTCGTCAAACCAGATTTCTCCGCCTCCGTCCTCCGCCGCATGAGACTGTACGATATCCCAATGGATCGCGGACGGATTGATTTCGCTGTTGCCCGGCGTGAAATGGATCGTTTTGCACCGCTTCTCGTCAAAAATCGTATCCAGCGTCGTTCTGGTGAGAAACGGATTGAATCCCATGGCAAACTCACCGATGCGTCTGGCGTTGGGGTCGGTATCCAGAATCCTGTTCATCTTTTCCGTGTCGCTGGAGGAAGCATCCACGATCAGACCGTCCTTCAGCACAAGCCGGATATCCCGGAAAACCGTGCCCTGTATTTCCGACGGGACGTTGTATGTGATATAGCCGTTTGCGCTGTCCGTGACCACCGGCATGCCCGTTTCCCCGCACGGCACGTTCCTCTGTCCGCAGCGCGGCACCGGGTTGCACAGTCCGCGAATGGAAAACCGGATATCGGTGCCCGGCGCAACGATGTGTACCCGATCCGTTTGGGCGGCGAGTTCGGCAAGCGGTTTCACTCGCTCGCACAGTTTTCGATAATCCAGATTGCATGCTTTGAAATAATAATCCTCGAACGCCTCCGTGCTCATCCCCGCCTGCTGCGCCATTGAGGCGTTCGGATACATCAAGACGCACCACTTCGTATGCGGAATACGGATCCCGAAGTGCAGTCTGCCGTAATAGTGATTGTAGAGCGCCATCCTTTCCGGATCGATCCCCGAAAACTCGCAGCGGTTCTGCTTCTTCCGTACGACGATATAGGCATCCATCTCCTGCATGCGCATGGACTCGTAGCGGAGCCAGCGTTCCATGTATTCGTCGGTCGCGTGCTCCATGATCAGCCGGTTCATGGCCATCGACTGGTGCGTAATATACGGAAGCCCGCCCGCGCGGTATGCAGCTTCGACAAGGGCGCATCCCAGATCGTCCGCACCCTCCCATACGTCAATCAGGACCTTTTCTCCCTTCTTGAGCGATACTGAATACGAAATAACCTGTTCGGCAAGTTTATAAAAGCGCTGATCTGTCATTGAACGTTCCTCCCTTTGCAAGCAATGCAGAGACTGCTGCGTCTCTGCATTGCTCTTTTGGTCAACAATCCCGCTTTACTGTCTGGATTCCATCTGTTCTTTCAGAATTAGGACGCGTCTTCTGATCTCGTCGACGTCTTCCTTGGGCAGAACGACTTCGGCGGCGTGGATATCCGCCTCGATCTGACTCGGCTTGTGCGCGCCGCAGATGACGTTGATGAAATCGCCCTGGGCCAGAAGCCATGCGACGGCAAGGTCCGTAAGCGAGCAGTTGTTCTTATCGCAGATATCCTGAAGCCCATCCACAAAGTCGATGGCGAGAGGCATATTCTGGGGTTTCCACCACAGCAGCGCATTGCGCGCATCGGCGGGATCCAGCTTGTAATCCTTGCGTACTTTCCCGGTCAGGATGCCGCGCTCCAACGGCGAATACGCATGGAACGACATGCCGTACTCGCGGCAGAGCGGCAGCAGGTTCGTCTCGACGAACTCCCATTCCAAAATATTGTACTTCCGCTGCAGAATATCGATCTCACATCCCGCCGCAAGATATTCCTTCACGTTTTCCGGTTTGGCGTTGGACATACCGATCGCGCGGATATGTCCCTCCTGCTTGAGCCGCATCAACGCCTCCACCGTCTCTTCGACCGGCGTGAGGAAGGGCGCTCTTGCGGGATTGTGCGGATAATACACGTCAATATAGTCGGTTCCGAGACGTTTCAGACTGCGCAGGAACTCTTCTCGAATGACGGGCGCGGTGACATTGATATAGATGCTTTCGCCGCCCTTGTCGTTCCAGTAAGTGCCTTCCCGCTTATCCCAGATCATACCGAACTTGGTCGAAATAACAACCTGTTCCCGGCGTCCCCTGATTGCCTTTCCGATGATTTCCTCGCTGTGTCCGAAGCCGTAAAGAGGAGCCGTATCAATCATATTTACACCGTGATCCAGCCCGTACTGGATCGCGCGTATGGATTCCTCATCGTCTGTGCCGTTCCACCAGGCGCCTCCGCCGATAGACAGTCCGCCGAACGAAATCACCGAAACGTCAATGCCGGAATGACCGATCGTCATGTGTCTCATGGGTGTTTCCTCCTTCCGATCTTTTTTCCGGATGCTCAGTATAAACCGTTATCCAAATGCATCACGCCGTTCACGCCTGCGTCGCTTCCGTGATGATGTTTGATGATCACGCAGGCCCTTGCGTTCGGAACGCGATCGGAGAAGAGCTGCTTGACGACGGCGTCGAGGTCCTTGATCAATCCGCGCTTCTGATCCTCGGTCTGATAGTTCGGCGCGTAGAAGTGAAAATATATGCATCCCGATGCATTGCCGTATTGGTTCTCCGGCGGAATTTCAACAAGCATCAGGGATTTCTTTTTGAACACCTTGGAAATCGCTGCGTCGGCAAGCTCGAAAAACGGTTTCTTCTCTTCAGGTTTGATCTGAATGTTCGAATGAATGATGATGCAAGACATGTTAATTACCTTCCTTTTCACATAATTTGATATATTGAGAACATTGCATCCTCAAAGGACGAATGTTTTACCGTCGAAATCGGGAGACTCGTGCGCCGCCTGGATGAACGCGCGCAGTTCCGCGTCCGAGGTGTTTACGGAGATCGAGCAGTCCGGTGCAAGCACGAAAGGAATATCCTTCATCTTGTTGATTGTTGCACGGGTCAGTCTCCGGATCTTTTCCGCCTGTCCCTGACCGAACGGGCGCTCATCGCACCCTCCCATCGGCGTAATCTTTCCGATCCAGTTCGGCGCGCTGTCCAATGAAGGATTGCCGGTTGCGCTCTCCGGCCAATGCAGAATGTCAATCGGATAGTCCGCAAACCATTCCGGATTGCACAGGATGCCGCAGTCGTGAACCATAATCTTCAGCGGCTTCATCGCCTGAATGAGCTCGAGATCATACGGCTTGACGAATTCCTCCCACTCCTCCTTTGTCAGGTATCCGGTTCTGGAAAGACCCGTTGCGGCATAGAAAATGCCGTAAATCCCCGTTTTCACCAGTTCCTGTGCATAAGACGCCATCGTTCTTGTGATATTTTTCAGCGCTCTGTGCACCTCGGCCGGATGCTCCTTTATCAGCGTAACCATCAGGTCGGAACGGGTTGCCGTGCGATAGCGGCCGATGGAGAATACCGCGCACATTTTCTGAAAAATGGCTGCGGGGCAGAACACGCCGTTGAAGATCGGAGTCCCGTCCTTCACTCCGTCCACAAGCAGCCGGCATGCCTCTACCTGCTCCGCCAGCGGCCAAGCCGAAGCGGGCATTTCCACAATCCTTTCAAGATCCTCTGCACAGGTGATCGGCGCTTTTGTGATCGGTGCAACCACGCCGCCCTCATAGTCCTCGTACTGGAATTCGCCGCCCCATACTTCCTCGTAGTAGGTAGCACGGTTCTGCGCCTTCAGATAATCCCAGTCATACTGTTCCTGGAATTTCAGCATGGCATCGGCAAAATCCGCGGCGCCGCTGTGCTCCCTGTCCGTAAAATGCCGCCAGGCGGATACGGGGGGGCGGTCTGCGGGTTCACCGTTTAAAACCGCTTCCAGGCGCTCCAATTTCGTCCACATTTGTTCTCCTCCTTCAATGCTTGTACTTAAGACTGTTCGTAAAGGAAACATGCAACCTCATGCCGCCCGTCAACCGGTTTCAGCTTCGGCTTCTCATTTTTGCACCGTTCCGTGCAATGCGGGCAGCGCGATGCAAGCGGGCAGCAGTTAACCTTCCCGATGTGGCTCACGAGATCCCCCCTGAGCTCCAGCCGCTCCTTCTTCTCGAACGGACTGGAGGGCGGAATGGAGGAAAGCAGCGCCTGCGTATACGGGTGCAGCGGCCGCGTATAGATGCCGCTCGCCTCGCAGAACTCCACGATATGTCCGAGATACATAACGGCGATGTAGTCGCTGATGTATCGGATAACGCTGAGGTCGTGGCTGATGAACAGATACGTCAGGTTAAACTCCTGCTGCAGCTTGATCAGCAGGTTCAGCACCTGTGCCTGAATCGAAACGTCCAGTGCGGAAACCGGTTCGTCGCAGATCAGAACCTCCGGATTGAGCGTAAGCGCACGGGCGATATTGATCCTCTGACGCTGACCGCCCGAAAACTCATGCGGATAGCGCTGCAGATGGTATCTGTCCAATCCCACCGATTGCAGAAGCTCGATTGCTCTGTCGACTCTCGACTGTCCTTCGGGCGTAAAGTTATGGATCGTAAACGGCTCCATAACAAGCTGTGAAATGCGCATTTTCGGATCAAGCGAGGAATAGGGATCCTGGAAGATCATCTGTATTTTTCGACTGATCTCCTTTTTTTCTTTCCCCGTGCACTTGCTGATATCCTTATTGTTGAAATAGATGCTCCCGCTCGTCGGTTTGTGCAGCGATACGAGACAGCGGCTCAGCGTGGATTTCCCGCAGCCGGATTCACCGATGACGCCGACCGTTTCTCCCTTATATACCTTGAGAGAGACATCATCCAACGCGTACAGCTGCTTCCGCTGAAACGAATATCTGTTTCCGATCGGGAAACACTTTGTGAGATTCTTCACCTCAAGAAGCGGCGATTGATTATCCGTCATTGCGATTTTCTTCTCCCTTGACAAGGTTTGTCGTCTTCGACTGGAAATGACAGGCGACAAAATGCCCGTCGCTGACCTCGACCATTTCCGGCTCCGTGTCTTCGCAGCACTGCTTTGCATATCTGCAGCGAGCTCTGAAATTACAGCCCTTTCCGACAAGCCGCAGATCAGGCGGAATACCGTCGATGGTCGACAGCGGTTCCTTCGGCGTATCGTTGAGCGACGGCATGGAATCCATCAAGCCCCATGTGTATGGATGCTTCGGATTGGAATACAGTTCTCTTACGTTCGCTTTTTCAACCACCTTCCCCGCATACATGACCATGACATTGTCGCAGATTTGCCAAACGACGCCCAGATTATGGGTGATAATCAGAATGGACGTGCCGTATTTTTCCTGAAGATCCTTCAGGAGCTTCAGGATCTGCGCCTGCATGGTGACATCCAGTGCGGTTGTGGGCTCGTCGGCGATGATCAGTTTCGGTCGCGCAAGGATCGCCATAGCGATCGCAACGCGCTGACACATGCCGCCCGACAGTTCAAACGGGTAGGAATCAAACCGCTTATGCGGATCGGGGATACCGACGTCCGCCAGCGCCTGAATGCATTCCTTTGCCGCTGTCTTCCGGTCAATATTTCTGTGCGCCTGCAGCATTTCGATCATTTGATCGCTGACCTTGAAAACCGGGTCGAGCGTAGTCATCGGATCCTGAAAGATCATTGCCACGTCGCTGCCGCGCAGTTTTCTCAATTCTTCACGGGAAAGCTTTGACACATCCGTCCCGTTGAAGGTTACCGTGCCGTCCACGATCTTGCCGCTCTTGCTTGCCAGAAGCCGGATGATCGATGCGGACATTACGCTTTTCCCGCAGCCGGATTCTCCCACGACGCCCAGCGTTTCACCCTGCGTCATGTCGAATGAAACGCCGTCAACCGCCTTGGCGACGCCGCTTTTGGTGAAGAAATAGGTCCTGAGGCCGCTTATCTCCAACAATTTTTCTTCCACCGCCGACCTCCTTACTGTTTCATCTTCGGATCCAGCGCATCCCTTATTCCGTCGCCCGTCAGGTTGAATCCCAATACGGCAAGGAAGATGAAAATGCCCGGAATAATCGCAAGATGCGGCTTGTTATACAGGAATGCGTTGCCAGCCCTCAGGATATTTCCCCAGGACGGCGTCGGTGCGATAATGCCCAGTCCGAGAAAGCTCAGACCCGCTTCCGAAAGAATCGCGCTTGCGATGTTCAGCGTGAAGTAAACGATGATGGGCGAAATTGCATTGGGCAGGATATGCACCACGGCAAGGCGGAAATGAGATGCGCCGAGAACACGCTCCGCGTTGCAGAATTCCTCGTTCCGCAGGACCGTAAACTGTCCGCGCACGACCCTGGCAAATTTCGGAACCGCGCTGATTCCCAAAGCAAGAATCACGTTCAGCGCACCGTTGCCCAGCACCGTTACCAGGACGATGGAAAGAAGTATGGAGGGAAATGCGAACAGTCCGTCGACAATTCGCATCAGCACCGAATCCACAACGCCGCCGCAGTACCCTGCCAGAATGCCGATCACCATACCGATCAAACATCCGACGACGCTTGATCCGGCCGCAATCAGAATCGACATGCGGGAACCGTAAATGATCCGGGAGAGCAGGTCCCTTCCGAACTCGTCGGTGCCGAACAGGTGTCCGGGAGAAAACGGCGTCAGGAGCTTGTTCTTCAGATCCAGCGCCTCCGGATCATACGGAGACAGTACGGACGAGAACAGCGCCATAATCACCAGTATTCCGACGATCACAAGTCCTACGACAGCCGATTTGTTTCTGACAAACTTTTTCCAGAAGCTGTTTACTTTCTGCTCTTTCTTTAACAGCTCCGCGCTCGTCATTACCGCCTCGGAGGAGATTTTTTCTTTACGTTTCATACGCATTCCTCCTCCGTTAAATTTTGATCTTCGGATTGATGAGCATATATATGATGTCCATTATCAAGCTCACCGCAACATTGACCACCGCCAGCGTAAGGATCGCACCCTGAATCAATGCATAATCCCGGGTATTGATTGCCGTGGAGATCATGGTCCCCATTCCGGGCCAGGAAAAGATGTTTTCCGTGAGAATCGCGCCGGAAAAGCAAATGCCCAGCTGAACGCCCAAAACAGAAATGATCGGCGGAAGTGCATTTTTGAAGGCATGCTTCCAGATCACCTTCCGTTCTTTCAGCCCCCTTGCCCGAAGTGCGCGGATATAGTCGTTATTGACGGTATCCAGCATGCTCGAACGGGTTGTGCGCGCGAATGTCGCCATCGGCGCAAGCGAAAGGCACAGGCACGGCAGCAGCATATGCGACAATATATCCCATAAACCGTTTTGAATGGAACCCATCCCCATCGTCGGCAGCCAGCCCAACTTGACGCTGAAAAGGAAAATGCTCATAATGCCGATCCAGAATACCGGCAAGGAAGCGCCCAACAACGAGAACACGGTGCAGAAATGATCGATCCAACTGTTCTGCCGCAATGCGGAAACCGTGCCGAGCAGTGTTCCCAGAATCAGCGCGACAATAAGGCCTGTGAACGTGATCATGAGCGTTTTGGGGATACGGCTCAGAATCAACTGAAAAACGGGCTCATTGTAGTTCAGTGAAGTTCCGAAATCACCTTTAAAAATGTCGGAGACGTAGATCAAAAACTGCTCCGGGATACTCTTGTCGAGTCCCATCTTCGCTTCCAACTCCGCAATCAGGCGGGGATCGGCCTCAGGACCCGCGAGTACTGAGGCCGGATTCCCCGGGATGATTCTTGTGATTACAAAGGTGACGGATAGAACAATCAATACGGTGGGGATAAGTTGCAGAAGCCTTTTCCAAATTAAACGTATCATAATTCTTATCCGTTCTGTTCAGATTCAGAGGAAAATCAGTTCTCTTTCCACGCGTTGTAGTTGAAGCCGTTGCAGATCAGGAACCAGTTGTCGAAGTCTTCCATGTGGACTCCCTTGCGGACGCCCCAGAAGGTAAACTGATCGGCAAACCAGATGCCAGGATAATCTGCCATAACCAGATCCAGCAGTTCGCCGTAGATCGCCGCTCTTTCGCTGTGATCCGTCGTCGCCAACGCCTTGTAGATCAACTCGTCCGCCTTCTCGTTGATGTACGGACCGGGGTTATAGGACGCATGCGCCTTTGCGGAGTCGAACGCATAACCGAGAGAGAAGTGCGGGTCGGAAGTCGATGCGGTCAGGCCGCCCATGTAGAGCTCGCCGTTGCCGGTATGAACGAGATCGTTGTAGGTCGCCGTTTCCGTACCGTCAAGGATTACGTTGACATTCAGGTACTTCTTCCACTGCTGCTGCAGAATAACGCCCACGCGGTCTCTCTCCACGGAGCTCGCATAGCTCAGCGTAATATCAAACCCGTCCGGATACGCAGATTCGGCAAGAACCGCCTTTGCCTTTTCCGGATCGAAATCCGGCACCTTGCCTTCCAGTTCTTCGCTGTACAGCCAGGAATTGCTGCAGAGAGGCAGCTTCGTAACTGCTGCGGTACCCGCTGCAAATGCGCCGTCCACCAGTTCCTGACGATCCGTTGCAAGAATCAGCGCTTCACGAACCTTAGGATCCGTCAGCGGTCCGTTCTCAAGACTGAATGCAATGCTGTTCATCTGAACCTTGTTCAGGGAGATGAGATCCAGATTCTCGCTGTTGACTACACGCTCCAGCGAGTCGGTCGGGAGCGACAGTGCAATGTCAATCTCTCCGGTCAGAAGCGCGTTGACACGCTGATCGCCGTCCTGAATGACCTTGAAGATAACCTTGTCCAGATGCGGACGCTCGCCCCAGTAGTTCTCGTTGCGAACCAGAACGGTCTGTTGGTCGATCTCATGACTCTCCAGCATGAACGGTCCGGTCGAGCAGAAATGCATACCGAAATCGTCGCCCCAGCCCTCTACTTCTTCCTTCGGAACGATCATGTAGTACGCAAGGGTAAGCTCATAAAGCAGCGTTGCCGTCGGTCTGTTGAGATAGAAGGTGACCTCGTTCTCTCCGGTTGCCTTGACTTCATCTACAAAGCTCAGAGTGTTGTTGACATGCTTCTTGTTCCGGTTGATCGAGTAAGCAACGTCTTCCGCCGTCATCAGACGCCCGTCCTGATACGTGCCCTTCTGGAAGTGCACGTCGTCTCTCAGCTGGAATACCCACTGGAGTCCGTCCTTGCTTACCTCCCACTTGGTTGCAAGACTGGGTAGATACTCGCCGCTGCCGCTTGCGTCATGCGCAACAAGCGGATCGCCCATCTGCGTGGTAAGGACAAACGCATTGTAGCCGGAGATCTTCAGCGGATCGAGCGACGTAGGCGCTTTATCCATCGAAAGCGTGAGTGTTCCTCCGTCTACCGCTTCATTCTTGATTTCCGCAGCGGAGCCCACAACTTCCTGCTCATTGACCGCGCCTGCCGCGGGGGGCTGTGTGGGATCTGCATCAACCTGAGCGGGTGTGCTCGGCGTACAGCCGGCCATCAGACTCAGCATCATTGCCAAAGCAAGTACCACAGACAACATCTTTTTCATTGCAAGTTACCATCCTTTCCTTTTTTGCATTATAGTTTTTTCCGAGTTTATCAAACGCTTTTCCGTATATATATTCATATATTCTTCATTTAGTTTAAGCATAACAGATGGTGATCAATCAGGGAAACATGTTTTTTCCTTTATTTCTCACAGTTAAAATACTGTTATAATGTAATTGCTTTTGCATAATCTATAGGATATAATGTATTATTAGACAGGGAAATCTGTTTAATTATTCCATCGGCTCCCCTGCCGGCGATTTCAAAAACGACCTTATCCCGGAGGATTGAAATGAATTTCCTGAATTTAGAATACTTTCTTATTGCCGCAGAGGAACTGAATTTTACAAGAGCTTCCAAACGGCTGTTCATTTCCCAACAATCTTTGAGTTCCCATATCAGCAAGCTGGAAGAGGACTTTCAGGTTCAGCTGTTTGAGCGCAGCTCGCCGCTCCGGCTTACAACCGAAGGAAAATACCTCGTTACGCGTGCAAAAGAAATCTGCAGGATGCGTGACGACACCGTTCGCGAGATACGCGACATCGGCAACCGTGAAGTCGGCGATATTATCATCGGCAGTCCGCGCTCCTGGGGACGTCTTCTTCTTCCGTATATCCTTCCCGAATACACCCGCCGATATCCGCTCATCCGGCTGCATTTGGAAGAGGGAACGCGTACCGAAATCAACGCCAAGCTGATCGACGGTACTTTGGATCTCGGATTCGGTTTCCTTCCGGACGAAAGCAGCGGCATTGAAGCCGAGGTACTCTGTACAGAGAGGATTCTGCTGCTTGTTCCTTATCAGGTGATTCACGAAATCTATCAGGAATCTTCAAAAAACATCATTTCCTCTCTCATGCAAAAGCCGGACGTCTCCGCCATCCGGGACTGCCCCTTTTTGTTAAGTGACGAAACCTCCCGTACCGGAACGGTAGCGAGGGACATCTTCCGCGATCTCGGGATTACGCCGCGCGTGGTCCTGGAATCCCGAAATCTGGAAACGCTTTTGGAACTCTGTCTGCGCGGGATGGGTTGCATGTTCTGTCCCGAAACCTTCGTTGCGGAGGCAATCCTCGGCCGGAACATCGTCTCCCCGACCGAATTGGGCGTCTATGAGCTGCCGTATCCGAACTGCAATCGCGCAATCGCCATTTCCACGCCCAGCACCAAATATAAGACGAAGGCCGTTCGCGATTTTATCCGACTTGCAAAAGAATGCGTAAACGACGGTCCGTTCAATATGGGAAAGCTCATTTGACGATCTGTATCGGGAAAGGACGCAATCATGGAAGACTATCTGATCAAGCTCTGCGAAGAAGCCGCCTCGAAAGCGGTCGGTTGGCGACGCTGCATGCACGAACATCCCGAGCTCTCTTTCAAGGAAGTCGGAACGACCGCGTTTATTGAGCGTATTCTCCGCGGCTTTGACGGCATCACCGTCGAGCGTCCGCTGAAAACGGGTCTTGTCGCCGTGCTGAAAGGCGATTTGTCCGGAAAAACCGTCGCCATGCGGGCAGACATCGATGCGCTGCCCATTTCGGAGGATGAATCTCTCCCCATTCGGTCAAAAGTCCCCGGTGTAATGCACGCCTGCGGACACGATGCACATGCGGCGACCCTGCTCGGGACCGCGGAGGTCCTTTCAAAAATCCGTCACACACTGCACGGAACCGTCAAGTTTATTTTCCAGCCGGCAGAGGAATGCCCGCCCGGCGGTGCAAAGGATATGGTCGCGTGCGGCGTGCTGAACGACGTGGACATGATATTCGGCATGCATTATCACGTGTACGAGGACCCCGGCACGTTTCTGGTCAAGCCCGGCCCGTTGTATGCGTCCACATATGATATGCGCATTGAGCTTTCCGGAAAGGGCGGTCACGCCGCCTTCCCGCACAGCGGCACAGACTGTATCCTTTTGGCTTCGCAGATCGTCGTCGGGATCAACGGCATCATCCCCCGTTTTATCGACAACGCCAAACGATCGGTCCTGACCGTCACCGGAATTACCAGCCCGATGGCGTACAACAGCTTCCCGGATTCCGTGACGCTCATCGGGACCATGCGCTCGCTGGATAAGGACGCCGAAGCGCTCATCATCCGGAAGGTCACAGAGCTTTGTCAGTCGTATGCCCGGCTTTTCGAAGCAAGCTGCAGCGTATCCTTTACCAAGGGATACGACCTCGTTTCCAGCGATCCGGTCATTGCCGCCGCGGTTCGAAAGACTCTGACGGAAGAATTCGGTGACGCGCATGTCAAGGAACCGGTTCCTCTCATGGGCGGAGAGGATTTCTCAAGCTATCTCGCCCGTGTCCCCGGATGCTTTTTCCGCTCCGGAACCCGCACCGTCAAGAGCGACGGCTCCGTGAGCCCGCCCCACTGCAGCAGCTATGAGTTCAACGACGACGCCATCCTTCCCTCTGTAAAAGCACAGGTGTCCGTTTTGCTGAACGTTCCGGGGATGATATCATAACCAGACCTACGGGAAGCGGCTGTCGGCATGGTTTTCCTCCTTACCGGCAGCCGCATTGTTTTCCTCCCCGGCCATTCTTTAACGTTATATCATTTGACTTTCCGATTGTTCGTGTTATAATCGAACCATAGGAAGCTGAAAGGAGACGTTTATGATCCCGTATTCCCAAATGAATAAACCCGCTCTTCTGGCGGAGCTCGAAACCGTAAACAAGGCGTATGAAGCCGTCAGGGCAAAGGGACTGAAGCTCGATATGTCCCGCGGCAAACCCGGCAGGATGCAGCTCGATCTTTCAAACGATATGCTGAAGGTCCTGTCCGACCGCGAGGACTGCTTTGACGACGCGCTCGACGTCTGCAATTACGGCAATCTGTGCGGCATTCCGTCCGCGAGAAAGCTCTTTGCGGAGCTTCTGGACGTCAAGCCCTCCGAGGTCATCGTCGGCGGCAGTGCATCTTTGCAGCTGATGTATAACCTGATCTCGACCGCGTTTTCCCACGGTCTTCTGCACAGTCCGGAGCCCTGGTCCAGACGCGGCAAGGTTCGTTTTCTCTGCCCCGCGCCCGGCTATGACCGGCATTTCCGCATCACCGAGTTCTTCGGCATGGAGCTGATCCCGATCGCGATGACCGAGGAAGGCCCCGATATGGACGCCGTGCTGCAGTGGATCAAGGATCCGTCCGTTCTCGGCATCTGGTGCGTTCCGAAGTACTCGAACCCCGACGGGATCATCTATTCCGACAAGGTCATCCATGCGCTTGCGTCGATGAAACCCGCGGCGCCGGACTTCGCGATCATGTGGGACAACGCATACTGCATCCATGAGTTTGAAGGCGACTTCGTTCCCTTCCCCGATATCCTGAAGCTCTGCGCCGAATACGGCAACGCGGACATGGTCTATGAATTTGCATCCACCTCGAAGGTCACCTTCCCCGGCGCGGGCATTTCATGCATGTGCGCAAGCGAAGCGAACATTGCCTACTTCCAGAAAACGCTGGGCGTGCAGATCATCAGCTTCGACAAGGTCAACCAGCTTCGCCATGTGCGCTTCCTGAAAGACAAGGAAACCACGCTTGCGCTGATGAAAAAGCATGCGGAGATCCTGAAACCCCGGTTTGACGCTGTTTGCGACGCGCTGGACCGTGAGATCGTTCCCCGCGGGATCGGGCGTTACAACCGTCCGAAGGGCGGCTATTTCGTCAGTCTCTACGCCATGCCGCAGACGGCGAAGCGTGCGCTGCAGCTCGTGAAGGAAGCCGGCGTCACGATGACGCCCGCCGGTGCGACCTATCCCTACGGGCAGGATCCGTTCGACAGCAACATCCGCATTGCGCCCACGCTGCCGCCGGTCGAGGAGCTCCGTGAGGCGATCGACGTGCTGTGCCTGTGCCTGCGCATCGCGGCGCTCGAGCAGCTTTTGAAATCTGCCTCGAACTGACGAAACCCGTGCAGAAACCCTTTGACAGAGACCGTGTCATTCGATATAATAAAATGGTAGATTATATAGGATAGGGAGGCGTCTTACATGGAACTGAAGGATCAAATTCTGCAAACAAAAGAACGCAAAAAGGGCTTTCTGAACGCAATGCCGGAGTCGACGCGTACACAGATCGATACCTATACGAAGCTGGACAGAATCTCCGGAAAGGCCTGGACCGTGATCGTATGCGGCGCCGTTCTTGCTTTGATCGGCTATCTTTTCGCATGTCTCGCCAAAGATGATTCCCGCTGGGTGGTGAACCTCATTCCCGCCGCGCTTCTGATCGCTGTCGGCGTTGTTGCGGCGATCTGCATCAGATCCATTGCGAGCAAAGCAAAGAAGGCGATTTCCCTCGGCGCTCCCGATTATGTGGAGGAGCTGACCGCGATCAACGCCCGTCTGGTCGGTCTCGAAAGAGCGGAAAAGGTGCGTCAGGAAGCGGAGAAGCAGGAAGCGAAGGCAAAGGCGCGCGCGGAAGCCGCGCAGCGCGACGCGGAGCTTGCGCTCCAAAGACAGCAGGAAGTCACGCAGAGCGCATCGATCGTTCAGAACGTGCCTCAGCCCGCGCCGGAGACGGTCCCCGTTCCCCCCGCGCCTGCAGAGACGCCCGTTCCCCCGGTATCCCCGGAGGAATAACCGAAACAAACAAAAACGCCGGAATTCCGGCGTTTTTTCTGTTTCTTACAGTTGTGCAAGCCGTTTGGAGATCATGTTTCCCTGATAGTTTTCGTCTCCGGTGACCTCTTTGATCACACGGATCTCCGGCGGAAACTCGATCTGTTCGTCCTTGTCGTTGAGCTGAACGTCGAGGATCGCGCTGTCGGCGTTGGTCGGATAGGTATCGACTGTGTAGTAATGCCCGTTGAAGCGGAAGCAGAAGCGGCGCTTTGCGACGGAGCCGTATTCCGGATCGACCTCCTCCGTCAGGCGGATGTACTCCTTCTGCGAAAGCAGACGTTCGTTTTCGATGCGTTCGATCGGAGAGATCGGGCGCTCTTCACTGTAGAAATACGAGATCGCGTTGTCGGAAATGACCTTGCGCACGCGGCGCTCGGTTCCCTTTGCACGCGCCCTGAGATAGGTCTGGGTGATGTTCTGCTCCACCGGCTCGTAAGCCGCAAGCGCGCCCGCGTCCACATACTCGATCAGGAACTTCCGTTCGATCTCCGCCGGCGGGATCTCGCCGAGGATCGAATAGACCTCGTTCATCGCCTTGCGGATCTTGTTCTCGAAGTTGTACGAGTTGCCGATCACGACGCGGTGTCTGTGATTGCGCCAGCAAAGGAGCGTTGCGTCTTCCTTTTCCCTCGCCTGCTCCAGCGTTTCGTAACGCGCCGCATTATCGTAGTTGTAAGCGAACTCCGCGCCCTTCGACGAGGAGACGAGATGAATCACGGCGTCGTAGGATGCGAGAATGTCCTTTTCGGTCAGATCGAAGCGGGAGATGACCTGATTGAATTCCTTCTGCGAAACGTACGCTCTGTCGTCCATCACGCCGCGGTCGCACAAAATCAGGATCTTATCCTCCGGGACGAGCTGCGCCGCTTCCAGCGCGAGCTTTTCCTTGTGCAGCTGCGAGGATACGACGAAATACTGAAAATCAAACATGGAAAGGCAGTTGCCGAACGGCTTGATGCCGAACTGACTGATCAGCTCCGTCGCCGCCTCCGGCACGATGAACACACGGTAGCCGATGCTGCTGAGTTCCTTGACAAGACGCGACGTCAGCGTGGTCTTTCCTCCGGCAGGTCCGCCCGTCAGGACGATCTTTGTGATGCTTTTCATGGCTTTTCCCCTTCAATCGGTTCTTGAACGGCACATATCCATCCGTATACAGTATAGCATACCGGTCCCGCAATTTCCACCCCGTTTTTCATCGTCGCCATCTTTACAGAATCGACGCGATTTGATATCATTCTCAGTTGAACGAACAGGAGGTTCCTATGCTGACCGACATCGAAATTGCTCAACGTGCGACGCTTTTTCCGATCGCGGAGATCGCGGCCGCCGCCGGTATCCCCGCCGACGCCGTCGAACCGTACGGGAAGTACAAAGCGAAGATCGATCCGAAATATATCGAAGGAAACGATGGAAAGCTGATCCTCGTCACCGCCATCACCCCCACCCCCGCGGGCGAAGGAAAGACCACCACGACGATCGGTCTTGCGGACGCGCTTACGCGCCTCGGAAAGCGCGCCGTCGCCGCGCTCAGAGACCCGAGTCTCGGTCCCGTGTTCGGGATCAAGGGCGGCGCTGCCGGCGGCGGCTATTCACAGGTCGTTCCGATGGATGACATCAATCTGCACTTTACGGGCGATTTCCATGCGATCGGCGCGGCAAACAATCTGCTTGCCGCCATGATCGACAATCACATCCATCAGGGCAACGAGCTCGGGTTTGCGCTCGACCGGATCGTATGGAAACGCTGCGTCGACATGAACGACCGTGCGCTCCGCAAGGTCACGGTCGGTCTCGGCGGCAAGGCGAACGGTATCCCGCGCGATGACGGCTACGACATCACCGTCGCAAGCGAGGTCATGGCGATCCTGTGCCTTGCCTCCGACCTCACGGACCTCAAAGAGCGGCTCGGGCGCATCATCGCCGGATATACGGAGGACGACCGTCCGATCACCGCAAAGGACCTCAAGGCGCACGGCGCAATGGCTGCGCTTCTGAAGGACGCGATCCGGCCGAACCTCGTGCAGACGCTGGAACATACGCCGGTGCTGATCCACGGCGGTCCGTTCGCAAACATTGCGCACGGCTGCAACAGCGTGATCGCCACAAAGCTCGCGCTGAAGCTCGGCGATTACGTCGTTACGGAAGCCGGCTTCGGCGCGGACCTCGGCGCGCAGAAATTCCTTGACATCAAATGCCGGATGGCGAATCTGCGCCCCTCCGCCGCCGTTCTGGTCGCGACGGTCCGCGCGCTGAAATATCACGGCGGCGTCGAGAAGGACAGCCTGACTGCGGAAAACATTCCCGCGCTGATCGCCGGATTCCCGAACCTGCTTCGCCACGCGGACAATCTCCGCGCCGTATACGGTCTCCCCTGCGTCGTCGCGATCAACCGTTTTCCGTCGGATACCGACGCCGAGCTCAACGTGCTGCATGAACTCTGTGCAGCGCACGATCTCGATGTAACGATCTCGGAGGTCTGGGAAAAGGGCGGCGAAGGCGGCGTTGCGCTTGCCGAGCGCGTGATCGGACTGTGCGAACGACCGAACCGGTTCCGTTTCTGCTGCTCTCCGCATTCCACGCCGGAGGAAAAGCTGAACACGATCGCGCGGCGCATCTATCACGCCGAAGGCGTCGTATTCACCGAAGCCGCGCACACGGAGCTGAACCGGCTGAAGACGCTCGGTTTCGGCGAGCTGCCGGTCTGCGTCGCAAAGACGCAGTACAGTTTTTCCGACGATCCGAAGAAGCGCGGCGTGCCGAGCGGCTTCCGCATCACGGTCCGCAGACTTCGCGTCGCCGCAGGCGCGGGATTCATCATCGCGCTGACCGGCTCGATCATGACCATGCCGGGATTGCCGAAGCATCCCGCCGCCGAAAGAATCGACGTCGACGAAAACGGCAATATCAGCGGTCTCTTTTAACGCATTGCAAAAGCCCTCCCAAACCGGAGGGCTTTGTCGTCATTGCTCTTTCATTCGCTCGTTCAGCCGCCGGTAGACGGGGCGCATCCACGGCTCCGAACACGCCTCGATCGCTTCGTCCGGCAGAAACCATCTGACCGCGCTGTTTTCGTCCCGCTTCACGCGCAGCGGCTCCGCGTCGTCGGCAATTAAAAGATACGTTCCGTTCAGATGCAGATGCGCCGGGACAAATCTGCCGCGTTTGAAATGCGGATTCACGGTCAGCGTTTCGATCGACAGCAGCCGGTCCGAAGCGGGACGAACGGACAGAAGCCCCGTTTCCTCCGTCGCCTCGCGCAAAGCGACTTTCAAAAGGTCGCGTTCGCCGTCCGCATGACCGCCTGTCCACGCCCAGGAATCGTAGATGTTGTGATAGATCATCAGCACGCGGTCGCGCGATTCGTTGGTGATCCATGCGGACGCCGTGACGTGAAACAGCAGATTGCTGCGCTCGTATACGTCGGCATACCGCGCAAGGCAGTCGAGCATGACCGCCTTGTCCGTCCGTTCCTGCTCGTCCCTCGGGACGTATTGTTTCAATGCTTCGTAAAAATCCATATCGGCAGTATAACACGAATACCATCTTGTCCGCAAGCGTGCTTTGGTGTATACTGAAGAAAAAATGCGGAGGCATCTATGGTACAAATCGGGAACGACTGGGACGCGCTGCTTGCGGACTACTTTGCTTCGGAACAATACCAGACGCTGCGGCAGTTTCTTGCCGCGGAATACCGCACGCACACGGTCTATCCGAGCATGTACGACATCTTCAACGCGCTGAAATACACGAGCTTTGCGCAGACGAAGGTCGTCATTCTCGGGCAGGATCCGTACCACGGACCGGGACAGGCGCACGGTCTCTGCTTCTCCGTGAAAAAGGGCGTGGAGCCGCCTCCTTCGCTGAAAAACATCTTTCAGGAGCTGCATGACGATCTCGGTATTCCGCAGCCGAGCCACGGCGAACTGACCGCGTGGGCGCGTCAGGGCGTGCTCCTTCTGAACACGGTGCTGACCGTGCGCGAGCATATGCCGAACTCGCACAAGGGCAAGGGCTGGGAGGCGTTTACAGACCGCATCATCGAACTGCTGAACCAAAAGGAAACGCCGATCGTATTTCTGCTCTGGGGCGCGAACGCCCGGAACAAGGCGAAGATCGTCACCAATCCTCGCCATATCAAGCTCGAAGCGCCGCATCCGAGTCCGCTGTCCGCCTACAACGGCTTTTTCGGCTGCAAACACTTCTCAAAAGCAAACGCCTGGCTCCTGAAAACCGGTCAGACGCCGATCGACTGGACGCTTCCCGACTGATTTTTGACAAAATGAAAAAAGGGGTTGACAAAACCGCCTCTTTTCGGTAATATATCTCTTGCGTGCTCGGTTCGTCTAGTGGCCTAGGACACCGCCCTCTCACGGCGGTAACACGGGTTCGACTCCCGTACCGGGTACCATGAAAAGAAACCTCTCTTGTCTGCCGCAGGCAAGAGAGGTTTTTTGTTGTTTCAACAGGTTAAATGTGGTATAATCAACTCACCAAGGCGAGATTTCGAGGTATGCATGCTGGATCATCATGGTTTTGATTTATGGGCAGACGGATATGATAAGTCGGTCGGTGTGTCTGATGAAGACAATACATATCCTTTTGCAGGATACAAAGAGATCCTCGGAAGTATCTATAAAACCATAACGGAAAAGCCGAATCCCGCGGTACTGGATATCGGTTTCGGAACGGGAACGCTTACTGCAAAACTGTATGAAAACGGCTGTGAAATCTACGGGCAGGATTTTTCATCAAGGATGATCGAACTGGCTTCTGCAAAGATGCCTGATGCACATCTGTATAAAGGCAATTTTTCGCAGGGGCTGGCAGAGCCGCTCAAAAGGCAGTTCTACGACTTCATCGTTGCAACCTATTCCATACACCATCTGAGGGATGATCAAAAGATCGTGTTTTTGAGGGAACTGCTTGATCATCTGAAAGATGACGGAAAGATCCTGATCGGCGATGTCGCATTCGGTACCCGCGGAGAACTGAATCAATGCAAAGAAGAAAGCGAAGACGAATGGGACGATGACGAATTCTATTGCGTTGCCGATGAATTAAGAGCAGTATTTCCGAATCTGGTTTTTCAGAAAAAGACATTTTGCTCAGGAATCCTGATGCTGTCCAGATAAATTCCGGCTTGTCGCGTTATTCAGCGATGTCTTTTACGCGCTCTTACACAAAAGAAAGCCCCGAATCCGGGGTTTTTTCTTTTTCCGATCGATCACTTTCGCGTTGAACAGCATCCCCTGTTACCCGGCTGCAAATCGTCTATACGGCAAAGGGCAGCGTATTTAACAGTTTCTGTAAAACAGCCCGTATCTGTAAGAAATCTCCGTTTCGTCTGCCGTCGGCGGTCATGTAAAGGCGGCGGTTGATTTCGATCATGATCGAGCTGACGCGGGCGTCTTTTTGATAAAAGCGCATCGGGACAAGCGTTCCGGCAAAGGGCGAATTGACGGAAACAGTATAGCCGCGGGAATGCAGAAAGCGGATCGCCGTCTCTGTCAACCGATCCGGCGTATGGTACGGATCCGTGCCGATGCAGAAATCGGGACGATCCGGATTCCGATCCGGCTCGCACGGCAGCGGCTGCGGCGGAAAGGAATGCCCGTCGACGATCAGGCAGCGCCCTGTTCCGTCAAGCGCCGATTGTACGGCTGCCGTCATAGCGGCATGATGCGGATCGTACCAGGTTTTCAGGATACGCTCGCGCGCCGCGGCGTCGATCGTTCGCAGGACCGCGCCGTCGTGGGTACGGGTATAGACCGCGCCCATTCCGACGGACGACATGGATTCCCGGGCATCGTCCCGGAATCGTTCCGGATCGCAGACAAGCCGGCTGACGGGAAATACGACGGACGGATAATCCCCGCAGAACAGCTCGTCACAATAATGATCCGTCATCTTCAGCAGCTCGCCGGCAAGGTCGATTTGGAAAACGCTGCGTTCGGCTTCCGGGATCACTGCGGATGCGTGCGGAACATGAACGACGACAGAAGATGGTTTCATATTTGTGTCCTCCCTTTTGGTTTTGCCTATCCGGAGCACACAAAAACACCCATCGAACCCGACGGGTGCTGCATCTTTCATCGCACCCATCGGTCAAGCTGTGGCACCTTACCCACTTGGGGCAGGTTGTCGTGCGGTCAACGAGCTTGTCTCTCGCGCACTCTTTATAGGCAAGGAGATGATACCATGCGGATCCGGGCTTGTCAACACCGGATCCCCCTGCGGTTTGTGTTGCCCTCCGCAATTGCGTATGGTATACTCTATCCAATAACCGACTTGAAAAGGAGATTACCATGCTGCAAACCGGAATCAAAGGAAAGATCGAACTGACCGTAACGATGGACAAATGCGCCGGCGCCATCGGCAGCGGCGAGCTTGACGTATTTGCCACGCCCGCCATGATCGCGCTGATCGAGGAAACGTGCTGGAGAAGCGTCGCGCCGTATCTCGAGCCCGGCGAAGGGACCGTCGGCACGGCGCTGAACGTCCGCCACGTCGCGGCGACGCCGGTGGGACTGAAGGTCACCTGCGAAACCGAGCTGACGCTTGTGGATCGCAGACGCCTGGTTTTCGACGTCAGGGTGTTCGATCCCTTCGGCCTGGTCGGCGAGGGAACGCACGAGCGCTTTGTCATTCAATACGAAAAGTTTTTGAAAAAGGTCGACGAAAAGCGCGACGGACACGAGGCGCAGAACAACACCTGAACGCAAGACGCACGGTCGTTCGCAAAGAAGAACTCCGGGGGAATCCCGGAGTCTTTTTCGACGATATCCGCTTTATCGGTTAGCCCATGCCTATAAGGCGTTGTTCCATTGCTTCAGAAGCAGATCGTGCGGGTTTTTCACCGACACCAGTTCCGCGTACTCCTCCGAATAAAGCGCCGCAAGCGCATCGATCCCGTCCCGGATGACCGGCGGCCTGTGATTCAGTCGGTGTGTGTCGGATCCGATAAAGTCGACCAGCTTTTCGGAAAGCAGCCGGTTTGCCGTATTCCGCGTCTGCGCTTTCGGCTCGTTGACGATGCTGTACGCGTTGATCTGGATCAGCGCGCCGAGATTCCTGATCATTCTCACGCCATCGACGGTCGTGTGTTCATACCGCTCGGCGTGCGCGACAATCGGAACGTATCCCGCCGAGGCGATTTTTTCAACGCAAAACTCCATGTCCCGTCGGGAAAAGTCCGGCAAAAACTCGGTCAGAACGTGCCGTGAGCCCGCCATTGCCGGATACCGTTCCGCGTTCAGTTTCCGGATGCATTCGTCCGCCGTATCCGGAAAGATCAGCATCTCGCATCCGAGATACAGGCGGATCGGGATCCCGTATTCGCTGACGGCTCTTTTCAGCGCATCGAACTGCGAGAGCACATGTTCGCAGCCGCATTCGTCGATCGCCCAGCTGTGAGGCGTCGCGATAACTGTGCCGACGCCCTGCGACGCGGAACTTCTCAGCATGATAACGGATTCCTCCAAGCTGCCGGAGCCGTCGTCAACGTGCGGTATGATGTGCATATGGATATCCGTGATCTGATTCATCGGCGTTTACTCTCCGCCGTGTTCCCTAATGAACTCTTCCAGTTCTTCGTTGGTCATCAGCATGATCTCGTCATCTTTCTTTGTTCGAAGTACCCAGTACCCGTTGTTGGGAGCAGCTATTACCTCCAACGCGTTGGCGTCGTGTCTGCCGAAATCTTCGTATTCCTGAACCAGCATGCGGAGCATCCTGTACAATCGAAGGTATTCTTTGTAGAGGAGCGTATTACCAAACTCTTCAAAGGATTCGCGCATTGTGTTGTAGTACCAGACGTGCTTCCGGGGTTCCCTCACTTCGAACCGGTTCCAGAATTCCTCACCTTCCGCGATGTAGTCCGTTACCACGGAGCGGAGGTTGGAGAGTTTGTCTGCAAACGCAACGATTTTCACTTCGCGGGAAGCAGTTTTCAGGTGTTCGATCGTCTCCTTCTTACGGATCATCCACGTTTCCGCCGCAGGCATTTCTCTGCGCTTGTTTTCTGTGCAGCTCATCACCAGCTCCGCGACGCGGTCGCCAAACTGTTCCCGGATGTCCTTCTCAGTGTATTCCGTGTCTTCCACCACGTCATGAAGCACCGCCGCTGCGACGATTTCCACGTCGTTCGTCAGGCGCGCGGCGATCGACGCCGCTTCGACGGGATGCAGGATATAAGGAAAGTTTGTTCCCTTTCGAAGTGCTCCTGCGTGTGCTTTCACAGCAAACCCGATTGCTTTTTCAATTATGTTCATTCCTTTCTCCTCCCTCTTTATTGTGTCCAGCTGTCAAACAAGTATTGAATGCCGTTCTGCTCACAGAAAGACCTGAGATTGCTGCAGCCGCTCCGACCGGAAAACCGGTGTTTCAGTTCTTCCATCGGATCCTTCTGTCCATCTGCCAGCATTTGAAGCATTTTGTCAGTATTGTCCTGATCGAAGAAATAGAAGTACTCATATTCATCAGATCCAAACCATGCCTTCGGAGCATCACCCAGGTCCTGTCCGATGATAGTCAGTTTTTCATCTTCAAATTGTACCCAGACAGTTATCCAAACGATCTCCGTCCGCTCTTCACAAAGTGTCAACCTCGTATCGTTGTATTCTTTCCAACGTCCCATGTATCTCAGCTCCTTACCTCGTCTTTATGCTACCATGAAGAACAAAAAATCACAACGAAGCAGTACTTTCATTTCAACTTATCGGAGCGTAAAACGAAAGTATGGCTTTATATGGTATGAACTGATACTACCTTGTTTAACAGGTCACATTATGCTATATTTACATCGTAAGGATGATCCAACAGTGAATTGCTCGGAGGACGGTATGCATATCGGGGAACAGATTCGGAAGTATCGCAAAAAGCAGAAGATGACACAGGAAACGCTGGCGGAAAAGCTGTATGTAACACCGCAGGCAGTCAGTCAGTGGGAACGCGGAGTGACCATGCCCGGCACGGACAAGCTGAACGAGATCGCCGCCGCGCTGCATACGACCGTCGGCATTTTGACCGGAACTCCCGGGACGGCGCCGGACTGGACCATGCTTGACAGTCTGTTTTCCGCAGAGCATATGTACAGCCGGATGACGGTGTTTACCGAAGCTGAACATCTGACGGAAACACAGAAAGCACTGTGGTTTATGAGGGAAGCGCACGAAGGACAGACCAGAAAGCCGGCTTTCTTCTCGGATGTGAAGGTTCCGTATATCGCCCATCCCCTTCTGATGGCCTGCCACGCGCACGCGCTTGGGATCAGGGAGGACGCGGTCCTGGCGGCGATCCTGCTGCATGACGTTCTGGAAGACACCGATGTGAAAGCGAAGGATCTTCCGTGTTCCGAGGAGGTCAAGAATGCTGTGGAGCTCCTCACCTGGCGCGAGGAAGGTTCTCCCGACCGGGCAGCGATGAATAAGCGCTACTATGACAGGATCGTCGAAAACCGGATCGCGTGTATCGTAAAGATCATTGACCGGTGCAACAACATCTCCACAATGGCAAGCGCATACAGCCGCAGAAAGCTGATCAAGTACATCAGGGAGACCGAGACCTGCGTGATGCCGCTGATTGAAAAGGCGAGAAAAACGTTTCCGCAATACGTCGACGCGCTCTTCGTGCTCAAGTATCATATGCGCAGCATACTGGAATCTCTGAAAGCAATGGTGTTAAGGGAGAATGCATAATGAAAACGAACGACAAAGTCTGGTACGCGTGCTACGGGTCAAATCTGAAAGCAAAGCGGTTCCGTTCCTATATCGAGGGAACTGTAAATGAGGCAAACGGGCTTCCGGAAAAAGGATGCAGGGATAGATCTCTTTGGACGGATGAGCGGATCGGCACGTTTAAGGGGCAACTGTACTTTGCAAAGAGGAGCAGTAAATGGAACAATCAGGGTGTAGCGTTCATTGACCGCGATGCTGACGGAACTGTCATCATGCGACTCTATCTGATCACTTGGGAACAATACCTTGAGATAAAAAATCAGGAAGGTCCCTCCTATAAACATCGCGTCGATCTCGGTTTTGCGGATGACGGATACCCGATTTATTCGTTCACGTCTCCCGACCGGCTGCCGAGCAATCCGCCGTCCGGAAAATACCTTGATGTGATTAAAAACGCCTTGATCGATGAATGCGGCATCCCTGCCGAAACGGTGAAAGCGTATCTGGACGATGCGCTCCGTAATTAAAGGAGTGAACCGCAGGTACAATGACAATATCCTCCGATCTTCGTATAATACGGTTATCGAAGCAAGCGTATTGAAAACCGAATAAAGGAGGGAAACGAAATGAATCTGAAAGAAGCGTTTCGATACCAAAACAAGCTGCAGTCGCTCATGGCTGACGCTCTGCACATCCTTCGCAGCGACGAGAACGTCACGAAGACGGAAACCACATACCTGCGGCACAAGGTCAACCCTGAAGTCCAGGACGAGAAGGTCGTCGAAGAACCCGGAACCGAGTACTTCGACCGGATCACCGAGATCACCCGCTTCCTGATGTACCTCCTCGGTGAGAAGGAAAAGCTGGCGGCCGCGATCCGGAAAGCAAAGTCGACGCTTGACATCGACATGGACAACGAAGTCAGCTTGAACGCGGTGCGTCAGTCCCTGACCGAGGCATTCAGGCGGATGTGCGACCTGCGCGGATCCGAAAAGGTGATCCCGAACGGCGGCTCCGGTCTCCGGTTCAATGCCGAAGGAAACCAGATCACATACAAGTGTGACGTGAAGCGCGTGACGCTGATCAACTTCGATCGCAATACGGTCCGGAAAGAGCTGCAGAAGCTCGGCAAAAAAGCGGACGAGATCTCCGCGAAGATCGACCTCTGCATGGTCACCTCGTGCGTGGAGTACGAACCGCCGTTCAACGTGAACGAGAGCTTCGCGACCGCGTTCGAGCAGTTCACGGAAGAAGCCGGGAACTGATCCCGGCTTCCGACCCGGTCGTTTCGGGTACGGCAGGAAAGAAGAAGACCGAAACCGGTTCAGGTGCAGATGAACTGTGATGCTGCACAATTTAATTGAATAATCTGAGGTAATGGCAGTAAAACCACCGTTCATCCAACTGCCGGGAGCGATCACCGTCTCCATCAGCGTGACAGCGACCAGTCCGAAGTGCGAACTCACACGAACACACCGGGTCCATCTCCCGCCGCTCGCCAACAGATTATTCCAAGCTTTCAAAAAGCAAAAAACAGATCGGTCCATCCGGTCGGTCAAAAAGCAAGCGCCGTCCCAAGCGTGATCCGTCACGCGGCGGACAGCGCAAGCAAAATCGGTTAAGGTCGAAACCGATCCCGCCGTGCCCGAAATGACCGTGGTGATATTTACAAAAAGACGGTTTCCGCGGGTGATCGGGCAATTGCGGCCCTTTGATCTTCGGAACACCGGCTTCGGACAACGCGGAAGCGGTTCGGCAATTGCGCAGAATCGCTTTCGGAAGATTGTCCTTTGGGACGGCCTCGGGAAACGATCCGGCAACGGAAGCCCTTTCATTTCTTTGACTGCCGTCCTGTTTTTATCGATTTCACACGGGAGGCGATGACGCATTGGAAAACAAACGGTCCGGCGAACCTTCGTTCTGCTGCTTTCAGGTCCCTTTTTATCATATGGAGGACATCGACCGGGTTCTCTGCAAGATGACCCTGGCAAAAATCGTCATAAGCCGGTCGCCCCGATTCGATCCGAATCACAAATACTTCTGGATCCAGCCGGAGACAGGCAGGATCGAAAGCAGCGACTCACTTCGCGACCTTGCCGCCCGCTTAAACAACCCGGTATCAGAATTATCTGCAGCAGGAGGAAAACCGATGTCCCGTCAAACATGCCTTGACCCCGTCTACTACCACGGCGTTCCCATCCTTCCGATGTCACAGTTCAATTTCCTTCCGGAAGCCATGTGTCTTCGGAACATCCTCCGGAACCTTTCGCCGACTTCTCATTCAGTCACAGTTTCTTCTGGCAAAACCCTTTTTCCGGAAAGCTCGAAAGTCTTCGCATGTATACGGACGCAAAAGAAGACGCAATGAAATACGAACAGGCCGTTCTGGCGGGAAAAGAACCGACCGCTTCAGATTGGCGGTGCACGCTTCGTGACTGTTTTCAAAGAACAGACAATTGAATTCCTTCCGAAAGAAAGCAAAAATGCGAGCAGCAGGATTTCTCCTGCTGCTCTTTGTATGCCGGGTTATACGCTTGTCTTCGGACGAGGATTGCCTCCATGGGAACGCCAAGAAGGATCCCCAGCGCGTAGAGATTGTCGACGGAAGGAAGCGTTTCGCCCTTCTGCCATTTGTAGACCGCCCGCGGCTCCTCAAAGCCGAAGAACCTTTGCAGGTCCCTGACGGTCAGACCGCGCTCCACGCGCAGACGGCGGATGTTGTCACCCGTGGCGACAAGGTCGATCACGGGAAAGGCCTGCTTTATCATGCCTGAACCTCCTTATGCAATTGTAATAATCTGATCTCAAGCGTTTTGCATAAGCGCAAGCCCGGTCGTACACTTACGTTTTTCGCGTTTTCCAGTTTCCTCCTTCGATGCGGCGGCCGGCGACCTCGTGCGCGTACACATAGGCAAGCGCTTTGATCGTCCCGTTTTCGTTTCCCGCGGTGAGTTCCGTTCTGAAATACAAGTTGCCTTCGCCCTCGTATGCGTCCATTTCCGGGAGCATGCCCGCGTCGATTTCATACACCTCGCCGTAAACGGTGCCGCCCGCCAGCGGACGAATGCCCGGATACCGGCCGAGGTTGTAAAGCGCGTAGTCCTTCAGGCAATACTCACCCAGATACTTTGCACCGGCAAGGAACGAATGCGCGCGTTCGCCGCGCATCAGCGTGCCGTAAACAAATATGTTGTATTTTACTTCTTTCGACACAGGCGATCTTCCTCTCTTCTTCCTCTTCATGATACGCGCGGTCTGTCCCATAAACCGGATTTCCGCGACTTTCCCGTCCCGCCGTCGCAAAAACGATTCGTTCAGACGTTCAGTGTACGTCAAACGGCGTCAGGACAGGCCGCTTCATCGGCCGGGAATAAAGGTCGTACTTCCATTCCGTCCAGTTGCAGATCGCGCTCATATACTTGCGCTCGAACCACTCACGAGTCGGTACGCTTTCGATTGCACCCGACGGCGGGTGGATCCAGAAGTACCTCTGCCCGGTGTTGAACCGGGGAGAAAGGCGGTCGACGATTTCCGTTACGGACAGGACGTTCGAAAGCAGGTCAAGGTCTTTCATGTTGTAGAACGACACGTTTCGGTATTCGATCGGCGTCGGACACTGCTTCTTTTGCCGGCTCATGCGGTACCCTCCTGACTTTCGGTCTGTGTGCGGATCAATCCGAATCGAATGCATTGCCGTCCGCTTCTTCGGGATCGTCAAAACAGATGTCGTCCGCCGATTCTTCTTCACGGGCGGCATGTGTTTTGACCGGAATGCCGTATTGCTTTTCAAATGTCTCCATAACGGAGAGCAGGTCCGGATCCTTTCTGATAAAAGCGGCGGAATAGTTCAGTTTACAGGCAAAGACGAACTGTGCAGCCGCCTGTTTGCGAAGGTCGTCCGGGATGCCGTAGTATGCCTCCGCGATGCTGCCCGCGATTGCGGCGAGCGTGTCACTGTCGCCGCCGATCGAGATCGCGTTGCGGATCGCGTCCTCGAAGGAAGTCGATTCAAGAAACGCTTCGATCGCCTGCGGAACCGTACGCTGGCAGGTCTCGTCGAACGCGTAGGTCGGGCGGATCCCGTCAATGGTGAAATCGAGCGTGTAGTAGTTCTCCTCGATAAAGGAGCGGATCTCCTCCTTGCTGTGTCCGGTACGCGCGAGGAAGATGGCGCAAGCCGTCGCTTCCGCGCCCTTGACGCCTTCCGGATGGTTATGTGTGACGACTGTGACGGCGCGTGAAAGCACCTTGACTTCTTCCAGCGTCTTCCCCGCCCAGCCGCAGGCGCTGACGCGCATCGCCGCGCCGTTGCCGAAGCTGCTGTAAGGATGCGGATTTCTCGCGAACATCCATTCATAGAAGTGTCCGCCGTAACCGCAGTTCGGGTATTGCCGCCCGATCTTCTGCATCCATTCGACGGTTTTGTTCTCAAGCCCATCCGACTTGCCGTCGTTTTCCAAAATTGCCTTTGCAACAGCGATCGTCATGATGCTGTCGTCCGTCGGGAAACACCGTTCGCTGAAAAGCGGGAAGTCCTTGCTTTTGCGATTATGAAACTCGTAAACGGAACCTGCCATATCCCCGATGATTGCGCCTAACATTTTTCTCTCCTCCGTTCCCTGATTCTGAATTGATTATACGGTGATCGATATCCCGATCGGTCAACTGCCGGGCGACATTTTTCTCCCGCGGCGGTACGCGTGGTCTGCCCTCTATGCACCATTATATGTGAAACGGACGCCCCGTGCAAGGAACCCGCAGTTCAAAAAAGCAGTCCGAAAAACGGGCTGCCGTCAGATATTCGATCGCATCAGTCGCCTGCCGTCACGCCGCTCATGGCATGATAGGCGATCTCCGCCGCTTCCGGATCCATATTGCACCCGAGCCGCCACAGATCGACCGCACCCCCGATCCGGTCGATCAGCGTCAGCGTCTTTCGCATCGCCGCGGCGTCCTGCGGACGGTAGATCTGCTGCAGCAGCATCGGATACGCCTCCGCCGCAGTGATCCGGCGAACGGTATTCTTTTCCGCGCGCTCCAGAATGCAGATCGCTTTCAGCGGCGCGGAGCCGTTGGTGCTCAGATGATGCTTTCCGTCCCACGGCGTTCCGTAAACGACGGCTCCGGTTTCCGAAATACGGACCAGCGGCTTATCGTCGTTGATCATCACCGCGCGATCGCCGAGAAGCGTTCGCCAAAGAGACGTGTGCGTGCTCTTTCCCGTTCCGCTCTTCGCCGCGAACAGGTATGCTTCCCCGTCGACCGCAATGCAGGAGCCGTGCATCAGAACCGTATCGAACGACGGCATTTGTTCCGCGATCTTCCGGTAAACCGCAAGCTCCTCAAGATAACGGTCCGAGGGTTCGCGGACCGCCCGTCCGGTAAGCGCGTCGCTCCGTTCCGAGCATTTCCGTTCGTAATCAAGATCGTCCTGTGTGATCCTGATCGAAAGATCGGCGGCTGCTCCGTCCTCGCGGTATGCTTCGCAAAGCCGATGCACCCGACGGTACATCGAATCGATCCGAATGACGATATCCGCAAAACGATAAGTCTCTGTCACGGTAAAATCCTTTCGGTCGGCATTGCGTAAGGGGCGAAAACCGTCGTCTTCGCCCCTTCTTTCGGCTCATTGCTGTTCGGGCATTCTACGGTTCCCCTTTTCCCCTTACGGGAAATCGGGAAGCTCGATGGCGCCCGGCGTCGGCGTCGGCGATTCGTCCCCGGTCGGCGGTTCCGTCGGCTTGGGCGTCGGCGTCGGCTTGGGCGTCGGCGTTGCCGGCGCGTCCGTTGCACCGGACGGCTTCGGCGTGGGCGTTTCGATCGGTATCTCGATCTCGAGCGGATCCTCCGTTGCATCCGGTGCCGGTGTGTCCGCAGGCGCATCCGTTTCGACCGGCGCTTCGGTTTCATTCGGCTTTTCGGTTTCTTCGGGAACCGGCGGCTGCGTTTCCGTTCCGTCGTTCGGATTCGTCGTAATCACCTCATCCTCCGTCACCGTACCCGGTTCATCGTTCTGCGGGGCAGCGGTCGCGGGCACGGGATCGTTCGCCTTTTTTGCACAGCTGCCGGAGCAGCCGAGTAATCCGAGAATCAGTATGCACGCGCATACGATCCGAATCCAGGAAGTCATGCGTTTCATTTCTGCTTTCTCCTTCTCCTTTGAGATAACGTGCGGTACTCTCCCATATTTAATCGAATTATAGCACAATCCGGCGCAAAGCGCAAGAGAAACATATTCCTGCCACGGCGTCGTTCCGTTTTCGCAGTTTTCATAAAAACAGTCTTTTCCTCTTTGCCGCCGTGTGCTATACTGTCGGTACGGAGGTCTGCCATGAAGTATAGAAGACAATTCCTGTCCGTTCTGTTTGCGGTGCTGCTGCTTGCATCGTTCTTCTCCTGCGCGAAAAACGCGCCGGTCGTTTCGCCGACGCCTACGCAGAGCAGCGGCCTCGACGCGCCGGTCTTTACGCTCGAGCCGGTCGGTATTCCCGAAACGGCTGTCCCGGATCCGACGCCGGATCCGGTCAAAACGCCTTCCGAAACCGATTCGCCGGAGCCCGCCGAAACGCCGGTGCCGACCGATGCGCCCACGCCGGAACCGACCGACACGCCGTGTCCGGTCTCCGAGGACGGCGAATACTGGACGCGCGACGAGGTTGCGCTGTATATCCATCTGTTCAGGCATCTGCCGAAAAACTATATCAGCAAGGAAGAAGCCGAGGATCTCGGTTGGAGCGGCGGATCGCTGGAGCCGTATGCGCCGGGATACTCTATCGGCGGCGATTATTTCGGAAACTATCAGGGGCTTCTGCCGAAAAAGAAGGGACGCAAGTATTACGAATGCGACATCGACACGCGCGGAAAGAAGAGCCGCGGCGCAAAGCGCATCGTGTTCAGCAACGACGGGCTGATCTATTACACCGGCGACCACTACGAATCGTTTACGCTTTTATACGGGGAGGAATAACATGGAATTCATCATCATCGACGGACGGCGCATGACCACGGTTGAGGAAACGCATACCTATCTTGCAAAAGCCCTTCGCTTTCCGGACTATTACGGACGCAATCTCGATGCGCTGCACGACTGTCTCACCGACCTTTCCCGCAGCGTCTGGATCGTTCTGATCAACGGCGATATCATGGATGAACATCTCGGCGAATACGCCGTAAAGCTGCGCCGCGTCTTCACCGACGTCGGCAATCTCCCCTACGCCTGCCATTTTGCAGAGCACCTGTCCTGAAAAAACGCATGATAAAAGCCGCCGGGATCCGGCGGCTTTTTGCTTGGTTTTTCAGTCCGCATAGAAGATGTTGTCGAACACCTTGTTCTGGTCGCGGCCGCCGATCAGGTAGGAATACTCGTTCGGATCGTAGTCGACGGAGATCAGCGCGGTCCTTCCGTCCTCCGTGCGGACCTCGACGATCATCCGCGATTCGTGGAAGCGCGTCATATAGACATAGCTTCCCTTCTTGAGCGTCGTCGGCTTGCCGTCGATCCGGCAGTTGACCGCGCGTTTGAGGTGCAGCAGCGTGCCGAGCTCGATCAGACCGTCGCGATTCGTTTTCAGATCCTCTTCGCTCGGCGTGTAAACCTCCAGCCATTCGGAATCCGGCTCCAGCTTTTCGCCGGAAACGGAGCGCGCGCCGTCCTTCGTGCCAAGAAGATCGGTGCGTTCATAGGAGTACAGCCGCCCGTCCGAAGACAGCGAGATAAATTCCTTTTCAACGCCCTTCACGAATGCTCCGTTTTCGGGATGCACCTCCGTCGTGATATAGTCGTCCGACGCCATGTCGATCACGACCAGCAGATTCACCCACGGCGTTTCCGGATCGAGATCGACTAGGATCACGCGGTCGAGCACACAGCTTCCCGGGAACGCGATCGATTCGCCGTCGACAAGGATATACGTCGCGTTTTCCTTTTCATCGAGCCGGTAGGAGATCTTTTCCGCCTCGCCGTCAAAATCGACGTCGTAGGTGAACATCGTGCCTTCTTTCCGGTCCCAGTCGATCCGGTACTCGATCGGCAGGGCGGAAAGATCCGGCGTATACGGCGTTGCCGGCGCTTCCGTCGGCGGTTCCGTTTCCGGTTCCGGTTCCGGCGTCGCTTCCGCCGTCGGTTCCGCTTCCGCAGCGGGCTCCGGTTCATTCTGCTCCGGTGCAGGCGTCTCCTGCGGTTCGACCGCGATCGGCTCCGTCTTTTCTCCGCCTTCCGGCACGACCTCCGCCGGTTTGCTTTCCGCGCACGCCGTGCAGAGCAGCATCACAAAGCACATAAGAAACACAGCGATCTTTTTCATAGGCCCCTCCGTCCGTTTCGCAGGTCGCGCCCGCTTTTTATTTAGTATATCACACCCGGCTCCCGGATGCAAACAGTTCATTGCGTTCCGTTTTAACGGACAGGTCATTCTCTATACTGAAAGCAGAAACAAACGGGAGGATATGATTATGATCGAATGGATCCGGTATCGGATGCTGATGCGCCGCCTGCGCGGCGAAATTGCGGACGCAGTGAACGGCGGACGGCAGCCGCGGCGCGCGGAAAAGAGGAAAACTGCCGCGACTGCTTGCAAACCCTGCGGAAGTATTGTATAATATACGCATGAAACCGTTGCTTCGACTGCTTGCGTTTTTCCTTGTCCTGCTTCTCTTGCCGACGCTCGGCTGCACGACGCTGCACAACTGTCTGCACGCGGACGAGCCGGACGCCGTCGAAGCGGAGAAACAGGCGCTGCGGGAAACGCTTCGGTCGGAACGGCCGGACACGCTGCCGGCGGATGAACCGTCGCTGAAGGTCGTCGTGATCGACGTCGGTCAGGGCGACTGCATCCTGCTGATCTCTCCGGAGGGCAGAACGATGCTTGTGGACGCCGGTCCGAAGGATTCTTTTTCGCGGATCAGAAGCGTGCTTGACGCAAACGGCGTAACGAAACTCGACGTTCTGGTCGCCACGCACCCGCACGAGGATCACATCGGCTCCATGGCAAAGGTGCTCGACGCCTATCCGGTCGGACAGTTTCTCACGATCCCGCAGGCGCAGGCGAACGACGCCTATCCGGAAATGTGCGCCGCGCTGGAGCGGAACGGCTGCCCGGTCGCATACGCGCAGGGCGGCGCGACGATCCCGTGGGCGGAAAGCTGCACGGTGACGGTCCTGAACCCGATCCCCGCATATGCGGACGAGCCGAAGGATCTCAACGATCTGTCCGTCGTGCTGCACATCCGGTACGGGAGCACCGCCGTACTTCTGACGGGCGACGCGGAAGAACAGGCGGAAAAGCGGATGCTGGACACGTTCCCCCGCGCGATGCTGAAGGCGGACGTTCTGAAGCTCGGACATCACGGATCGGCAAGCTCGACCGGTTTTTCGTTCTTTCTCGCCGTCGATCCGGACTTCGCGGTCGCGTCCTGCGGAACAAACAACGATTTCGGGCATCCGCACTCGGAAACGCTTTCGCTGCTGCACGATACCCGTACAGCGTTTTACAGCACCGATACAGACGGTACCGTTGTGTTTCGTCTCGACGGAAACAAGGTATCCGTAGACTTACCATGAAAGGAGATCCCATGAAAACCTGTCCCGTTTGTCAAAAAGTCCTGACTGATCAGGCGAAATTCTGTTATTACTGCGGCGCGTCGCTTCTGAGCGATCATCCCGCCGCGCCCGAAGCTGCCGAACCGGAAGCGCCCGTCGCGCCCGAAGCTGCCGAACCGGAACCGGTCGAAGCGGAGCCCGTTCTGCCGGAAGAATCCGTTCCGGAAGCTGCGGAAGAACCCGTGCCCGTCGAGGAGCCCGCGCCGGTCGAAGCGCCTGCATCCGAGATCGTCGAGCCGGAACCTGCGCCCGCGGCGCCGATCCCGACGCCGGTCGCCGAACCGGAACCCGCGTCTGCGCCCCGGCCCGCTGCCACGCCGCAGCCGGTCGTGAAAGAGCCGGAGCAGAAGCAGCCCGTTGTGCTTGCAACCGATTCCCGTTCGCTGATGACCACGGCGGGATACATTTTCACGACGATCCTGTTCCACATTCCGGTCATCGGTCTGATCTTCATGATCGTCTGGGGCTGCGGAAAGACGAAGAACCTTTCCCGCAAGCGTTTCTCCCTCGCCTGCCTCATCATGCGGCTGATCGGCTTCATCCTTTTCCTCTGCGCAACGGTGTTCGTGCTGATCTGCTTCTCCGGCAAGTTCCCGATCCTGACACAGGCGTTTACCGAATTCTTCTCCTGAGCATCGCAAAACCGCTCTCCGGGTTCCGGGAGCGGTTTTTTTGATGCAAAAAAGGGACGGTTTCCCGTCCCTTTGTTCTGGATTCGATTATTTGATCTCGCAGGTTGCGCCGACTGCCTTGAACGCTTCGACGAGCTTCTCCGCGTCTTCCTTGGAGATGCCTTCCTTGACGGCCTTGGGCGCGTTGTCGACGACGTCCTTCGCTTCCTTCAGGCCGAGACCGGTCTGCTCGCGGACGACCTTGATGACCTTGATCTTCTCCGGTCCGATCTCCTTGAGGATGACGTCGAACTCGGTCTTCTCTTCGACTTCTTCAGCTGCGGCAACGGGGCCTGCGACTGCGACTGCGGTAGCTGCTGCGGACACGCCGAACTCCTCTTCGAGTGCCTTGACGAGTTCGTGAAGCTCCAAAACGGACATTGCCTTAATATCGGCGATCAGTTGTTCCTTATTCATGATATTTCTCCTTTAAAATTTATTTTTGATTTTTGTTTGTACGGCATTGCCGTTTCGGTTGTTATGCTTCCGCGGATTCGGCGGACGCAGCGTTGGGATCGTTCTTCTTGGCGATCTGGTCGAGCACGATAGCAAGACCGGAAATCGGCGACATCATGCTGCCCAGCATGCGTGCGATGAGGACTTCGCGGCTCGGCAGATCCGCAATCGCTTCGACTTCCGCCGCCGTGCTGACCTTACCCTCGACGATACCGCCCTTGAACTCGCACTTCTTTGCCTTCTTGATGAAGTTCTTGAGAACTCTTGCAGGGGCTACCGCATCCTGATAACCGAATGCGAATGCGTTGGTGCCGTGGAGCATATCGTCTGCACCCTCGAGTCCGAGCTGATCAAAAGCACGGCGGACGCAGTGGTTCTTCAGAACGATGTACTCAACGTTTTCCTTGCGCAATTCGGCACGCAGCGCGGTATCCTCGGCAACGGTCAGACCGCGATAATCGAACAGGATGACGGACTTTGCCTGCTTGACTTTGTCCGCAACCTCAGCGACTTTTGCGGCCTTCATTTCGAGAATCTTTGCATTTGCCATGGTTGCACCTCCTTATAATGTGAAAAGCCCTCCGTCGCATAACGGAGGACTCGAAAACAAAAGGTGCTATCAAGTCTACCTCGGCAGGATTTACACGCTTTCGCGACACCGGCTGTCTTTGGCGACGGAACTTAACCTTGCTTATTCTACACGGCGCACACCTGTTTGTCAAGCATTTTTTCGCAGGTTTTTTCGCCTTTTTTTGAAAAACCCGTTTCCGCAGATCCGGACGGCAGTCCTTCCTCTGCGCAGCGGACGGTTTGCGTCAATACGCGTTTTTCAGCGTAAAGGTTTCCTTGTCGGCGGATTCGTAATTGTAATCGTCCAGGATCGGCGAATAGCTTGTGAACCAGATGTTCCGCGAACGCGGATCAAAGGTCAGGATCATGCAGTAGCCGTTGCCCCTCTTACGGTCCGCCTGCAGATTATACATGATCGCCGTGAACGAACGGCCGTTCTCGTATTTCTGATCCAGCCGGCGGATGCCTCGATGGTGACCGCAAAGCACCAGACGAACGTTCGGATGTTTCGAAACGATGTTCGTCTCGAGGTTTACGCCCTCGCTTCCGGGAATGCCGTTGTTGTAGAGATAACTGTGCGTCAGGATGATCGCGGAATAATCGCTGTATCTGTTCAGCACGTCGTGCAGCCACTCCATGCGCGCCGTATCGTCGTTCTCGAGATGCCAGCCGATGCCGATCAGGATCAGTCCCTCCGGTTCAAAAAGCTGATACCAGCATTCGCCGCCGTTATATCGCTGCTCTTCTTCGCGGACGTCACAGAGATCGTATTTGCGGTACTGATCGTATCCGTACTTGCGGACGGCACGCGCGCCCGTTCCGGTGCCGAGGTCATGGTTGCCCGCGACACAGTAGAACGGGATATTGCCGCGCAGCGGTTCAAACGCCGCCGCAATGCGCTGCCATTCTTCATCCTTGCCGTTGTTCTCGACCAGATCGCCGCTCTGCAGAACCGCAACGATGTTGTCGAGATCCTTATGTTCGAGCGCATAGCTCACGATCGCTTTCAGCCCCTCGTCGCTCGCAAACGCATAGTTCTGCGTATCCGCGATCCAGATCATCGTGAACGGCACGGGCATCGGCGTCGGAGATGGCGTCGGTGTCGCCGTGGGTGTCGGCGTAGGGACCGGCGTGGGCGTGGGCGTCGGCGGCAGCGTCGGCTCCTCCGTCGGCGCGGACGCGGCGATCTCATCCAGTTCCACAGCCGCCGGTTCGCTCACGGGCGCTTCCGTCGGAAGAACGGTTTCCGGTTCCGGTTCGATTGTATTGCAGCCGATCAGCGCGCAAAGCAGCAAAACGGCCGAAAGCACAAAAGAAAACTGCTTTTTCAAAGCGCGTTTCCCTCCGATTCGATTGATTGTTTTACAGTTTACCACAATTCTCCGCGAATTGCAATTCAAAGATCAAAACAAGGGGCTGTTCCTTCGTGAAACAGCCCCTTTTGCGTTTCGGTTTATCCGATCTTGATGTACTTCTTGTAGACGTAGCCGGTCTTGCCCTTATAGTCGATCTTGATCCAGTTGCCGGACTTGCCCGTGACGGTGAACTTCTCTCCGTTCTTCGCCGTGCCGAGCAGCTTCGAGCTCTTCGTCGCTTTCGCGCGGATGTTGACGTGCGTATTGCACTTGATCGTTCCCGTCTTGCCGTCAACGGATTCCTCCTCGCCGGTGATCTTCACATAGCGCCTGAACACAAAGCCGGTTTCGCCGTTAAAGTCGATCTTCACCCAGCTTCCCGAAGTTCCGAGCACGTCATAGGTCGTTCCCTTGTTCGCCTTGCCGATGATCTTCGACGAGTCCGACGCCTTCGCGCGCACGTTCACGCACGTTTTGCAGTTGACGATCGTTGCGGTCCTGCCCGCGGACGGCGTTTCGGAACCCTCCTTATAGACCTTGATATACGTCTTGAACACATACCCCTCGACGTCGGACTTGTACTGGATCTTTACCCAGCTGCCCGCCGTCGCAAGGACCTTGTACGTCGTGCCGCGCTTCGCGGTGCCGAGGAGCTTCGAATCGCTCGTCGCCTTTTCGCGCACGTTCACCGCCGTATCGCAGTTGACGATCTTTCCGACCTTTCCCTCGACCGCGACGTCGTCCGGCGTTCCGCTGATCTTAATATACTTCTTGAATACAAAGCCGTCCTTGCCGTTATAGTCGATGCGCACCCAGTTTCCGGACGCGCCGAGCACGGTATAGGTCGCGCCCTTTTTCGCCGTGCCGAGGAGTTTTGAATTGCTCGTTGCCTTCGCGCGCACGTTGACCTTTGTTTTGCAGTTGCAGATCGTGCCCGTCTGACCTTTCTGCGGTTCCGTTTCCGTGACGGCCGTCGTTCCGTTCTCCTCCGCGAGTGCCGCGACCGGCAGTGCGGACAGCAGCAGCATCGCCGCAAGGATCAAACCCAGAATCTTTTTCATTGCGAAACCTCCTTTTCATTGCCGCATCCCGCGGCAGGGTTCTCTTCACTCATTAAGACGTCTGAAACAGAGAAAAAGTTGCAGTTTTTTCCAAAAACCGCACCTCTCCCTTTTCGCTTCCCATGATACCGCCGAAATGCGTTCGATTTGTCACAAAAAAATGTCTGAGTTGTCACAAAGTTGTAAATAAACGGCAAGACGTCCGCGAAACATCCGAAACGATCCGGGAGCATCTTGCGTTTCATGTCGAAAAATGGTAGAATAACGGTACATCGGATCCTCCGATCCCGAGGTTTCGGAACGCATTGAGGAAATTATGGTCTTTTCAAGCACGACTTTTCTGTTCATGTTTCTGCCGGCGCTTCTGCTGCTGTATTTCTGCGGCAGAGATCTGCGCTGGCGCAACGCGATCCTTCTGATCTTCTCCCTGTTCTTCTATGCCTGGGGCGAACCGGTCTGGATCTTCGGCATGATCGCAGTCACGCTCGTCAACTGGGCGCTGGCGCTTCTCATCCGCAAAACAAAGAACAAGCTGCGCAGGCGCCTGCTTCTGGCGCTTTCGGTCGTCGTGTCGCTGTCGCTGCTCTTCTGGTTCAAGTATTCCTCGTTCCTGTTCAACACCTTTGCGGCGCTGTTCGGCTCTGCGGCGCGCGTGCCCTCGAAACACCTTCCGGTCGGCATTTCGTTCTACACCTTCCAGGTTCTGACCTATACGGTCGACGTATACCGCAAAAAGGCGCGTCCGCAGAAAAACCCGCTGTATACCCTGCTCTACATCTCCTGCTTCCCGCAGCTGATCGCCGGACCGATCGTGCAGTATGCCGACGTCGCGGAGGCGCTGACCGATCGCAAAACGACCGCGACCGACTTTTTGCGCGGCATGCAGCGGATCGTCCTCGGTCTTGCGAAAAAGATCCTGCTCGCCGACGTCTGCTACCGCATGCTGCTCGATCTTCTCACGATCTCCGCAGGGCCGGAATCGTTCATGAGCGCGTGGACAATGGCGCTGCTCTTCTCGCTGCGCCTGTACTTCGATTTCTCCGCGTATTCCGACATTGCGATCGGGCTCGGACGCATCTTCGGCTTCCGCTATATGGAGAACTTCGACCATCCCTATATCTCGAAATCCATCGTGGAATTCTGGCGGCGCTGGCACATCTCGCTGTCGCGCTTCTTCCGCGATTATGTGTATATCCCGCTCGGCGGCAACCGCAAGGGCACGGCGCGCACGATCCTGAACCTGACCGTCGTCTGGGTGCTGACGGGGCTCTGGCACGGCGCGAACTGGAACTTCGTGCTGTGGGGCGTCTACTATCTCGTCCTGCTGCTTCTGGAACGCTTCGTGCTGAAGGATGCGCTTTTGAAGATCCCCGCGTGGATCCGGCATATCGGCTCGCTGATCCTGATCGCGGTCGGCTGGGTGATCTTTGCTTACGACGGCGTGCCGATCGCGGACAAACAGCTTGTGCTGTATACGCCGGACTTCGCCGCGCTCGGGAAGCATATGCTGGCGCTCGTCGGTCTGTCCGGCGCGAACGGGCTGCACTTCCTGCCGTTTGCGGACAAGGGCTTCCTGTTGATCGCAAAACGCTATACCGTGCTGCCCGCGCTGTTCATGGTCTGCTGTCTGCCGCTGAAGGATTGGTTCGGACGATTCTTCGCAAAGAACGAGCGCCGCGCGTTCTGGGGCGAGCTCCTCGGCGCGCTCGTGCTGACAGCGCTGTTCGTCGTTTCGGTGATCTTTCTGATCCGGCAGTCCTCCGTCCCGAACATCTACTACAATTTCTGAGGTGCGGCTATGAAGAAGAAAATCCCTTACATACTCGCATACTGGTGGGTGATGCTTCTCTTTGCGCTCGGCCTGTTCGTGCTGATCTTTGCCGACCGGAACGGCGGCTTTTCCGCGTCGGAAAACCGCGATCTGCAGAGCGCGCCGCGATTCTCGCTGAAGAGCTGGTTCGACGGATCTTTCTCCCGCGAAGCGGAAGCGTTCCTGACCGATCAGTTCCCGGAGCGTGAGCCGGTCGTGAAGACCGCGAACCGCATGCTCGGCGTATTTGACGCCACCACCGAGGAAGAGCGCATCCTCGACCAGGCGATGATCGCGGAGCTTGAGGGCATGAACGAAGGCGACGGCGGCGAGGAAACCGGCTTTGACGAGTCCGTTGAACCCGACGATCCGGACGTCATTGCCGCACCGGAAACGCCCGATCCCGCCTCTGCGGCGCTTCCCGATCTGCCGGAAACGCCCGCGCCGGTCGAAACGCCTGTGCCCGGCACGAACGCAGCGCCCGCGCCGACGCCGGTCGATCTCGCCGTCAAAAACACCTCGACCACGCGCAAGTTCTCGCTGCGCAAGGCAGACGGCACGCTGACCACGCGCTTCAATTTCGGCAAGGACGCGATCGAGGACACGATCAGGTCGCTGAACGCGTACAGGGAGGCGGTGCCCGAGAACGGAAGCGTCGTCTTCACCTATATCCCCTACTCACAGGATGCAAACGAATGGCTTTTGTACCCCGAGAAATTCAGCGGCTGGTACAGCGACGTCGAACCGACCATTCAGGCGAACGTGGACGACGGCGTATATGTGTTCTCCACGGTCAACGAGCTGGAGCCGCATATGCAGAACGGCGAGCTCTGCTTCTTCAAGACCGACCACCACTGGACCGGTCTCGGCGCATTCTACATGCAGCGTCTGATGATGCGCTCCTTCGGCGTACCGAGCGTATCCTACGACGATTTCACCTACACCGTGCACGAGGACTTCACCGGCTCGATCTCGTCCAAAGTGCACGCCCTTTCCGGCTACCGCGATCTCAAGGACCGTCTGGAGGTTCCCGGCACGCTTGCGCCGACGCGCGCGTTCGTGTACCGCAACGTCGACCAGCTTGTCAAGGAAGTCCGCTTCATGGAGCCGGAGCGCGTCGTGTACGCGGCGTTTCTGGGCGGCACGCACGATCCGTTCTACGTCGCCGAAACCGGCTTCCATACCGGACATTCGGCGATCGTCATCTGCGATTCGTTCGGGCTTGCGATCGTGCCGTATATCGCGCCGTACTACGACCGCGTATGCCTTGTGGACTTCCGCGATACGCACAATTTCATCAAGCAGTCCGGCGGCTACAATAAGCTGAAGCCGTATTTCGCGCACTACGGGATCGACGACGTTTACTTCATCGTCTCGCGCGGCTGCGGCATCAACAGCTCCTATATGCGCAGCATCGTCCGCAAGTATCTGGGGTGAGCATATGAAGAAGAAACACGGATTCGGAAAGCGCTTCGCGCGTTACACGGTTCTGATCTCCACCATCCTGATGGCGGTGCTGTTCGTCGTCGCCGCGATCCTGTATCACAACCGCACGAAGCTGCTGACGGACGGCGCGAGACAGGCGGCGGAAAGCGGCGACTATGAGAAAGCCGTCTCACTCCTCTCTTCGGCGGAGCGTGACGGGCAATCCGAAGAGACGCTGACGGAATACCGTTATCAGCTCGCGCTGTCCTATCTGAACAACGGAAAACCCGCCGACGCGCTGACGCTGTTCTCGCAGCTCGGCGAATACCGCGACAGCCGCGAGCGCATCACGGAATGCCGCTACCGCGCCGCGGAGCTTCTCTATGACAAGGGCGAATATGAAGCCGCAAAGGACGCGTTCTTTGCACTTGCCGGCTATTCCGACGCGCTCGACCGCTACGACGCCTGCCGTTACGCGATCGCCGATCAGACCGAAGCCGCGGATCCGAAAGAGGCGTTCACGCTGTTCCGCGCGCTCGGCGGATACGGCGACGCCAGGTCGCGCGCCGAAGCGATCGCCGTGCGGCTCACCGGCGAAAGCGATCCCGAGTTTGCCGTCAACGCCATGCTCGGCATCTCCAACGAGATGCTCGAAGAAATGCGTTCGCTCGCCAAGATCCGCGAAGCGCTGCCGAAAAACCGTCTTGCGGTCGGTTTTTACCACACCGTCGGGCTGAAATCCGACGGTACTGCGATCGCCGCGGGGCGCAATACCGAAGGGCAATGCGACGTTTCCGGCTGGTCGAACCTTGTCGCGATCGACTGCGGCGCGTATCACACGGTCGGGCTCCGGGCCGACGGCACGGTCGTTGCTGCGGGGCGCAATACCGAGGGGCAATGCAGCGTCTCGGATTGGACGAACGTCGCAGCGATCGTCTGCACCGACTACAACACGCTCGGGCTGAAATCCGACGGAACCGTCGTTTCGACCGGTTTTCAGGACTATCCCACGCTGTCCGGCTGGCGCAATGTCGCAAGGATCGGCGGCGGCAGCTATGCCGTCTGCGCGGTCACGGAGGACGGACAGTATCTTTCCTCGCACGCCGCCATGCGCAGCGAGACCGTGCGCGACTGCATTGAGGTCGACCCCTCCACCGGCTACTGCATCGGATTGAATGCGGACGGCACGCTGTCCGGCGTGAACGCCGCCGTGCCGGGCTGGACCGACCTTGTCGCGATCTCCGCGGGCAGCACCGGTTATCTCGGACTCACGAAGAACGGGCAGGTGCTTTCGTACTGGTTCCGCGCACGCGACACGATCGACTTCTCCGACCTGCAAAACGCCGTTGCGATCGCCGCAGGCGGCACACACAGCGCGGTGCTCCTGTCCGACGGCAGCGTCGCCGCGCGCGGCGCAAACGACTTCGGCGAATGCGACGTCGTCTCGTGGAATCTCGGCGCGACGGCGCTTGACTGACGCGTCAAATGCAACAAAAAAAACAGACGCCGGAAAGCGTCTGTTTTTGTTTCGTCTGATTTATTTCTTCTCGTCGATGCGCTCGCGGATCTTCGCCGCCTTGCCGCTTCTGTCGCGGAGGTAGAAGAGCTTCGCTCTGCGCACAACACCGTGACGGACCACTTCGATGCGGCCGATGCGCGGGCTGTGATACGGGAAGGTACGCTCTACGCCGATGCCGTAGGACATACGGCGAACGGTAAAGGACTTGCGGATGCCGCCGCCCTGGATCTTGATGACGATGCCTTCAAAGTTCTGCAATCTTTCACGGTTGCCTTCGACGACCTTCACGAAAACGCGAACGGTATCGCCGACTTCCAGCTCGGGCAGGTCGCTTCTGAGCTGTTCTTTTTCGAGTTCACGAATGATGTCGGACATGTTTGATTTTCTCCTTTTTTCTATTTGAAACAGGCGTTCACGATCACAAGTGTCGGCGGACCGCCCGATGTCGCAAGGCGCATTATACCATAGCCGAAATGGAAATGCAACCCCTATTTTCCTTTATTTTGGGGATTTTTTCCGAAGCTGCCCAAAAGGCACGGACGCATTCTGCGCGTTTTTTCCATTGCCTGTTCGTGCCGCCACTTTGCAATGTTCGCGTGGTGACCGTTCAGAAGGATCTCCGGCACGTCGAGCCCGCGAAACGACGCGGGACGCGTGTACTGCGGGTATTCGAGGAGTCCGTTCGCGTGCGATTCGTCCTCCGCGCTCTCCTCGCTGCCGAGAACCCCCGGAATAAAGCGCGAAAGACAGTCGATAAGCACCATGGCGGGCAGTTCGCCGCCGGTCAGAACGTAATCACCGATGCTGATTTCTTCGTCGATCAGCGTGTTCACGCGCTCGTCCACGCCCTCGTAATGTCCGCACAAAAGCACGATGCGGTCGAGTTTGGAAAGTTCCTTTGCGCGTTCGCTTGTAAGGAGCTTTCCGCGCGGCGTAAGCATGATCCGGTGCGGTCGTTCGCCGCCGCAGACCGATTCCATGCAGTCGAAGATCGGCTGCGCCATCATCACAAGTCCCGCTCCCCCGCCGAACGGATAGTCGTCGGTCTTGCGGTGCTTGTTGTCGGCAAACGCTCTGATGTCGTGCGTTTCGATCGAAAGGATGCCGTTCTGCTGCGCGCGGCCGAGAATGCTCGCGGACAGAACGCCCTCGAACATTTCGGGGAACAGCGTCAGGATATCAATCTTCAAACAGCCCGACCTCCTTCAAAACCGCGGCGTCGAACACGATCCGTCCGCCGTCGGTATCCACCTCCGCAAGCACGCGCTTCAGCGCCGGAACCATCAGCTTGCCGTGTTCGATCTCATACACGTCGTTTGCGCCGGTCTCATAGACCTCGGTGAGCTTGCCGAATGCGTTTCCGTCTGTGTCGAACGTGTCGCAGCCGATCAGATCGGTCACGAAATATGTGTCCTTCGGAAGCGTGACGCGATGCGCCCTGTCCACGCAGAGATACGCGCCGCGCAGTGCGTTCGCCTGTTCGGGCGTTTCATACCCGTTTACGGTGAGAAGCACCGCGTCCGGCGCAACGGATGAAACGACAAGCTGCACGGGGTGTATTTCCCCGTGCATCTCCAGATATGCATCCGTAAGATTGCGGAAGCGCCGGCTCGAATCGGTGAGCGGTTCGACCTTGACCGCGCCGTGCACGCCGTGCGGACGCACGATCACGCCGATCCGGTAGAACGCTGCGCTCACAGAATGTCGACGACGACCTTCTTTTCGTCGTTGATGGACGCCGCCTTGACGATCGCGCGGATCGCCTTCGCAATGCGTCCCTGCTTGCCGATGACCTTGCCGGTATCATCCGGATCGACGACGAGCTCGATCACGATGCTGTCGTCCTCCTCACGGGTGGTCACGCGGACCGCCTCGGGATGATCGACCAAGCTCTTGGCAATGTATTCTACCAGCTTGTCCATAGCCGCCTCGATCAGTCGATCGCGCCCGCCTTCTTCAGAAGGCCGCGAACGGTGTCGGTGGGCTGTGCGCCGTTCTTCATCCACGCCTGCGCGCGCTCGTTGTCGACCTTGAGCTCCGCGGGTTCGGCTGCGGGATTGTAGTAACCGAGCTCCTCGACGAACGCGCCGTCACGGGGTGCGCGGGAATCCGCCACGATGATACGGTAGAACGGCTGCTTCTTCGCGCCCATTCTTCTCAGTCTGATTTTCAGCATTGTTTTGTTTCTCCTTATCTTTTCTTTTTTTGATTGTATCGAATACGGCCCTGCCGTTTTCGTCCTTATCCGAAGAACGGGAATCCGCCCCGTTTCTTCTTGCCCTTTTTGAACATACCGCCGGTCATCTGCTTCATCATCTTGCGGGACGCTTCAAACTGGTTCATCAGCTTGTTCACATCCTGGATCGTCGTGCCGCTGCCGCGTGCGATACGGCGTCTTCTCGACGCGTTCAGGATATCGGGGTTTGCGCGCTCTTTCGGCGTCATCGCCTGAATGATCGCCTTCGTCCTGCCCATCGCCTTCTCGTCGATCTGCAGACCGTTGAGTTTTCCGCTCATGCCGGGGATCATCTTCAGGATGTCCTCCATGGAGCCCATGTCCTTCATCTGCTCCATCTGATCGAGGAAGTCGTCGAGCGTAAAGGTGTCGGTACGCATCTTTTTCTCGAGCTCGAGCGCCTTTTTCTGATCGAACGCCTGCTCGGCTTTTTCGATCAGCGTCAGTACGTCGCCCATGCCGAGGATGCGGCTCGCCATGCGGTCCGGATGGAACGCCTCGAGGTCGGTGAGCTTTTCGCCCGTGCCGGCAAACTTGATCGGCTTTCCCGTGACTGCGCGGACCGACAGCGCCGCGCCGCCGCGCGTGTCGCCGTCGAGCTTCGTAAGCACCACGCCGGTCAGCGGGACCGTCTCGTTGAACGCTTTTGCGACGTTCACGGCGTCCTGACCGGTCATTGCGTCGACCACCAGCAGGATCTCCGCGGGTTCTAAAGCGTTACGGATGCGCTTCAGCTCCTCCATCATGTCCCCGTCGATATGCAGACGGCCTGCGGTGTCGACGATCACGACGTCCTTGAACGTGCGGCGCGCTTCCTCGACCGCTTCTTTTGCGGTCTTTACCGGATCCTGCGTGCCGTGCTCATAGACCGGAACCTCCGCCTTCGAGCCGACGACCTTTAACTGCTCGATCGCCGCCGGGCGGTAGATGTCGCACGCGCAGAGCATCGGCGCCTTGCCGTACTGTTTTTTCAGAAGCACGGCCAGCTTTCCGCACATTGTGGTCTTGCCGGCGCCCTGCAGGCCCGACATCAGAATGACCGCGGGTTTTTGGGAGCCGAACTCGAGCTTCGCGTTGGTGCTGCCCATGAGCGCGGTCAGTTCTTCGTTGACGATCTTGATGACCATCTGTCCGGGCGTTAAGCTCTCGAGCACGTCGGTTCCGACGGCGCGCGCTTCCACACGCTTCACGAAATCCTTGACGACGAGGAAGTTGACGTCCGCCTCGAGAAGCGCGAGCTTGATCTCGCGCATCGCGTCCTTGACGTCGCGTTCACTAAGCCGCCCTTTCCCGGTCAGCTTTTTGAATACGTTCTGCAGTTTGGATGAAATGCCTTCAAATGCCATCTTCGTCCTCCCAGATTGCGGCAAGCTCCGCAAGATACGCCTCGAACGCGGTCCTGTCCCCGTCGCTTAACGGAACGTCCTTGAACCGGTTCCGAAACGCGCGGATGAGCGCCGTCTGCTTCGCTTCCCTGCGCACAAGACCGACCGCCGCTTCCGTATCGTGAAGCTGCTTCGCGCCGCGATTCAGAATGTCGCGCACGCCCTGCCGCGAAATGCCCTCGCGCTCGGCGATCTCGGAAAGCGAGCAGTTTTCGTCGGTATACTGCCTTAAAATGCTCCTCTGCCGCTCGGTGAGAAGATCCTCATACCGGTCCAGCAGCATGCCGAGCTCAAACAATCGTTCCATATGCGCGCGGTTGTTCCCTTTCAAAAGACAAGGTGTAAAGGTATTTTCCTTTACACCTGTTCCATTATACCGATTTTTCGCCGTTTGTCAAGGATTATTTTCGCATTTTACCAAACCTGCCAGCGGCAGATGAAAGCAATCAGATACAGAATTGAAAGCGGCACAAGCACGAGGGCGGCAAGCCATTGCTGCCACCGTTTTTCGGTGACGAGCGCGAGCATCATCGCCACGACCGGCATTGCAAGCAGATAGCGCGGACCGGACAGCAGCCACGTCGTGCCGATCGCGATCGCAAAGTACGCGATGAACCACGCGGCATAGCCCGGACGCAGCTTCTTCGACGCATAGGCGAACAGCCCGAGCGTTCCGAAGTGCCACAGGAGATTCGGCAGCCAGAGCCCGAGGAAGTTCGAGCGGTTTCCGTCCTCGAGGCAGCCGAGCAGGTATTTCGTCTGATACGCCGCCGTGCCGAAAAACCAGCCGAGCTGCTGGCTCCAATGATCGCGCTGGTAGATCAAAAACTGCAGCGGATTGCCGGAAACGGTTTTGTTGATCCAAAGGTATGCCGCAAAGCCCACCGGTATGAGCAGGATCGTCAGAATACCGCACGCCCATTTCCCCCGTTCCGTCCGTTCCTTCGGGAACGAGCGGATCCATTCGAGCACGACCGGAGCAAGCAGCAGCAGTCCCACGGTGCGCGTGAACGCGCAGTATGCGCCGAACAGTCCCGCAAGCAGATACCGTTTTCTGCGGAGGCAATACAGCGCGGAAAGCGCCAGCAGCAGATAGAGCGACTCGCTCATCGGCGCGATAAAGAAGAATCCGCCCGGCAGCAGGAAAAGCATCAGAACGGTGCGAAACGCCCGTTTATGGTCCCAATCAAGGCGCAGGAGACGGTACAGAACGCAGCATGCCGCAGGGAACGCTGCCGAGGAAACGAGGATCCCCGCGCCGATGTCGCTGCCGAGGATGCGGTAGAACGGATAGACGGCAAGCGGATATCCCGGCAGGAACACAAGCTGCACAACGCGTCCCCAGTCGCCGTCGTCAATGTACCATTCGCGCATGATATCGAGGTAGTGCGCGCTGTCCAGCGAGCGCCAGATCTCCACGGTGCTGCGGAGCGTAAAGCCGGAACCGTTTCTCAGAAACAGCGCGAGCGCGGCGATCCCGAACAGCAGGACTTCGACCGCGAAGGCGAGCGCCGCAACGGCTGGCAGAATATGCTTCGGCTCGGGATCGTCGGAAAGCGTATCGTCCCGCTCCGTGAAAAACGCGAGAAAGCCCGGAACGAACCGGATGCAGCCGATCACGAACAGAACGAGCGAACACGCCGCGGCGATCGCGCCCGCGGCAGCCGGCCGTTCTCCGATCAGCCACAGTACGAACGCCGTACCGAGCCCGAGCGTCCCCGCGATCGACACGATCCATGCGGGAATCCGACATCTGATCTTTTTTCCGGTTTCCTGTTCCATGCGTCTCCCTCGTCCTCTCCCGGTTATCAGTATAGCATACCGCTTCACCGCCTTCAACCCCGCTTCCGAAAGTTTACGATTGTAAAGTTTCACATCTTTTACACATTGTTTTCGGGAAAAATGTGGTACAATAGATTATCATAATGGGAAGTATGTTCCCGCGATCGGAGATCCGCCATGTTCGCGAAGTTCAGCGTCAAAAAACCGTTTACCGTCCTTGTCGTCGTCATCCTCATTCTGGTGCTCGGCTACGTTGCCGTCGGGAAAATGACGCCGGATCTTCTGCCGGACATGAGCTTCCCGTACATTGTGCTGTTCACCACATACCCCGGCGCATCTCCCGAAGAAGTCGAAGCGAAGGTCACGAAGCCGCTGGAGCAGTCGATGTCCGCGCTCGATCACATCAAGCAGGTCACGTCAAAAAGCAGCGAAAACTATTCCGCCGTCTACCTCACCTTTGAAGACGGCACCGACATCGACATGGCGTCGATCGACGTACAGAAAGCGCTCGGCATGCTGACTGTGTCGTGGGACGATGCGATCGGCACGCCGGTCATGATGGAGCTGAGCTCCGACCTCATTCCGGTCACCGTCGCCGCCGTCTACGCAAAGGATATGGATCCGCTTGCGCTTTCCGCTTTCGTCGGCGATCAGCTTCTGCCGCGGCTCGAGGGCGTCGCCGGCGTAGCGTCGGTCACGACCGCGGGACGCATTGAACGGCAGGTGGAGATCGAGCTCGACTACGACAAGATCGAAGCGCTGAACAAACGTCTCTACGACGCGATCGACGAACAGTTCGCGGACGCCTCGAAGGAGCTTGACGAAGCGCGGCAGAAGGTCAAGGAAGGCGAACAGGAGCTCGAGGAAAACCGTGAAAAGCTCGCCGAAGGACAGTCCGACGTCGACAAGGGGCGTCAGACCGCGGGCTATCAGTTCGGCAAGGCGGAACAGGAGCTGAACGACGCCGACGCGCAGCTTTCCGACGCGATCGCGGAGCTCGAAGCGCAGCGCAGCGCGCTCAGCGCACAGCTTGAAACGGCGACCTCCACACGCAATCAGCTCAACACATTGAGAAATACGATCGCCACGCTCGAAGCCGGCAAGGCGGTATTCGATCAGTCGATCGAAACGATCCGGAACGATCCGACGCTGACCGACGAACAAAAAGAATTCTATATCAACGCGATCACGTCGAGTGAAGAATACCGTGCGATCATCGACGGTCTGAACGAGGTCGACGCGCAGCTTGCGGAGAACGGCATGACGCGCGAATCCCTTGACGAATCGATCGCTCAGCTGAATACGGCGATCGCGCAGCTCGAAGAGGGCATCGCCGCGGTGGACGAGCTGCTCGCGCAGGCAAAGAGCGGCAAGCTGGACCTCAAAAACGGGCGCGAGGAGCTGAACAGGCAGAAGACGCGCGTCTACGGAAAGCTGAACGAGGCGCAGGCGGCGATCGACCAGGGCAGCGCGGCGCTCGAACGCGGCGAGCAGGAGCTTGAGGCAGGCAAGACACAGCTCGAACAGGCGGAACAGGCGGCAGCGGATCAGCTTGCCGCCGCCAAGGATGCGGCAAACCTTCATAAGATCCTGACAAAGGATATGATCGCAAAGCTGCTGACCGCGCAGAATTTTTCCATGCCTGCGGGATATCTTTCCGAAAGCGATTCGCAATGGCTGGTCTCTGTCGGCGACGAGATCGAGGACATCGAGGTCCTCGAACAGATCCCGCTGTTTTCGCCGGGAATCGGCTCGCTCGAAACGATCGTGCTCGGCGACGTTGCGCATGTGCGCATTACCGACAACGCCGGCAGCACCTATGCGAAGATCAACGGTGAAAACGGCGTGCTGCTCTCGTTCTCCAAACAGTCCGCATACGCCACCGCGACCGTGTCCGACAGCATTGAAAAGCGCTTCCGCGAGCTTGAGGAGGCCTATCCCGGGCTGTCTTTCACCTCGCTGATGAGTCAGGGCGATTTCATCCATATGGCGATCTCGTCGGTCACCGAAAACCTTTTGATCGGCGCAGCGCTGGCGATTTTGATCCTCTTCCTGTTTTTGCGCGACATCCGCCCCACGCTGACCGTCGCGATCTCGATCCCGGTCTCCGTGCTGTTCGCGCTCGTTCTGATGTATTTCTCCGGCGTCACGATGAACGTCATCTCGATGTCCGGTCTCGCGATCGGCATCGGCATGCTGGTCGATAACTCGATCGTCGTTATCGAAAACATCTACCGTCTGCGCAGCGAAGGCGTTCCCGTCAGGGACGCCGCCGTGCAGGGCGTCAGGGAGGTCGCGGGCGCGATCACTGCGTCGACGCTCACCACCATCTGCGTGTTCGTGCCGATCCTGTTTGTGCAGGGGCTGACGCGGCAGATCTTTATGGACATGGTGCTGACCGTGACGTACTCGCTGCTCGCAAGTCTGATCGTCGCCATGACGGTCATTCCGGCAACCGTTACGGGGCTTTTGCGCCGTCCCGTGAAACCGCAGGGCAACACGCGCAAAAAGCTGATGGCGGCGTTTGAAAAAGCGCTGCGCTTTGTGCTCAATCACCGTGCGATCGCGCTGATCCTTGCGCTGATCATCCTCGTCGGATCCGGCTTCATGGTCATTCGCCGCGGGTTTGTCATGTTCCCCGAAAGCGGCGGCAAACAAATCTCCGTCACGGTCCCGCTCGAAAAGGGCACGTCCTTTGAGGACGCGACGAAGATCGCCGACGAGTTCATGTCGGCCATGTATACCGTTCCGGGGCTGACCGACACCGGCGGTATGCTCGGCAACGGCATGGTGTCGATCATCGGTCTCGGCGGCGGGCAGAGCGAAGACGTAAGCGAGCTCACGATCTACGCGCTGATCGACGAGCACAGCGAGCTTTCGAGTCTCACCATTCGCAAAAGCATCGACGAGGCGCTTTCCCCGTTTAAGGAAGCGCATCCGTACACGATCGCCGGCATGAGCACGATGAGCTTCTCTTCCTCGCTGTCCGGCGACGATATCTCGATCAAGCTGTACGCAAACGACCTGACCGTGCTTTCCGAAACGGCGGAACGGATCGCGGAAGCGTTGCGCACGGTCGACGGCGTCAGGGAGGTCGACAGCGGGGCGGAAGAAACGGTTCCCACGCTGCACGTTTCCGTGGACAAAGCAAAGGCGGCGGAGCACGGGCTGACCGTAGCCGAAACGTATCTCAAGCTCTCCGAAGCGCTGAAGAGCTCCGCTTCCTCAACCTCCGTCTCCTCCACTACGACCGCGCTGGACGTTTCGGTCATCGCCGATTCCGGTGTGCCGCATTCCAAGGCGGAACTTGAGGATCTTACATTCACGGTCACGCGGCTTGACCAGTCGGTCGAAACCGTCCGTCTCGGCGACATTGCCTCGATCACCGAAACACGCACGCTCGCCTCGATCTCGCGTATCGACCAGCGGCGAAACCTGACGATCACCGCAACGCTCGAAGAGGGCAAAAACGTCACGCTCGTGAGCCGCGACGTGCAGAAAGCGATCGACGCGATCACGCTTCCCGCGGGCTGCACGCTGACCTATGACGGACAGAACGAGGCGATCAACAGCGCTTTGAAGGATCTTCTGTGGATGCTCGCGCTGGGCGTTCTGATCATCTACCTCATCATGGTCGCCCAGTTCCAGTCGCTTCTTTCCCCGTTCATCGTCATCGGCACTGTACCGCTGGCGTTTGCGGGCGGATTCATCGCGCTGTGGATCACGGGTACGGAGATCGGCGTCGTTCCCATGATCGGGTTTATCATGCTGGTCGGCATCGCGGTCAACAACGGCATTGTGCTCGTCGACTGCGCAAACCGCTTCCGCGACGAGGGTGTCGGAAAGCGCGACGCGATCGTCAGAGCGACCGTTATCCGCCTGCGTCCCGTCCTGATGACCGCGCTCACCACGATCCTCGGACTGCTCCCGCTGGCGATCGGTTTCGGAACCGGCGCGGAGATCGTGCAGCCCGTCGCAATCGTCTGCATCGGCGGACTTACCTACGCCACGCTGACCACCGCCTTTATCATCCCGGTACTCTATGATATCTTCCGCCGCGACAAGCGTCCGGAAAAAGCGACCGTTCCCGCCGAACCGCAGGAAACTCTCCCCGAACAGGCGTAAACAAACAAGCCGGAACGAATCGTGTTCCGGCTCATTTTGCGCAGGAATACGACCTGATGCCGGTCCGCAGAAACGCACTTAAACGATCCTCCGAAACCCGGGGGATCGTTTTCGTTTCCGGACGGATCCCGCAACGCAAAAGCGGCGCTTTTCAGCGCCGCTTTTTGTTGTTCGGTTGTCAGTTCTGTTCACGCTTCTTCTTGCGGAACGCGAGCCACATCATGCCGCCGAGGCCGGCCGCCGATGTCAGCGTCA
>JAFRUN010000048.1 GCA_017438865.1 Clostridia bacterium
CGTAAAAGGCGCCGGATCATTTGCGGCGATGTAAAGAGCAAAAGAAACGAAAAGAAGAAAGGGCAGCAATGCCCTTTCTTTTTATTTGTTCGCCGCAAATTATCCGCGTTTTCGCTCCGTCGCATACGTTCCACTTCGCTGGCGCTTCGTTACAAAGGAAGATCGCGCGCTTCCCGCGCGTACCATGTATAGCTCCGCCGCGAAGAACGCGGGCTCCGGCATCCTTTCCGACTGCCTGAACGTAAAAAAACAGAGGTCAAACGACCTCTTTTTTGTATTGTAAACAGAACATTGACAACGGCATGTCCTTTTGGATATAATAACAATGTATATGTATAAGTATGCCCGCTCGGGCATAGCGTATCTTTGATTTGCAGGAGGAAACGAGGACACATGAAAAAAGCATTGGCGCTCATCCTATCGCTTTTGATTGTGCTTGCGCTGATCCCGCCGGCAACGGTCTTCGCCGAAACGGCGGTTTCCATGTCGGGCGCGCCGGAGGAGGGCGACCGGATCGTACTGTACTATCCGAACAAGAAGTATGCGGTCAGCTCGGAGGCGAACGGAACGAAGCTCAAAAGCATCGGCGTAACGGTTGCCGACGGACAGTTTACCGTGCCGGACAAAGCGGCGGTCTTTGACGTTACGGTCAACGCGTCGGGCGAGTACGCGTTCGCCGTCGACGGAAAGTATCTGACCACCGGCAATACCGGCGGCTCGCTGACGTTGGCGAATTCGCTGACCGATTACGGCCTGTGGATCCTGGAGGAGGTTGCCGGAAAAGGGTACCTGATCAAGAACAAGAAGGCAGTTTACAACGGCAATCCGCAGTATATCGAGGAATACAACGGGCTGTTCACCACGTTCGGTTACAAGACCTCCAATCAGAAATTTTTCCTGTTTCAGTTCTATGAGGTTCCCGATCCCGCGGCGATCGCAGAGCCGGTCGCGGATCCGTCCGCAGGGCTGATCGCAAAGGGAACGAAAATCACGCTTTCCTGTACGACGGACGGTGCGGAGATTTATTACGGGTTTGACAACGAGACCTTCACGGCATACGCCGCGCCGATCGAAATCGAAGCGGACTGCACACTTTACGCCTATGCGGAAAAGGACGGCGAGCGGTCTGACGTCGTGTCGTTTGCATATTCGGTCTATGACGGGATCATGAGCATCCCGCAGGCGCTGACGGCGGGCGACATGCCGAACGCGACGGTCGTCGGTCAGCTTGCGTACCGCTTCGGCAACGGCGGCTCGGTCAATTCGGCGGTTCTTCAGACGAAGATCGACGGCGAGATCTACGCGCTGCAGGCATACAACTCGATGGATTACGACACCGACGGGAATCCGATCGCGATCGGCGACTGGCTGGTGATGACCGGCAGACTCGGTCCTTACGGCGAAGTGCAGCAGATCCAGTCCATGACCGAGATCCGCAAGGCGGCGCCGGAGGAGATCATCGGCGAGGACGCGTCCGCGCCGCAGACCTTTGAGACCTTCGCGGACGTCGCCGCACAGTATGACAATCTGATCTCCGAGTATGTACTGCTCAAAAACGTCACGCTCGGCGAATATAAGGGCGACGGCTCCACGACGCTGACCGACAGCGCCGGCGCGACGATGCCGCTCTTCAAGGGAGCGCCCTATCCCGCGGGCGTGCAGGCGGGCGACACGGTTAATCTGTACTGCGTCGTTTCTAAGCATTTTTCCACCAGACAGTTCCGGAACGGTTCGCCCAAGGATTATGTACCGACGAACGACACCGTGCCGCCTTCGGTGACGCGCGTGAATACGGCGGACGCCGAGGTCGGACGCGCTTATCCGTTCAGCGTACTCGTACAGGACGCGAGCGGCGTCGCAAGCGTGCGTGCGGACGTCTTCCGCGGCGAAACGCGGCTTGCGGTACTCGGCGCGCCGGACAGCGTCGAGGACGATACCTATACGTTTTTGATCCCCGGGAACATCATCACCGGCGGCGATCTGACCGTGAAGATCACGGCTGCGGACGGCTGGGAGCCGCCGAACGTTGCGGTCGTGCCGTTTGCGCTTGCGGTCGTCGACTTTCCGCAGATCGTCGATTTCGAGCCGGACGCGAACGTTGCGACCGGCGACGACAAGCGTCCGCGGATCTCCGTTACATTTTTGAACTGCGGAACGAATCCGACGGTCGAGATGACGCTGAACGGCGTCGCGGTCACGCCGGACGTCGGAAACGGCTTTGCGTCCTATACGCCTGCGGAAGATCTTGCGGACGGCAAGTATACCGTATTCGTCATGATCACGCGGCAGGACGGCAAGAGCAGCAGCGTTTCGTGGAGCTTTACGGTCGGCGCGGCGCAGTATCAGCTGTATTTCGGTCAGCTGCATTCGCACACCGCGGAGTATTCCGACGGCACAGGCACGCTCGCGCAGGCGCTTGAGCATGCAAAGAACGCGCCGCGGATCGACTTCCTTGCGGTCACCGATCACTCGAACTATTTCGACGACGCGAGCCATCTCGGCGACATGACGGATCCGACCAAAGGTCTGACCGCACCGGGTACGTCCATGACCAAGTGGCAGAAGGCGAAGGCGACCGCGGAAGCATACGCCGACGGCAACTTCATTCCGATCATCGGTTATGAGATGACGTGGTCCGGTCAGTACGGGCATATGAACACGTTCAATTCGATCGGCGTGGAATCCCGCAACAATTCGCTGTATACCGTCAAGGGCGGTCCCGGTCTTGTCGCATACTACGACCGGCTTGTGGAGGTCGCGCGCATCGACCGCGCAAACGGACGCAAGACGACGATCAACCAGTTCAACCATCCGGGCACGGTGTTCGGAACGTTCGAGGACTTCGCGCATTATTCGCCCGCCTATGACGAGCTGATCACCATGGTCGAGGTCGGCAACGGCGAGGGCAAGGTCGGCGGATCGATGTATTTCCCGTCCTACCAGTACTATACGATGGCGCTGGACAAGGGCTGGCACGTTGCGCCGACGAACAACCAGGACAACCACAAGGGCAATTGGGGCGACAGCAACACCTGCCGCGACGTCGTTTACACCGATACGTTCTCCGAAGAAGGCATTTACGACGCCATGCGCAGCATGACGATGTACGCCACCGAGGACAACGATCTTGAGATCTATTACACGCTGAACGACCGCGTGATGGGTTCGATCCTGAATCTGGATTCCGAAGAAACGCTGCATATCCGCGTGGATTTCAACGATCCGACGGACAAGGTACAGAAGGTTTCGATCGTTGCGAACGGCGGTAAGGTCGTCGCGTCGAAATCCTTCAACGCAAAGGCGGGCTCGTGGGAGATCGACCTGCTCAACAGCTACTCCTATTACTATGTGCGTGTGGACGAGGTCGATGCGGATATCGCCGTGACCGCGCCGATTTGGACGAACGAGATCGTCAAGATCGGCATATCGCCGATCGAAAAAGACACCGCCGTCGAGCTGAAGGACAAGCCGGTCACATTCTCGGTTCCGGTCTTCAATTACGAAGAACCGAAGATCGGCGAGAGCGCGGACGCCGCCGATTTCACCGTGACGAAGGCGGTCTATTCGATCGACGGCGCGGTCCTTGCGACCGTGACGGATCCCGCGTTCGAAAGCGGCGGAAGCACGCTCGGCGGACTGAATAAGGACGGCAAGCTGACGTGGATCTATACGCCCTCCGAGACCGGACGCTTCAAGCTGGAGGTCGAGGTCACGGGCACGTTCCGCGGCACGGAATATGTGTTCACCGAAACGCTCGGATTCACCGTGCGCGACGCGGCGGATATGTCGCTGATGCTGATCGACGCCGGACACGACAATTTCTATATCACCGGCAAGTATAAGGACAGCGATACGGCGTTTGTCGAGCTTGCGGCGCAGCATAACGTGCTCGCGGAGCGCATCACCGCGCCGATCACCGACGCCGTGCTCGAAAACTGCGATCTGCTCGTGCTGACCGTTCCGTTCAAGAAGGACTTCAATGCAGGCAATTACCTGTATACGGACGACGAGCTTGCGGCGATCGCGCGTTTCGCGGCGCGCGGCGGCAGCTTTATCGTCTGCTCAAAGTCCGACCGCTGCGATCCGTCGGAGGAGGCGCAGACGGCGAATGTCATCTCGAACCGTCTGCTTGAGGCGATCGGCGCAAACGCGCGCATCGGCAAGGGCATCGTTTCCGACGCGGAGAACATGACCAACGAATCCTATCGCCTGCACTTCACGGGCAAGGAATTCTATGACTGGGATAGCCCGCTTGCGGAATATCTGATCGAGAACACGAACCTGATGTTCTCCTGCTACAACGCGGCGCCGGTCATTCTGAACGGCGCGCAGACGGTCGTCAACGCCTACGACACCTCGTTTGTCAGCTCGTATCCGCTGTACTACAACAACGGCAACAACATCACGGCGGACAAGCGGTATCAGCCGTACTACGACGCGTGCGGCGATCAGGACCGCATCAGCGTGCTGGCGTATGAAGAGCTGGCGGGCGGCGGCTTCTGCATCACGTCCGGCGTCACGTTCTTCTCTACGTTCGAGGTCAAGGTCGAGATGGAGAGCGCGGCGACGCTGCAGAACACGAACTATCAGATCGTGCTGAACCTCTTCAAGCTGGTCCATCCCGACACGGTCACGCCGATCGCGGACATCCATGCCGCGGGCAAGACCAACGTCGCATACACGATCGAGGGCTATGTGACCTCCAACGCGTCCGGCTACGACAAGAACACGGCGTTCTTCGACTGCATCTATATCCAGGACGACAGCGGGCGCGGCATCAACGTGTTCCCGGTCGCGGGGCGCTACGAGATCGGTCAGAAGCTGCGCATCACCGGCATGACGAGCGAGTACATGGGTGAGATCGAGCTGAACTGCGGCAACGATTACGGCGGCGAGATCCGCGACGTCACCCTGCGCGATGCGGAATATACGGCGGACGGCGTGACCACGACCGGCTATGCGACGCGCGCGCGGCTGCTGGACGTGACGATCACCATGAAAAACAAGCAGACCATCGACACCTATGTAATCGACGGGACCGCGCTGGACGCGGTGATCGACGAATTCAGCGCGCAAAACCGCGCGGCGGACATCGAGCCGGTCGGCGATGCGGCGGGAACGTTCCTGATGGAGGAGCTTTCCACGGCAGAGGCGGCTTCGCCCGACAAGGTCGGCAATCTCGTTTCGTTCCACGGCAAGGTCACGGCGATCGAGCTGGATGCGAACGGCGTGCTCGGCGCAGTCCATGTCGACGACGGCAGCGGCGAGGTCGTGATCTTCCTTGACGGCTACATCAACTGCGACGACGGCTGCGAAAAGGACGAACAGGGTTACCACGATCTTTCGTGGATCAAGGCGGGCGAGTTTCTTACTGCGCGCGGCATCGCGTCCGTCGGGCAGAACAGCTATGATCATCCCGATCAGGTCGGACCGCGCATCCGTCTGCGCAACCGTGCGGACATCGTGCGGATCGTACCGATGTACGGCGACGCCAACTGCGACGGCAAGGTCGATTCCGGCGACGCCGCGGACGTTTTGCGTGCGCTGGTCGGGCTCATCAAGCTGACGCCCGAGGGCATGCAGAATGCGGACGTGTGCGCCGATTTCGACGGCATTCCGAACGCGGCGGACGCCGCTGCGATCCTCCGGCGCTTCCTCGGTCTGATCGACCGGTTCGACGTGGAAACGGAATAAGCGCCTTGCGGATATGAAAAAAGAGAACCGGTTTCCGGTTCTCTTTTGTGTTGCTTGCATCAATACTTGCGCTTTCTGGCGGCTTCCGCCTTCTTCTTGCGCTTTACGCTGGGCTTTTCGTAATGCTCACGTCTGCGGACCTCCGCGAGGACGCCGCTGCGAGCGCACTTTCTCTTCCATCTCTTGAGAGCGCTTTCCAGGGATTCGTTTTCACCGACTCTGATTTCCATTTTTTTCCCTCCCCTCTTGAGCAACAACTTGTCTTTCGACGCTTTTGCTATTATACTCGCGGATTTTGCTTTTTGTCAATCCCGAAATGTAAATTTTGCGGTTTTTTTTGACAAGCAGCGATCCTTTCGGTATAATAGGACCAAAGGGGGATGGGTATGGCAAAGCTGTATTTTCGTTACGGAGCGATGGGCTCGTCTAAGACCGCGAACGCGATCATGGTCAAGTACAACTATTGGGAACGCGGCAAGAACGCGATCCTCATCAAGCCGTCGATCGACACGCGCAACGGCAGCCGCCGTATCTGGTCGCGCTGCGGGCTCGAGGATACCTGCATCTCCATGGAGGAGCTCGACATGAACAAGGTCAAGGCGGGCGTATACGACTGCCTGATCGTCGATGAGGCGCAGTTTTTAACGAAGGATCAGGTGGAGCTTCTGGTGAAGATCGTCGACGATTACAACGTCCCGGTCATCTGCTACGGGCTTCGCACCGATTTCCAGGGGAATTTCTTTGAGGGAAGTCATTGGCTTCTGGCCCGCGCAGACGCGATCGAGGAGGTCAAAACGATCTGCTGGTGCGGCAGAAAGGCAACGAACAACGCGCGTCTGGACGGCAAGGGCGGCATCACGAAGGTCGGCGAACAGGTGGTTTTGGGCGCGAACGACAAGTACATCGGACTTTGCCGCAAGCACTTCAATCTCGGCGATCCGGGACCGGAGCTTCGGACGCCGGACAAGACCGAATAATGCAGGGGGAGTCTGAATATGGAAAACGCTTTGCAGATCGTTGAATACTATTTTGAACTTGTCATTAAATGGGCGGTTATCCTGTGCGACGTCATCGGCGTCGTGATGATCGTTCTGACCGCGATCCGCGGCGTGATCGCGTGGGTCCGCAAAAAGCCGGCAGCGCGGCTGATCGCAGCGGAGGGCATCGCGATCGCGCTGACGTTCAAGATGGGCGGCGAGGTTCTGCGCACGGCGATCGTCCGCGAATGGCAGGAGCTGCTGATCCTCGGCGCGATCGTTCTGCTTCGCGCGATCATGGCGTTCATCATACATTTTGAGATCCGCAGCGAGAAAAAGCTGCAAGGCGAACTGGCGGAAAAGGACGAAGCGGAACGCAAAAGGAAAATCGTGATTTCCAGGCAATGAACCATCGCCCCGGCTTCGGGGCTTTTTCCGTTATCGGGCGGACAGGAGAACATATGGAAAGCAATTCGATCAACTGGTACCCCGGACATATGGCGAAGGCCAAAAGAATGCTCGAGGACAATCTGAAGCTCATCGACGTGGTTGTGGAGCTGGTCGATGCGCGTGCGCCGCTTGCGTCGAGAAATCCGGATTTCGACCGGCTGTTTTCCGGCAAATCGCGCGTTCTTTTGCTGAATAAGAGCGATCTTGCGGATCCCGCAACCAACAAGCGCTGGATCGGGTATTATAAACGGCAGGGCGTCGAAGCGGCGGAGGTCACGGCAAGCGCGCAGAATGCGAAGGCGCTGGCGATCCGCCTGATCGAGCGCGCGACGGCGGACCGGGTGCAGCGGCTTGAGGAAAAGGGCGTGAAAAAAACCGTCCGCGCGCTGATCGCGGGGATCCCGAACGTCGGCAAGTCCACGCTGATTAACCGCATCGCCGGCGAGAAACGCGCGCAGACGGGCGATAAACCGGGCGTCACGAAGGGCAAGCAGTGGGTGAAGATCACACCGCATCTGGAGCTTCTGGACTCTCCCGGACTTTTGTGGCCGAAGCTCGGCGACGAAACGCTTGCCGAGCATCTGGCGTTTCTGGGTTCGATCAACGACGAGATCCTGAACATCGAAGAGCTTGCGGCGCATCTCCTTTCCGCGCTGCGGACGCTTGCGCCCGACGCGCTCTTTGAACGGTATAAAAAGCTGGACGCCGACACGCCGGAGGGAGAGCTTCTGAATGCAGTCGCAAAGAGCCGCGGGTTTATCCTGAAGGGCGGCGTATACGATACCGAGCGCGCGGCGCGGATCGTGCTGGACGAGTTCCGCGCGGGCAGGATCGCAAAGGTTACTCTGGAGCAGCCGCCGAAGGAGGAAGACGATGGCGAAGCGGAATGAGGCGGAGCGGCTTCTGACGCTGTCCGAACGCGACCGCGCGTTCTGGACGCAGGACGGCGTGATCCTCGCGGGCATGGACGAAGTCGGACGCGGACCGCTTGCCGGTCCGGTCGTCGTCTGCTGTATCGTGATGCCGCCGGAGCCGCTCTTGGAATACGTCAACGACTCGAAAAAGGTCAGCGAAGCGCGGCGCGAGGCGCTGTACGACCGGATATTGCGCACCTGCGTCGAGGCGCGGACCGCGTGGGTGGATCAGACCGTGATCGACGAGATCAATATCCTGGAGGCGACGAAGCGCGCGTTCAACGAGGCGTTTGCAAAGATGCAGACGCCGGTCACGGACGTGCTGATCGACGCGCTGACGGGACTTTCGATCCCCGCGCGGCAGCACGCGCTGATCCACGGCGACGCGCTGAGCTATTCGATCGCGGCGGCTTCGATCGTCGCAAAGGTGGAGCGTGACCGCTATATGCGCGAACAGGACAAGCTCTATCCGATGTACGGGTTTGCGCAGAACAAGGGCTACGGAACCAAACAGCATACGGACGCGATCAAAGCATACGGTCCGTGTCCGCTGCACCGGCGTTCGTTCCTCAAAAACCTGCTATGAACACGTCGGAAACGGGAGAATCGGGTGAACGCCTTGCCGTGCGGCATCTGAAGCGGAACGGGTACCGGATCCTGGAGCGGAATTACCGCGCGCACCGGCACGAGATCGACGTGATCGCGCGGGAGAAGCGCAGCGGCACGGTCGTATTCGTCGAGGTCAAGACGCGCACGCCGGGGAGCTACGGGCGTCCCGCGGACGCGGTCGACGCGGACAAGCGGCGGTTTCTGCGGCTTGCCGCCGAAAGCTGGCTTCTTTCCAACGGCGGACCGGAGCAGCCCGCGCGGTTTGACGTGATCGAGGTGTTCCTTCCCGAAAAGCGCGTCAATCATCTGGTCAACGCATTCTGACGGTTGCCCGGAAAGGGCTTCCGTGATATACTTTCCGATAACACGGAGATCGGAGGATCGGTATTTTGCAAAAGATTCATCGGATTTGGACGATCGCCCTGGCGGTACTGCTGCTCGCCGGGCTTTTTGCCTGCGGTCGGTCCGGATCCGCTTCCGGCGCAAACGCCGAAGCGTTTGATTTCGACTTTACGGACGCGGCGGACGGCATTCCGAGCGGCTGGTACATGAACTCCTATGAGGGCGGGTACCGGATCCTGACGGAAAACGGCGTGTTCGGCTTTGCCGTGCGCGGGGAAGACGACTGCCGCCTGTGCCGCACGATCGACGTTGCGGCGGGCACGCATTATGTGCTTTCCGCCGAGGTCCGCACCGAAAACGTGCAGTCCGGGCAGGGCGCGACGCTTTCGATCGACAATTTCGCCGTCGACGGCAGCTACGTTTATTCCGATGCGCTGTTCGGCACCAACGACTGGACGACGGTCGTGCTCGCGTTCCGCACCGCAAGTTCGCAGGAGGCGGTCACGCTCGCGCTGCGCCTCGGCGGGTATTCCGCGGAATCGAGCGGCAGCGTGTGGTTCCGAAACGTCCGTCTCGAAGCGACCGACAACGCGCCGGTCGCGTTCAAAAATCTGCTGCCCGACGAGCCGTCGGAGGACGGCGCGGAGCGAACGGCGGAGGATTACGGGAACGTCTTTACGGTCATCTTCTGGGCGGGCGCGATCGCCGCGATCGTACTGCTGTCCGGCGTTTACCCGAAAGGAAAGCGGATCGCGTTTTTGAAGGAGCCGCTGAAACGGAAATATCTTTGGTTTGTTCTGCTCGTCGGGATCGGACTCGTCGTGCGGTTCGTGCTCTGCGCAAAGCTCAAGGGCCATGCGACCGATATGCTCTGCTGGCAGGGCTGGGGATACCGCGTCGCCGAGGGCGGCACACATGCGTTCTATGTGGACAACTGGTGCGACTATCCGCCGGGATATATGCTCGTGTGCGCGGTGCTGTACCGCATCGCGTCGCTGTTCCCGGAGGGACCGTTCCGTCTGTTCGTATATATGGTTCCGGCGTTTTTGTGCGACGTGCTTTCGGGATGGCTGATCATAAACCGTGCGAAGCGGTTCGATCTCGGCGACCGGCCGGCGCTGCTGCTTGCGGGGCTGATCGTTCTGAATCCCGCGGCGGTCTATCTTTCCGGCGCGTGGGGACAGATCGATTCGATCCTCGCCGTGCTTCTCATGGGCGCGTTCCTGCTGCTGAACATGAGCCGCGAAAAACCGTATTACCGGCTGTTTGCCGGACTTCTGTACGGCGCTGCGATCCTGATGAAATGGCAGGCGCTGATCTTCGGGCCGGTGCTTGTGCTGATGTATCTGATGACCGGCGTCGATCAGCTCGGCACGAAACGCTTTGCGGGGCACGTTCTGTGGTCGTTTGCCGCAATGTTCGGCGCGCTCGGCGTGCTTGCGCTCGGTTCCCTTATGTTCCGCGGCGAGGGCATGAGCTTCTTCTGGATGGTCGAGCGCTTCCAAAGCGCGTCCGGCGGGTATGATTACGCGTCGATCGAGGCGTATAACTTCTTCGCGCTGTTCGGAGGCAACTGGGCGGCCGCGGGGAACGCATTGTTCGGCGGCGCGAACCCGGGCGAAATGCTGCTGCGGACAAACGAGCTGTTCTCGAAGACCGCGTTGGTCATCGGGTTCCCGACGCTGATCGTCCGCGCGTGGAACGAAATGCGCGAACGCAAAGAGGACGAACCGAACCGCGCCTTCCGTGAGCTTGTTTCGGCGGTGGTCGTCGCGGGACTTCTGATGCTGATCGGGTTCGTCGCAAAGAGTGTAGCGGCGGAGATGACCGGCAGGACCGGCGTGTTCAACGCGATCGCTTCCTTCCCGCTGTACGGGCTGATGATGCTCGTTCTGTTCGGGTATATCGTGCACCGCGAGCGCGGAGAAGCGCGGCTGTTCGACTGGATCAAAGCGGGCAGCGCGACCGCCGTCGGCGCGCTGACGCTGTTCGGTTCTCTGTGCGTGTTCCTGATCACATATCTTTTGGGCGCGTTTATCCGGATGTTCGGCGGCACGCTGACGTGGCACGCGGCAGGCGTAATCGGGATCGTTGCGACGGGGGTTCTCACGCTTGCGCTGTTCTTCCTCTATTGGTTCAAACAGAAGCGCGCGCGGTATTCGCTGTATGTGAACCGCGGACTGATCTTCCTGCTTGCCGCCTGCTTCTGCGTGTGGGTGTTCACGTTCGGGCATTATATGCACGAGCGTTACATCTTCCCTGCGCTGTTTCTGCTGATCTTCGCCTACGCATACGATCGCGATCCCGGAAAGCTCGCGGCGTTCTGCATGCTGACCGTCACGACGTTTATGAACGAGATGATGGCGATGTTCGTCGTTTCCGACGGCGCAAAGGACCTGATCCGCGGCGGTGCGATCCACAATCAGCTGATCGCCGTGATCTCGCTGCTCGAATTCTGCGCGGCGATGTATCTGACCGCAATCGTGTTCCGGAAGGCGCTGGCGTTTGATCCGTCCGCTCCGGCGGGCGGCGATGCGGAAGAAAAGCCGCTTCGCAAAAAGAACGGCGGAAGGAGGTGAACGGCATGGATTTTAAGAAATTCCGCAGGGAGATCGGCGTCGAGGACGGACGCCGCATGACGAAGCGAGATTATATCGTGCTGTTCCTGCTGCTTGCCGTTTACTCCGTCGTCGCTTTTCTGAACCTCGGCTCGCTGCGCTCCCCGCAGACCGTCTGGACGGCGGAGGAGGGGACGACCGTGATCGTCGATCTCGGCGAAACGCGGGACGTCACGGAGATCCGGTTCTTCGGCAGCATCGCCGAAGGCGATCTCGAGCTGTATGACGAGAGCGCGTTTGTTGACGGCTATTTCACGCCTGGCGAGACCGAGCCGCTTTCGACGTTCACGCAGGATTACGGCGACATGTATAAGTGGAAGGAGCAGGAATTCGAGACCTGCACGCGTTACCTGATCCTGTATGTGTCAAACGGCACGATCTCGATGAACGAGATAGCGGTGCTGGACGGTGAAACGCTGCTTCCCGCAGCCGTGTATCAACCGGTGAATGGGGCGGAAAAGCTGCTGGATGAGCAAAACGCCTTCAAGCTGAATCCCTCTTATCTCGATGAGATGTATTTCGACGAGATCTACCACGCCCGCACTGCCTACGAGATCGTGAAAAACGACGATCTGCTCCTCACCCGCGGTCCGGAAGCGGCGGTGCGCGACGGATATGCAATCTATGAATGGACGCATCCGTCTCTGGGCAAGGTGTTCATCGCCGCAGGCGTCCGCATCTTCGGCATGACGCCGTTCGGCTGGCGGTTCTCGGGCACGTTTTTCGGCGTGCTGATCCTTGCGGTGCTCTATGTGTTCGCAAAACGCATCTTCCGCCGCACGGACTATGCGCTCGTCACGGCGGGGCTGTTCGCCGTCGACTGCATGCACTTTGCGCAGACGCGCATCGCAACGATCGACACCTACGCGCTGTTCTTCACGCTTCTGATGTTCCTGTTTATGGGCGATTATATCGCGGAGGACTTTGAAAAGCGTCCATACCGGAAAAAGCTGGCGCTGCTGTGTCTGTCCGGCGTGATGTTCGGGCTCGGCGCGGCGTCGAAATGGACGTGCCTGTATTCCGGCGTCGGACTTGCGGTGCTGTACTTCGGCGATCTCTTCTATAACCTTGTCCGGATGCTCGTAAAGCGGCATCAGCAGCCGAAGGAGGAACGCAAAAAGCTGCCGGTCAACGCGCTTGCATACGCGCCGGTGCTGTTCGTGTTCGCCGTGATCGCGCTGCATCTTTCGGGACGCTGGATCAAGCTGAGCAGCTACCGGCATCTTGTGTGGAACGGGACGGCGCAGGTCATGCGCACGGACGCGTCCTACGGCGTCGATACGATCAACAAGGTCCTGCTTGCGCCGTGGTTCTACGGCACGCTGCTGGTCCTTACGGGCGTTGCGATTGCCTCGGCGGTCGTGTTCCGGCTGGTGTTTAAAAAGCGTGAGGACGTCGACCTGAGCTTCAACAACCTGTTGATGACGCCGGTGTGGTGCTGTCTGTTCTTCATTCTGATCCCGGTCGCGCTGTATGTGATCGCCAACTACTGCTACTACATAACCGACGGCTGCAAAACGCTGTCCGAGGCACTTGAAACGCTGTGGCGGAAACAGATCAGCATGTATACCTATCATGCGGACCTGACCGCGACGCATATGTGCCAGTCGATGTGGTACCAATGGCCGCTCATGCAGAAATCGGTGTGGTTCTATTCCGGTTATCCGACGGTCGGGGACGTCCAGCTTTTGTCGAACATTTCCAGCACGGGCAATCCCGCGGTGTGGTACGTTTCGGCGTTCGGCGCGGTGCTCGCTCTGGTCGAGTGGTTCAGAAATCCGGCGTGCAGAAAGGACCGCGCGTTCATCGTCGTCACGGTCGGCATCCTTGCGGGGCTTTTGCCGTGGGCGCTTGTTACGCGGTGCGTGTTCCTGTATCACTATTTCTCCACGATCCCGTTCATGCTTCTGATGACGGTTCTGCTCCTTTTCTACGTCGAAAAGAAGCATCCGCGCACGGCGTGGTTCAAGTGGGCGTGGCTCATCGCCGCCGCGGTCGTATTCTTCCTGATGCTGCCGGCGGTCTCCGGCATTCCGGTGCCGTACGGCTATGCAAAGTTTATCGAGAACGTGCTTGCGCCGTTCGGAAAGGTCTACTATGTCGGCGTCTGAAGGCAAAAAAAGCATCGTTCAGCTTCTGAAATTCGTGCTGATCGGCGCGTCGAACACGATCCTCGATCTTCTTGTGACGTTCGCGCTGAATGCGATCTTCGGCATCTACTACCTTGCCAAGATCATCGGCTACGCCTGCGGCATTGCGAACAGCTATTTCTGGAACTCGCGCTGGACGTTCCGCGAGGAGCGCAAAAGAGACGCGCGCGAGATCGTTTCGTTCATCGCGGTCAACCTTGTGACGCTCGGACTTTCGCTGCTTTTGCAGTGGCTGTTCCGCGACAAGCTGCATCTCGATGCGTGGTGGACGGGTTTTGCGGGCGAAAACTTCCTGACGAAGATCCTGAACGGCGAACGATTCTGTCTGCTGCTCGCGTCCGGCATTGCGCTGCTGGTGAACTTTGCGGGCAATAAGCTGCTGGTGTTTAAAAAACGCGAAACGGAGCCGATCGAACAGACGGAGGAAGAGGATTAAGCAATGCTTGCGAAGGTGGAGAGCTACGGTCTGATGTGCCTGAACGGGTATCCGGTCACGGTCGAGACGGATATTACGGCGGGATTGCCGAACTACGACACGGTGGGACTTCCCGACGCGGCGGTCAAGGAATCGCGCGAACGCGTGCAGGCGGCGATCCGGCATTCGGGATTCGCCTTTCCGACCGCGCGCATCACGGTCAATCTTGCGCCCGCCGACCTCAAAAAGGAGGGTTCCGTCTACGACCTGCCGATCGCGCTTTCGATCCTGATCGCAAGCGGCTGCTTGAAACCCATTCCGACCGGCGCGATCGTGCTCGGCGAGCTTGCGCTGGACGGGACCGTGCGGCCGATCTCCGGCATTCTGCCGATGCTGATCGACGCGTATCATAAGGATTATTCCGTTTTCTTCGTGCCGAAGGACAACGCGGCGGAGGCGGCGTATATCCGCGGGGCACGGGTGTTTCCGGTGGAGAATCTGTCCGCGCTCGTTGCGCATCTGCGCGGCGAAGCGGCGATCGCGCCCGCGGAGCCGAGACCGTTTACGGGCGGCACGCACAGGAACGCCGTGGATTTCTCCGAGATCAAAGGACAGACCGCGGCAAAGCGCGCGGCGGAGATCGCGGTGGCGGGCAACCACAACATCCTGCTGTGCGGTACGCCGGGCAGCGGCAAAACGATGCTTGCCCGCGCCATTCCGTCGATTTTGCCGGACATGACGTTCGAGGAAGCGCTGGAGACCACGAAGATCCATTCGATCACCGGCGCCATGAAGGGCACCGAGGGGCTTGTCACCGAGCGCCCGTTCCGTTCCCCGCATCACGGCGCGAGCGCGGCGTCGCTGATCGGCGGCGGCGTGCGCGCGATGCCCGGCGAGATCAGTCTTGCGCACAACGGCGTGCTCTTTCTGGACGAGCTGCCGGAGTTTCAGCGAAACGTGCTCGAAGCGCTGCGTCAGCCGCTGGAGGACGGGGAAGTCACCGTGAGCCGCGCGGCAGTAACGGCGACGTATCCGGCAAAGTTCCTTCTGGTCGCGGCAATGAATCCGTGTCCGTGCGGCAACCGCGGTTCGCGCACAAAGCCGTGCACCTGTACCGCGGCGCAGATCAAGCGCTATGCGGGACGCATCAGCGGTCCGCTTCTGGACCGCATCGATCTGCACATCGAGATGACTGAGGTGGGGTATCGCGAGATCACCGAGCGGAAACCCGCGGAAAGCTCCGAAACCGTGCGCGCCCGGGTGACGGCGGCGAGGGCGATCCAGCGCGAGCGGTTCAAAGACGCCGGTATCCGCACCAACGCGGAAATGAACGGCGAACTGATCCGGAGGTTCTGCAATCCGACGGGAGAATCCGAAAAGCTCCTGCGCGACGCGTTCAAACAGCTGCAGCTTTCGGCGCGCGCGTATCAGCGCGTTCTCAAGGTTGCGCGGACGATCGCGGACCTTGAAAACAGTGAAACGATCCGCCCCGAGCACTACGCCGAGGCGATCCAGTACCGCAGCATGACGATGCTTTCCGACCTGTAAATCGACAGATTTTGACGCCGCACGGGGTTCCCGTGCGGTATTTTGTTTCCGTTTTGTCACATTTGCATATATAAATAGGATTGAAATCCGTAAAAGTTCATGCTATGATATGTTCCGAAGTATTTTCAACGGGGGAGGGGACGGTCCGGTGGACGAAACGACGCGAAACTATCTGTGGCTGAACTACGCGACGAACACGAATCCGCGCCTGTTCTTTGAACTGCTTTCGCGTTTCGACGATCTTTCGGAAGCGCGCGAGGCGGTCCTCAAAAAAGATCTCGAATCGTTCTCCGACGTATCCGAAACCGTGCGCGACCGGCTGATCGCCGCGGCGGACGAGCGGTTTCTGGATCGCTACTGCGGGTGGCTCGAACGGAACGACGTAAAGGTCGTTACGCCCGAAAGCGACGAATATCCCGCCCTGCTGTCGGAGATCTACGATCCGCCGTCGGTGCTGTTCTGTAAGGGCACGCTTCCGAAGGAACTGCCGCTGCCGATCGCAATGGTCGGCGCGCGCAGCTGCACCGATTACGGACGCGAGGTTGCGGAGCTTCTCGGCGAGCAGCTTGCGGAGCGCGGGGCGACGGTCGTGACCGGACTTGCGGCGGGGATCGACTCGGCTTCGGCAAAGGGCGCGCTTGCCGCCGGTTCGTCAAGCTGTCCGGTGATCGGCGTGCTCGGCTGCGGGATCGACGTCGTATACCCGCAGGGAAACGACCGGCTTTACGCGCAGGTGATCGAGCGCGGCGCGCTCATCACCGAGTTCCTTCCGAAAACGCCGCCGCTTCAGCAGAACTTCCCGATCCGCAACCGCATCATGTCGGGGATTTCCCGCGGCGTCGTGGTGATCGAGGCGGGCGAGCGCAGCGGGACTTCCATCACAGCGGACTGCGCGCGCGAGCAGGGGCGCGAGGTCTTTGCGGTGCCGGGACGGATCACCGATCCGATGAGCGTCGGCACGAACCGCATGATCGTGCGCGGGGAGGCAAAGCCCGTGACCTGCGCGGCGGAGATCCTGACGGAGTTTACGGACGACGCGGGCGACGACGTTCTGAACGGCGCGGCGAAGAAGGTGACGTTCACCTCGCTCGGCGCGATCGGGCAGGAGATCTACATGGCGCTTCTGCAGGGCGAAAAGGACGCGGACGAGCTGCTCGAATGGATCGACTGCTCCGCACAGGACCTCAACGCGGCGCTGACACGCCTGCTGTTTTCCGAGATCATCAAACAGCTTCCGGGCCGTATTTTCGCGCTCGATACCATCCACACGGTCGTAACGTTCGACCAATAAACAAAAGGGAGTTTCACTATGGCAGAAACGAAAAACACGCTGGTGATCGTCGAGTCGCCGGCAAAGGCAAAGACGATCGGAAAGTTTTTGGGCAGCAGATTCAAGGTCGTAGCGAGCAACGGTCACGTCCGCGATCTGCCGAAATCGCAGCTCGGCGTCGACACCGAGCATGCGTTCGAGCCGAAATATATCACGCTCCGCGGACGCGGAGACGTGCTGGAACGCATCAAGAAGGAAGCGAAGGAAGCCGACCGCGTCCTTCTGGCAACCGACCCTGACCGCGAAGGCGAAGCGATCTCCTGGCATCTTGCGCAGATCCTGAAGCTCGACACGGCGTCGAAGTGCCGCATCGAGTTTCACGAGATCACGTCGAATGCGGTGAAGAACGCGATCAAAAAACCGCGCACGATCAACATGGACCTCGTCGACGCGCAGCAGGCGCGCCGTGTGCTCGATCGCATCGTGGGCTACAAGATCAGCCCGATCCTGTGGGTAAAGATTCGCAAGGGCCTGTCCGCGGGACGCGTGCAGTCGGTCGCGACGCGCATCGTATGCGATCGCGAGGACGAGATCAATGCATTCGTGCCCGAGGAATACTGGATCCTGACCGCGAAGCTGCGCGCGGGCGCCAAAAAGACGTTCGATGTGCGCTTCTACGGCGCGGACGGCAACAAGGTCGATCTCAGGACCGAAGCACAGACGAACGAGATCATTGCGCGCGTCGGCGACGCCGAATTCACCGCAACCGAGGTCAAGAGCAGCGAAAAGCATAAGCACGCCGCGCCGCCGTTCACGACATCGAGCATGCAGCAGGACGCGTCGAGAAAGCTCGGATTCACCACCAAGCGCACCATGATGGTCGCGCAGCAGCTTTACGAGGGCGTTGAGATCGGCAAGAAGGGCGCGACGGGCCTGATCACCTATATCCGTACCGACTCCGTCCGCATCGCCGACGAAGCGCAGAAAGCGGCGCGCGGCTATATCCTCGACACCTTCGGCGAAGCGTATCTTCCGAAGATTCCGAACGTATACCGCGGACGCCGCAACGCGCAGGACGCGCACGAAGCGATCCGTCCGACGGACATCAGGAACGATCCGAAGACGCTGAAGCCGTTTCTTTCCAGCGATCAGTATAAGCTCTATAAGCTGGTGTACGACCGCTTCCTCGCAAGCCAGATGAGCGATGCGGTCTTGAGCCAGACCGTCGTGACGTTCGACGCGAACGGCGTGCAGTTCAAGGCGACCGGCTCCCGCGTGAAGTTTGCGGGCTTTTCCGCGGTGTATACCGAGGGCAAGGACCTGGACGATGAGGACGTCGTGCAGCTTCCGCCGATCGCGGAGGGCGACCGGTTCAAGAAGGACAGGTTCGATCCGCAGCAGAAGTTCACGCAGCCGCCCGCCCGCTATACCGAGGCGACGCTTGTAAAGACGCTCGAGGAGAAGGGCATCGGCCGTCCTTCCACCTATTCGCCGACGATCTCGACGATTGTCGACCGCGGCTACATCATGCGCGAAAAGAAATCGCTGGTGCCGACCGATCTCGGGTTTGCGGTGACGGGGCTGATGAAAACGAGCTTCCCGGACATCGTGGACATCGCGTTCACGGCGAATATGGAAGAGGAGCTGGACTCCGTTGAGGACGGCACCGACAAATGGCAGGACGTTGTGGGCGAGTTTTACGGTCCGTTCATGAAGACGGTCGCGACCGCCGAAAAGAGCGCCGAAAAGATCAGGATCCCGGATGAGGTGTCCGACGTCCCATGCGACAAGTGCGGCGCAATGATGGTCTACAAGGTCGGACGCTTCGGCAAGTTCCTCGCCTGTCCGAACTTTCCGACCTGCCGCAACACCAAGTCGATCATCGAAAAGGTCGAGGGCGTTCCCTGCCCGAAATGCGGCGCGGCGATCATCAAAAAGCACGGTAAAAAGAAGGTCTTTTACGGCTGCGAACGCTATCCGGAGTGCGACTTCACGAGCTGGGACCTGCCGGTCAAGACCAAGTGCCCGAAGTGCGGCGGACTGATGGTGCAGAAGCGCGGTCAGAACGGCACGTTCGTGCAGTGCGCGGATCCGAACTGCAGGGAGATCCTGCGCAGAGGCGGCAAAAAGAACGATGACTGACCGGAACGTCACCGTCGTCGGCGCGGGACTTGCCGGCGCAGAGGCCGCCTGGCGGCTGCTTTCGCGCGGGTACGCCGTGACGCTGTACGAGATGAAACCGAAAAAACGCACCCCCGCGCACAAGGGCGACGGCTTTGCGGAGCTTGTCTGCTCCAATTCGCTGCGATCCGACCGGATCCAGAACGCCGTCGGGCTTCTGAAGGAGGAGATGCGCGCGCTCGGCTCGCTGATCATGCGGGCGGCGGATGCGACGCGCGTTCCCGCAGGCGGCGCGCTCGCCGTCGACCGGGCGGGCTTCTCCGCATATGTGACGGAAGCGCTCCGTTCGTTTCCGAACCTCACGATCGTCGAAGAGGAGCTGACGGAGCTTCCCGACGCGCCTGCGATCGTTGCGACGGGACCGCTGACGAGCGACGCCATGAGCGAGGCGATCGAGCGAAGGTTCGGCAAAAGTCTGCATTTTTACGACGCGGCGGCGCCGATCGTGACCTATGAATCGCTCGATCATGACAAGATCTTTGCGGCGTCGCGGTACGACCGCGGCGCAGACTATCTGAACTGTCCGATGACGCGCGAGGAATACTTTGCGTTTTACCGCGCGCTGATCGAGGCGGAGACCGCGCCGCTGCACACGTTTGAAACGCCGCGTGTGTTCGAGGGCTGCATGCCCGTTGAGGTCATGGCGAAGCGCGGCGAGCTGACGCTTGCCTACGGACCGCTAAAGCCCGTGGGACTGGAAGTGAACGGCAAACGGCCGTTTGCGGTGGTGCAGCTGCGGCGCGACAACGCCGACGGCACGCTGTATAACATCGTGGGCTTTCAGACGAACCTGAAATTTGCCGAGCAGAAACGCGTGTTCGGCATGATCCCCGGGCTCGAGCACGCGGAGTTCGCGCGTTACGGCGTGATGCACCGCAACACGTTTCTGGAATCCCCGAAGCTTCTGAACTTCGATTATTCGCTGCGGTCCGAGCC
>JAFRUN010000049.1 GCA_017438865.1 Clostridia bacterium
TGAAGCGCACGGTGCTGATCGCGAATACTTCAGACATGCCGGTCGCTGCACGTGAAGCATCCATCTATACGGGCATTACGATCGCGGAGTATTTCCGCGACATGGGCTATAAGGTCGCGATCATGGCGGACTCGACGAGCCGCTGGGCGGAGGCGCTCCGTGAAATGTCCGGCCGTCTCGAGGAGATGCCCGGTGAAGAAGGTTATCCGGCGTATCTTTCCTCCCGCCTTGCGGAGTTCTATGAGCGGGCGGGCAGCGTCAGAACGCTCGGCAGCGAAGGAAGACTCGGCGCGGTCACGGCGATCGGTGCGGTTTCCCCGCCGGGCGGCGATATTTCCGAACCGGTTTCGCAGGCAACGCTGCGCATCGTCAAGGTCTATTGGGGACTTTCCTCCAAGCTTGCGTACGCGCGTCACTTCCCGGCGATCGACTGGCTGCAGTCGTATTCGCTGTATCAGGATCGTCTGTCCCCGTGGTTCAACAATCAGGTCAATAACGAGTGGTCGAATCTCGTTTCGCGCACCATGCATCTTTTGCAGGTCGAGAGCGAACTGGACGAGATCGTTCGCCTGGTCGGTATCGACGCGCTGTCCTTCAAGGACCGTCTGACGCTGGAAGCGGCGCGCAGCATTCGTGAGGACTATCTGCACCAGAACGCGTTCCACGAGGTCGATACCTACACCTCGCCGAAGAAGCAGTTCATGATGCTCAAGGCGATCATGACCAACTATGAGAAGAATCTCGAAGCGCTTGACAAGGACGCGTCGTTCCGCGCGCTGCTCGCTTTGCCGGTACGTGAACGCATCGGCAGATTGAAATACGTGCCCGAAGCGGAGGCGGAGGACGAGTACAACGCGATCATGAAGGATATGACCGAACAGATCACGGCGCTGACGGAAGGAGGACAGTTCTGATGCGTAAGGAATATCGAACCATTTCCGAGGTCGTCGGACCGCTGATGCTGGTCAAGGACGTCGAAGGCGTCAAATACGACGAGCTGGTCGAGATCGAACAGGCGGACGGAACGATCCGCCGCGGCCGCGTTCTGGAGATCAACGGCGACAAAGCCATGGTGCAGCTGTTCGAGGGTTCCCAGGGACTCCGTATTTCCGACAGCAAGGCACGGTTCCTCGGTCATTCCATCGAGCTCGACGTCGCGCCCGATATGCTCGGTCGCGTCTTCGACGGCATGGGCAAGCCGAAGGACGGCGGTCCCGCGCTGATCGCGGAAAAGCATCTCGACATCAACGGCACGGCGATGAATCCCGCCGCGCGCGACTATCCGTCCGAGTTTATTCAGACGGGCATCTCCGCGATCGACGGACTGAACACGCTCGTTCGCGGTCAGAAGCTGCCTGTGTTCTCCGGCAGCGGTCTTCCGCACGCAAACCTTGCGGCGCAGATAGCGCGTCAGGCGCGCGTTCTCGGCAGCGACGAGAAGTTCGCGGTCGTGTTCGCCGCGGTCGGCATCACGTTCGAGGAAGCGGACTTCTTCATCAACGACTTCCGTCAGACCGGCGCGATCGAGCGTACCGTGACGTTCATCAACCTGGCGAACGATCCGGCGATCGAGCGTATTTCCACGCCGCGTATGGCGATCACCGCCGCCGAATACCTTGCGTACGACCTCGGCATGCAGGTGCTTGTCATCATCACGGACATCACGAACTACGCGGAAGCGCTGCGCGAGGTCTCCGCCGCGCGTAAGGAAGTCCCCGGACGCCGCGGCTATCCCGGCTATATGTATACCGACCTTGCGACGATGTACGAGCGCGCGGGACGTATCCGCGGCAACAAGGGCTCGATCACGATGATCCCGATCCTCTCCATGCCGGAGGACGACGTTACGCACCCGATTCCCGACCTGACCGGCTACATCACCGAGGGACAGATCATTCTGTCCCGCGAACTGTACCGCAAGGGGCTGACGCCGCCGATCAACGTTCTGCCGTCGCTGAGTCGTCTGAAGGACAAGGGCATCGGCAAGGGCAAAACGCGCGAAGACCATGCGGACACGATGAACCAGCTCTTCTCCGCGTATTCGCGCGGCAAGGACGCAAAGGAACTCGCGGTCATCCTGGGCGACGCGGCGCTGTCCGACACGGATAAGCTCTATGCGAAGTTTGCCGACGAGTTTGAGGCGAGATACGTTTCGCAGGGCTATTACACGAACCGCTCGATCGAGGAGACGCTGGATCTCGGCTGGGAGCTTTTGCGGATCCTGCCGAAGTCCGAGCTCAAGCGTATCAAGGACGTTTACATCGAAAAATACTACAAGGAGGCGTAAGCCGTGGCTTTGCAGTATAAGCCCACGCGGATGGAGCTCTCGAACCTGAAGAAACGCAGGACGGTCGCCATTCGCGGACACAAAATGATGAAGGATAAGCGCGACGAGCTCGTTCGCCGTTTCATCGTCCTTGCGCGAAAGAATAAGGCACTGCGTCTGGAAACCGAGAAAAAGCTCGGCGAGGCGATGCAGAACTTTGTGCTTGCGCGTGCGATGATGAGCGGAAACGAGATCGACGAAGCGCTGATGTATCCGGCGCGCGCGATCAAGGTCGACATGGCGAAGCAGAACATCCTGTCGATCCCGGTTCCGAAGCTCTCGATGGAAACGCAGGACGGGTTTGTTTATCCCTACGGTTTTGCCACGACCGGCGCCGATCTCGACGGCGCGGTGCAGGCGCTTGCGGAGATCCTTCCGCTGATGCTGGAGCTTGCCGAGGTCGAAAAGGCGACGAGCCGTCTGGCGGACGAGATCGAAAAGACACGCCGCCGCGTCAACGCGCTGGAGTATGTCATGATCCCGCAGTTCGACGAGGCGATCCACAACATTCAGATGAAGCTCGAGGAGAACGAACGCGGAAACACGTCGCGCCTCATGAAAACCAAGGAAATGCTTGCAAAGGAAGCATGACGGACTTACAAACGCCGATCAAAGACGCGGGCTTTGCGGAAGGGTTTCTGCTTCCCGTCGTCCCCTATACGGAATGGACACGCCATCGGAACGATGGCGTGTTTCATCCGAACACGGCGCCGCTTGCGGATGATCCGAAAGAGACCTATCCGTGGGCGAACGCCGTGCTGATCTGCGTGTATCCGTATACGCCGTACGAGGACGAAACGCTCGTCGCTTCGTACTATCCGGCAAGCAACCGCGCCTATCACGCGATGAAACGGCTGACGGCGCATTTGAAGGAGCGGGGGATCCGCGCGGAACGCGCCGAAACGCCGTACCGCGAACAGCTTGCCGCCTACGGCATCGGTTCGCGCATGGACAATCAGCTCCTGTATCTTGAACCGTACGGGACCTACTTCAACCTCCAGGGCGCCATGCTTGCACTGCCTGAACCCGTCGCATACACGCCGCGGCGGGAAGCAAGGGAGATCTGCGACCATTGCGGGCTGTGCAAAGCGGTCTGCTTCGGCGCGATCAAGGGCGATTACGCGTTTGACTGGACGCGCTGCGTGCATACCTATATGGAGGGCGATCCGATGCCAGAGACCGCCATGAAACAGCTTCCGTCGCTTCTGGGCTGCATGCGCTGTCAGACGGTCTGTCCGAAGAATCCGAAGGCGACCGTCCCGATCCCGGACGAGGTCCGAAAAACGCTCGATCCGGTCGCCGTGCTTCGGGGAAACCGGAAGGAGGCGGAATTGCTGATCGGCAAAAACCTCGCCGCGCCGAAACGCGTGCTGCGGCAGGCGATCGTGCTCGCCGCCAACCGCGGCAGAAAGGACGTGCTCCCGTATCTCATGAAACTTCGCGAGACCGACGGCGAACGGTTCAAGGCGGAACTGGACTACGCATTTTCCCTCTTGCAAAATCCGTAGTATGCGATTATAATATGTTTTGCACTAAGCGGGGAGTTAGCGGTGCCCTGTACTCGCAATCCGCTACAGCGAGGCCGAATCCCCGTCCCGAGGCCAATTGTTGTGAGGTCGGTCTCAATACGGAACGTTGATGCGCGGGTCCCGTGCAATCGCACACCGTGAACCGTGTCAGATCCTGACGGAAGCAGCACTAAGCGGACAGTACGATGTGCCGCGGGGTTACCTGCGCGGAGTCACCGGTTGAGAGTCCACTCGGAGCAAGCGGTCGAAGGACGGGTGTGCAAGTTTTTCGGACAATAAAAAACACACGGAGTTCCCGTGTGTTTTTTGTTTCCGGATCAGAACCCGAACATCGGCAGAACGACCGTTTCCACGCGTTTTGCGATCTCTTCGATCGGCAGCAGCACGCCGTTTTCCGTGCACAGGATCAGTTTGACGTTCGGGATGCGCTGCGCGTATTCGGCGTATTTTTTCCGTGCCCGCGTCTGGATCGAGTCGATGCTCTCGTAAACGTCGCGCGCATTGCCGATGTACTCGCGAAATCCCTTCTTATCCACGTTGCCGGCCGCGCTTTCGGTGTCCATATCCAGCACCAGATGCAGGTCCGGCACGGGGATCCCGAAGTGTTTGTGCTCCAGCTCGAGACAGAAATCGAGAATGTCCGGTTTGCCGAGGTCGATGTCGCGGATGCTTTGATAGACTGCGTTGGAAAGAACGTAGCGGTTGATCAGCAGCACGTCGCAGTCGGAATAATCGAGCGACCGGAACGCCTCGAACCGGTCCAGCGCGAACCACAGCGCCATGCTCTTTCCGTCCACGGTGTTCGCGGCGATCCCGTCTTTTGCGGAAAGATACCGTCCGACCATTTCTCCGAAAAACGTGTCGTACATGGGGAAGGAGATCTCCTTCACCTTAAGCCCGCGTTTTTGCAGCGTTTCGGACAGGCATGCCATCTGTACGCTTTTGCCGGTTCCGTCAATGCCCTCGAAGGCGATGATCTTCGTCATGCGTTTTCCTCCCGGATGCGCTCTGTGCGCGGATCGTGTTTTCTCCGGCGGCAGCGTGACGCCGTCCGAAAACACAAACAAATTATAACATATCCGACAGAATCGGGCAAGATGATTCTGATACATTGCGGCGAAACGGCGCGATGCGTCCGGCATCAGAAGAAATCCGATCGAATCGCGGCGACGGAAAGGCGGACCGAACTGCGCCGACCGCCGGACATACACCGGTATGATTTCGTACAATGCGGATATGCGGAAGAACAGTCGGACAACAGAGCGCGGGCGGGAAACGCTGACCGGCACGGTCGTCGTGATCGGCGGGTTCTTCTGTGCACTGCTTCTGTCGCGCGTGCGCATCCACGGTCTGCATACGCCGCTTTCGCTCGGGCTTCTTCTCGGCAGTCAGCTTGCCGGGTTCGATCCCGCTCCGATCGTCGGCGGCGTCATCCTCGGCGCGTTCTCCGAATCGCGTCCGTACTGGCAGGGCGTCGCCGTCGCTCTTTTGTATTGGGGCGTTACGCGCATCGTTCTTCTGATCCGCAAAAAATGCCGTCCTGCGTTTCGCGTTCTGATTTATCTCGTCTGCGCGCTGATCACGCTTCCGGTTTCGGCGGTTTACGGCATGAAAGAACTGCTGTACGGACTCATATCCCTGTCCGTGTCCGTGCTGTCCGCCATATGTTTTCGCCGTATCTCCGTGACGGTCAGAACCATGCACAGCGCGCGCATGACGACCGAAACAGAACAGGGCGCGATCGTGCTCGGGATCGGCATGCTGCTGCTTGCCGTTTCGGATGCGAAGCTGATATACTGGTCGCTTCCCGTTTCTCTGATCCTCCTGTTTACGGCGACGGCGGTCTCGGCGCGCGGCGTATTCGGCGCGGCCGCGGGAACGCTCTGGTCCGTCATGCTCGTGCTGTACGCAAAGACCGATCCGGTGCTGATCGGAAGCGTCGCGCTGGGTGCGCTCGGCGCGGCGTCGGTGCGCGAGAAGGGCAAGCTGTTCATCGGCGGCGCGTTCGTGCTGTCCGGCGTGCTGTTCCAATCGTTTCTGAAGCAGCAGGCATACGGGATGAGCGTTCCGAACCTTTTAAGCGCCATGCTGATCTATCTGATCCTTCCGAAGGACTGGCTCGAATATCTGCGCGCGTATACGGATCCGCGCCGGCACACGGACAGCATGATCGCAGACGCCGTTCGGCGGACAGAGCTTCGCGCGTCGCGGGAGCTGGAACGCATGGGGAAGCTCCTCGGCGGACTGTCCGGCATGTTTTATGCCGCGCCGGAGGAGAATGACTCCGTTGCGCTGTGGACCGTGCAGGGCGCGCTGTCCGTCTGCCGCGGCTGTGAATACCGCCGCGACTGCTGGAACGATGCGGACGCCATGCGCGAAGCCGTCGTCTCGCTTGCAAAGGAGGCGGAACAGGGAACCCGGTTGAGACCGACCGGCTCGATCGACGAGGCATGCGAGCGCTTCGACGATCTGTGTGCATCCGTTCTTCTGGCATATCAGCAGGCGGCAAACCGCGACGCCGTGCGTACACGCGCAAGGAACCAGTCCGGCTTTGCCGAACGGCAGTTGTCCGGAGCGGGAGCGGCGCTCTGCGCATGCGCCCGCAGGATGCGGAACCGCGCACGCAGCACCGGACGCAGGGAACGAAAGATCCGGGACCGTCTGACCGAAGCGGGGTATCGTGTGGAGCATACGGAGATCTATGCGTCGGAAGGCACGGAAACCGTTTCCGTGCAGCTCCGCCGGCCGTTGAGATCGAATCATTCCGCTGTGCAGCGGGAGACAGAACAGGCATGCGGGTATGAGCTGCGATGCATCCGTGTTGCACAAAACAAAAACCGCGTGTCGTTTGAGTTTGAGCGGAACGCCGCGTTTTCCGCTGCGGCGCAGGTATACAGAACGGCGAAGGACGACGCCGTCAGCGGGGATGCGACCGGCGAATGCCGCTTTCCGGACGGCAGGGTTTGCTTCGCTTTGTCGGACGGAATGGGAAGCGGTAAAACTGCGCGGCGGGAGAGTGAAGCGGCGATCCGGCTGCTGTTCCGGCTGTATCATGCCGGCGTACAAAAGGAGCTCGTCTATGAAAACGTCAACAGGATGCTGATGGCGCAGAACGAGACGGAAATGTACGCAACGCTCGACGCGGTCTCGATCGATCTGAATTCGGGCGAGGCGGAGCTTTTGAAATACGGTGCGCCGCCGAGCTTTCTCGTGCGGGACGGGCAGGTCAGCGCGATCACGGGAGAGGCGCTGCCGTGCGGGATCCTTGCAGAAGCGAAGCCAAGCGTGATTCGTATCCGGGTGAAGCGAAACGACCGGATCGTGCTCTGCTCGGACGGGGTACAGGACGTCCTGCCGGAGGGGATGGAGGAAGCGATCCGTTCGGCGGCGGCCGATCCGGGGAAGACAGGGGACGCGCTTTTGCGGCTCGCACAGTCGCGCGGCGGGACGGATGATATGACGGTGATGGTCATTCGCGTCGCATGAAGATCGCGATCGAGCCGTTTCTGCTTGACAATACGCTGATGAACTGCTGCGTCTATCTGCTTGCCGCGGCATGGATGGGCGTGCGCCTTCGCATTCTGCCCGTGCTCGGCGTTTCGCTGCTCGGTGCCGTATACGCGCTGCTCTCGCTGTTTTATGTTCCGCCGCTGCGGACGCCGCTCGTAAAAATCGGCTGTTTTCTGCTGCTTTCGCTGCCGCTGTTCCGGCGTTCGGGTGCATGGAGGGCGGTTCCGTTTCTGCTGCTGTCCGCCGCGCTTACGGGCGGCTCGGCGATGTTTCTGACGCTTTGGTTCGGCGGGAGCGTCTATGCGGACGGCACGATGATCGGCACCGTTCCGCTGCGGGCGGCGCTGTTCTCGGCGCTTGCCGCGCTTTGTCTGCCGCGGCTGATCCGAGGGCTTTTGACGGCGCGAAAAAAACGTGCCCTGCATACCCGCATCATTGTGCGGCTCAGAGAGCATACCTATTGCCTTGACGCGCTGATCGACAGCGGGAATCTTTTGAAAGAGCCGATTTCCGGACTTCCCGTGATCCTGATCGCGTGTGAGGTCGACCGCCCCGAGCGGCCGGTTCCGTTTCAAAAGCTATCCGCGGGCGGCGTTCTGTACGGGGAACGCCCACGCTTTGTTCTGCTGCCGGAGTACGGGAACGTCACGGTCGACTGCGTCTGCGCAACGGCGCCGCAGCCGATCGGAGCGGCGCAGGCGATCCTTCCGGAATGTCTCTTACCGTATGATTGGAGGTCAGGAAATGATTACATGGCTTTATCGTATTTTGGCACGCCTGTTCGTGCGGCTTCGCGTTGGCAGACGAAATACCTTATGGTACATTCATTCAAACGAAAGTCTGCCGCCTCCGCTCGATCCGGAGGAGGAAGCGCGATGCATCGCGCTCGCGCCGACCGACAAAGAAGCGAAGGATAAGCTGATCGTGCACAATCTTCGTCTGGTCGTATACCTTGCGCGCAAGTTCGAGAATACGGGGGTGCAGACGGAAGACCTGATCAGTATCGGCACGATCGGCCTGATCAAAGCGGTCGAAACGTTCAAAGCCGACAAGAAGATCAAGCTCGCGACATACGCCTCGCGCTGCATCGAGAACGAGATCCTGATGCATCTTAGGCGCACGACAAAACTGAAACTCGAGGTGAGCTTCGACGAACCGCTGAACGTCGACTGGGACGGCAACGAACTGCTGCTTTCCGATGTGCTCGGAACCGATCCGGACGTCGTCAGCAAGGACATGGAGGACGAGGTCGAACGCGAGCTGCTGAAAAAAGCGCTTTCCAAGCTCTCGGAGCGGGAAAGGGACATCATCGATCTGCGCTTCGGGCTCAAAAACGGCGAGGTGCAGACACAGAAGCAGGTCGCGGACGCCATGGGCATCTCGCAGAGCTACATCAGCCGCCTCGAAAAACGGATCATGAAGCGGCTGAAACGCGAGATCGTGCGTCTGCAGTCATGACCTGACGTATTTTTCAAGCTGTTTCAGCGCACTCTTCTCAAGCCGGGAGACCTGCGCCTGTGAGATGCCGATCTCTTTGGAAACCTCCACCTGGGTGCGGCAGGCGAAATACCGGAGATTCAGAATCTTCCGGTCGCGTTCTCCGAGGTGCGAGATGCCTTCCCGGAGGGCGATCGCGTCGATGCGTTTCGCCTCGCTGTCCTTCGGGTCGCAGATCTGGTCGAGCACACAGAGCGTATCGTCGTCCGCGTTGAACACGGGATCGTACAGGGAGACCGGATCGGAGATCGCATCGAGCGCAAACACCACGTCTGTTTCCGGAATGCCGAGATCCTTTGCGATCTCGCCGACGGTCGGCTCACGCGAAAGCGCGTCGGTCAGGCGGAGTTTCGCCTGCATGGCGCGGTACGCGGTGTCGCGCATGGAGCGCGGGACGCGGACGGCGCTGTAATCGCGCAGATGCCTTCGGATCTCGCCCGCGATCATCGGCACCGCATAGGTGGAGAAACGGACATTCTGCGAAAGGTCGAATCCGTCGACCGATTTGATAAGCCCGATGCAGCCGACCTGAAACAGATCGTCGGCAAGCTCGCCGCGACCGGCAAAACGCTGTACGACCGAAAGAACGAGGCGGAGGTTGGAGTAGATAAACCGCTCGCGCGCTTCCGGATCACCCGATTTCGCCTTTACAAGAAGCGCACGCATCTCCTCCGGTTTCAGCCGCGGCAGACGGGACGTGTCGATGTTTGTGATCTCAACTTTTTGCAGGGAAATCACCTCCGGGAAATAGTCTGTCCTTCCTGCCGCGCGTTCAAACAGCGGGGACGGATTTGACAGACTTTTCCAATCGTGATACCATACAGGAAAGATCACCCGGAGGAAGCGTCGTGAAGCGTTTTCAAAGAATTTTCATAGGGGCGATATGCCTTTTGATGCTGATCGGATGCGCAGGCAAAAAGGAAGCGCAGCCGCCGGAAAGCGCTGTACCGGAAATTCCGGCGGACGAGATCGTCCTGCTGCCGACCGGGAAAAACGCAGAAGCGACGGCGAACGCGACGATCCCGCCCGCTCCCGGGGAAACGCCCGCGCCGACTGCGGAGCCGACGTCCGCGCCGACAGCAGAACCGTCCGCCGCACCGCGATATATCGCGCCGGACGGCGTTTATACGATCGCGTGGATGAGCGATCCGCAGCATTATTCCAAGAAATTCCCCGAGTATTACTATGCGATGACGTCGTTTTTGCGGGATCACGCGGAAGAGATGCGCCTTTCCTATATCATCAACACCGGCGATCTCGTGCACAACACGGACCTCGATTCGGAATGGGACGTCGCCGACCGGGCGCAGGCAATGATCGACGACATCCCGAACGGCGTGCTGGCGGGGAATCACGACGTGCTGGAGCCGATCGGATACAAGACGTTCTGCGCACGTTTCGGCGAAAAACGGTATAAAGACAAGCCGTGGTACGGCGGCAGCTTTGAAAACAACCGCGGACACTACGATCTTATCACGATCGGACAGACCGATTATCTGTTTGTCTATATGGGATTCGGACCGACGAAAAAGGCGATCCAATGGGTGTATGACGTATTCAAAAAGTATCCGGACCGCGTCGGCGTGCTGTGTCTGCACGATTACTATACCAAGACGCTGACGCTTTCCGAGGACGGCAAAAAATGGTACGATCAGGTCGTGAAGAAAGCGCCGAATCTCTATATGGTCCTGTGCGGACATAAATACGGCGCGTACTGCTTCCCGAAATCGTTCGACGATGACAAAGACGGCAGGGAGGACCGTACCGTCTATCAGATGCTGTTCAATTACCAGGCGTCGCTGTTCGACGGCGGAGGCGGGTATCTGCGCCTTTTGCAGATCAACGAGGCGGAAGGGACGATGCACGTTTTGACTTACTCGCCGGTCTTTGACGATTTCAACCGGTTCGACGATCCGAACAATCGCGAGGAATACTATCCGTTCGACGAGAAGAACGAGGAGTTTACGCTCCCGCTGCCGTGGACGGCGCGTCCATGACTGTCGAAGCAAAAAAAAGAAGCGGAAAAACCGCTTCTTTTTAGTTTGCAAAAGAAAGCTGCGGAAAACCGCAGAGGGGCGCACGAAGCCGGTATGCCGAAAGGGGATGCCGATCCCGCGGATCAACGGCGCCGATCAAAATAAGTTCAAAAGCAGGGAAGCCAGCTTCCGGTAAAAGACATGCGAGCGGAGGCGCGACGCCCGTTCGATCCGGCGATACAATCTCTTCAATTCCATGTTGCTCATCACAAAGTCTCCTTTCCTGTATCTCGATTAGAGTATAAAGGAGAATTATGTCAAAATTGTCGGAAAAATATGAAGGAAACGCCAAAAATACGCGATAAAAATATGAATAACTCTTGAACGAAATATGAACATGGTGTAAAGTATAATGGGGGAATTTATGAACATAAATCGAAATAAGGTATATTTACGGTTGCAGGCGCAATATTTCGCATATTTATAAGGAAAAGAGAAAAAACGCGCCGGATCGCACGGCGAATCAGACCGAAGAGCTGCCGGAGATGAAAAGAAAGAGGATACGGATCGCCGAAAATGATATATGGAAAAGTTCTGAAAATATGCTTGACAGAATTCGTGCCTGTGCCTATAATAATAAAGGTTCGCCAAAGTAGCTCAGTCGGTAGAGCGACGCACTCGTAATGCGTAGGTCAGGGGTCCGAGTCCCCTCTTTGGCTCCAATGTCGAGGCGTAGCGCAGTTTGGTAGCGCGTTTGGTTCGGGACCAAAAGGCCGCTGGTTCAAA
>JAFRUN010000050.1 GCA_017438865.1 Clostridia bacterium
CTTCACACCGTCGCGCTGCTGCGTCAGATAGTAGCAGCCCATGACCATGTCCTGCGTCGGGCAGACGACCGGCTTGCCGTCCTGCGGCTTCAGAATGTTGTTGGATGCGAGCATCAGGAAACGCGCTTCCGACTGCGCCTCGACCGAAAGCGGTACATGGACCGCCATCTGGTCGCCGTCGAAGTCCGCGTTGAACGCGGTGCATACGAGCGGATGCAGCTTGATCGCGCGGCCCTCGACGAGGACCGGCTCAAACGCCTGAATGCCCAGACGGTGCAGCGTCGGCGCGCGGTTGAGCATGACGGGATGGTCCTTGATGACCTCCTCGAGCACGCCCCAGACGTCGTTCGCGCCGCGTTCGACCATGCGCTTTGCGCCCTTGACGTTCTGTGCAAAGCCGCCCTTGACGAGCTTCTTCATGACGAACGGCTTGAAGAGTTCCAGCGCCATTTCCTTCGGAAGACCGCACTGATACATCTTCAGTTCCGGACCGACGACGATGACCGAACGGCCGGAATAGTCGACGCGCTTGCCGAGCAGGTTCTGACGGAAGCGTCCCTGCTTGCCGCGAAGCATGTCGGAAAGCGATTTCAACGGACGGTTGCCGGGACCGGTGACCGGACGCGAACGGCGGCCGTTGTCGATGAGGGAGTCGACCGCTTCCTGCAGCATGCGCTTCTCGTTGCGGACGATGATGTCCGGCGCACGCAGCTCCAGAAGGCGCTTTAAGCGGTTGTTGCGGTTGATGACGCGGCGATAGAGATCGTTCAGATCGCTCGTCGCGAACCGTCCGCCGTCCAGCTGGACCATCGGGCGCAGTTCCGGCGGAATGACCGGCAGGACCGTGAGAATGATCCATTCGGGGCGGTTGCCGCTCTTTAAGAACGCTTCGACGACTTCGAGACGCTTGACCGCGTTCGCACGCTTCTGACCGCCGCTGGTCTCCGCTTCTTCGCGGAGCTCCGCGTCGAGCTTTTCCAGGTCGATCTCGCAGAGAAGCTCGCGGATCGCTTCCGCGCCCATGCCGGCACGGAACGCCTTTTCGCCGAACTGCTCCTGATATTCGCGGTACTCCTTATCGGAAAGCACCTGCTTCTTGCGCAGCGTGGTCGTACCGGGATCGATGACAACGTACGCCGCAAAGTACAGGACCTGTTCCAGTTCCTTGGGGCTCATGTCCAGCAGCATCTTCATGCGGCACGGAATGCCCTTGAAATACCAGATATGAGAGACGGGAACGGCGAGCTCGATGTGCCCCATGCGCTCGCGGCGCACCTTTGCGCGGGTGACTTCCACGCCGCACTTGTCGCACACGATGCCCTTGTATCTGCCGCGCTTATAGCGTCCGCAGTGGCATTCCCAGTCCTTCGTCGGTCCGAAGATCCGTTCGCAGAACAGACCGTCCTTTTCGGGCTTCAGCGTGCGATAGTTGATCGTTTCGGGTTTCTTTACCTCGCCGTGAGACCATTCAAGGATCTTTTCCGGCGACGCCAGACCGATCTGCAGAGCATCAAATTCCGTTAAATCAAACATTTGCTGTCTCCTTTCGCACGTTATTCGGGATCTTCCTCATCCCCGAAGTCCATATCCATATCGTCTCCGAGGTCGAGATCGTCGTCGAGCAGCATGTCGTCCATATCGGTATCGCCGCCGAAATCATCGTCGTCAAAGCTGATATCGTCGATGTCCTCGTCGTCCTCATCCTCGTCCGCCATCGGCTGGAGCGGGATGTCCTCGGGACCGGAGATATTGATGTTGTCGGTGAAGCGAGTCTCTTCGTCGTCGTCCTCGCCGATCTCGATCTCTTCACGCGTTTCGGAAAGGACGCGCATGTCGAGGCCGAGCGACTGCAGTTCCTTGATGAGAACCTTGAACGACTCGGGCACGCCGGAGGGCTTGACATTCTCGCCCTTGACGATGCTCTCGTAGGTCTTGACACGGCCCACGACGTCGTCCGACTTGACGGTGAGGATCTCCTGCAGGGTGTTCGCCGCGCCGTACGCTTCGAGCGCCCAGACCTCCATCTCGCCGAAACGCTGTCCGCCGAACTGCGCTTTGCCGCCCAGCGGCTGCTGCGTGACCAGACTGTACGGGCCCGTGGAACGCGCGTGGATCTTGTCGTCGACCAGATGGTGCAGCTTCAGATAGTACATATAGCCGACCGAGACGCGGTTCTCGAACGGTTCGCCCGTTCTGCCGTCGTACAGGATCGTCTTGCCGTCCTCGTCGCAGCCCGCCTTGACGAGCAGCTCCTTGATGTCCTGCTCGGTCGCGCCGTCGAAGACCGGCGTCGCGATCTCGATGCCGAGCTTCTTGCACGCCATGCCGAGGTGCAGCTCGAGGATCTGACCGATGTTCATACGGGACGGAACGCCCAGCGGATTCAGAACGATCTGCAGCGGCGTACCGTCGGGCAGGAACGGCATATCCTCTTCGGGGAGAATGCGGGAGATAACGCCCTTGTTGCCGTGACGGCCCGCCATCTTGTCGCCGACGGAGATCTTGCGCTTCTGCGCGATGTACACGCGAACCATCTGGTTCACGCCCGGGCTCAGCTCGTCCTTGTTCTCACGGGTGAAGATCTTGACGTCGACCACGACGCCGCCTTCGCCGTGCGGCACGCGCAGAGACGTGTCGCGCACGTCGCGCGCCTTCTCGCCGAAGATCGCGCGCAAAAGCCGCTCTTCCGGCGTCAGCTCGGTCTCGCCCTTCGGGGTGACCTTGCCGACCAGGATGTCGCCCGAACGCACCTCCGCGCCGGGGCGGATGATGCCGTTCTCGTCGAGCTGCGAAAGCACGTCCTCGCCGATGTTCGGGATGTCGCGGGTGATCTCTTCCGGTCCGAGCTTCGTTTCACGCGCTTCGACCTCGTGCTCCTCGATGTGGATCGACGTATACACGTCCTCCTTCACGAGCTTCTCGGAGATCAGGACCGCGTCCTCGTAGTTGTAGCCCTCCCACGTCATGAAGCCGATCAGGATGTTGCGGCCGAGTGCGATCTCACCGCCCTGCGTCGACGCGCCGTCCGCAATGACGTCGCCTTTCTTCACACGCTCGCCGTGCTCGACGATCGGACGCTGATTCAGGCAGGTGCCCTGGTTCGAGCGGCGGAACTTCAAGAGCTTGTAGCGATACGGAACGCCCGCGTCGCTGGTGATCTCGATGGTGTCCGCATCCACATAGGTGCAGGTGCCGTCGCACTGCGCAAGCACCGTGATGCCGGAGTCCTTCGCCGCCTTGTGCTCCATGCCGGTCGCCACGACGGGCGCTTCGGGTTTCAGAAGTGGGACCGCCTGGCGCTGCATGTTGGAACCCATCAGCGCGCGGTTTGCGTCGTCGTTCTCAAGGAACGGGATCATCGCCGTTGCGACGGAAACCAGCTGCTTCGGGGAAACGTCGATATAATCGACTTCGTTGTTCTTGACTTCGATGATCTGGTCGAGCTGACGCGCCACCAGGCGGTCGCGCTTGAACCAATGCGTGTTCTCGTCGATCGGCTCGTTCGCCTGCGCGACGATCGCGCCGTCCTCTTCGTCCGCGGTGAGATACACGATCTCGTCGGTGACGATGCGGTTCTCCTTGTCGATCACGCGGTACGGCGCCTCGATGAGACCGTACTCGTTGATGCGCGCATAGGTCGACAGCGAGTTGATAAGACCGATGTTCGGACCTTCCGGCGTCTCGATCGGGCACATTCTGCCGTAATGCGAGTAGTGAACGTCGCGGACCTCGAACGTCGCGCGGTCGCGGTTCAGACCGCCGGGACCGAGTGCCGAAAGACGGCGCTTATGCGTCAGTTCGGAAAGCGGGTTCGTCTGATCCATGAACTGCGAAAGCTGAGAGGATCCGAAGAACTCCTTGATCGCCGCGGTGACCGGGCGGATGTTGATGAGATTCGACGGCATGACCACGTCCATGTCCTGTAGGCCCATGCGCTCGCGCACGACGCGCTCGAGACGCGTAAGACCGACACGGATCTGGTTCTGCAGAAGCTCGCCGACCGAACGGATGCGGCGGTTGCCGAGGTGGTCGATGTCGTCCGTCTTGCCGATGCCGTAGGGCAGGTTGATGAGATAGGAGATCGACGCGACCATATCGTCCGGGACGATGTGGCGCGGGATCAGGTCGTCGTAGTGCTTGCGAAGGAAGTCCTTCAGCGCGTCGCCCTCGATCCCCTCGTCCGCCGCGTGCTTCAGAAGCACTTTCAGCGTGGGGATATGCACATCCTCGTTGAGTCCCGCTTCGATCGGCGCGAACGGAAGGAATCCCGCCGCGTTTGCGAAGCAGTTGCCCACGACCTTGACGCGGCCGTTCTCCTCGCTTCTGATCCAGACGGCGTTGATGCCCGCGTTCTGGATCGCTTCGGCGGTCGCCTTGTCGATCTTTTTGCCGGCTTCGACAAAGATCTCGCCGGTCTCCTCGCTGATGACGGGTTCGTCCGCGATCTGATCGCGGATGCGCGCCTTCAGAGCGAGCTTCTTATTATACTTATAGCGGCCGACGCGCGCCAGATCGTAGCGGTTGTCGAAGAACAGACCGTGGAGAAGGTTTCTCGCGCTCTCCTCCGTCGGCGGCTCGCCGGGACGCTGCCGGCGGTAGATCTCGACCAGACCGTCGACCTCGGACTTGCCGGGATCCTTCTGCAGCGTCTTCATCAGACGGTCGTCCTCGCCCAGAAGGTCGAGGATCTGCGCGTTCGTGCCGTAGCCGATCGCGCGGAGCAGCGAGGTGATAAAGACCTTGCGCTGCCGGTCGATCTTGACGTAAAGGATCTCGTTTCCGTCGGTCTCATACTCGAGCCACGCGCCGCGGTTCGGGATGACCTGGCTGGAATACAGGAGTTTTTTGCCCGTCTTGTCCTTTGCGGAGGCATAGTACGCGCCCGGGGAACGGACGAGCTGCGAAACGATAACGCGCTCCGCGCCGTTGATGATGAACGTGCCCTGCGGCGTCATCAACGGGAAATCGCCCATAAAGACTTCCTGCTGCTTGACCTCGCCCGTTTCCTTGTTGATCAGGCGGACGGTCACGCGCAGGGGCGCCGCGTAATTCACGTCGCGGCTCTTGCTCTCTTCGATGGAATACTTGGGCTTATCCAGATCGATCCGGTAGTCCACAAATTCCAGGATGAGTTTTCCGGAAAAGTCGACGATCGGCGAGATGTCGTTGAACACTTCGCGCAGATCCTCTTTCAGGAAGTGGTAATAGGAATTCTTCTGCACCTCAATGAGATCGGGCATCTCCAGAACTTCCGAAATGTGCGAAAAGCTCTTTCTGACACGCTTTCCCATCTTGACGTCATGCATCATTGCGTTCACTCCTTGCTGATGGTTTCATCTGATTATTTCGGGCGAATCCCCCGCCCGAGGAGGTGGCACATATTCCTTACCTCCTGTGTGCTTAGTCCCGGATGGCTCGCTTTATTTCAATCCGCGTAGACTTTGGGGGCATAATACCACAGTATAGGCATCATAATGCAATTTGGAATATTATCATTTTCACAACAAGCTGTCAAGAAGAAAATTCACGAAATCGAAATATATTTTACTGACGTCGGATTTGTGTGCATAGATTGTATAGGCAGCGGAAAAACCGTCCATACTCCGTACAAATCAAAGGAGGTGAAACCATGAAAGGAACCCATACGGGCTGGACCGAGCAGGAGGACCGGGCGCTCCTTGAAACCGTACTCGACGCGCGCCGGGCGCGTCAGCCCTTAAAGACCGCGTTCGACGCGATCGCCGCGCAAACGGAGCGGCGGCCGAACAGCGTCCGCAATCACTATTACACGCAGCTCAAGCCCGCCGAAAAAGCCGAACCGGCGTTCCTGCCCTTTTCCGAGGAGGAGACCGACCGGCTGCTGACCGCGGTGCTTGATGCGCTTGCGAAGGGACAGTCGGTGCGCGCCTGCACGCTGGAGATGGCGAACGGCGACACGCGGCGTATGCTTCGCTATCAGAACAAATACCGCGCGCTTCTGAAAACGCAGCCGGAGCGCGTGAAACAGGCGCGCGCCGCCCTGATCGCGAAGGGACGCCTCGTGCCGGATCCGTTCGTGCGCGATCCCGACGCGCCGCACGTCGGACGACCGCCGAAAAAGAGCAGCGGAATGGAGCAGAGCATCCGCGCGCTGCTCGATACGCTGTACCGGAACCTGATCGCCCTGACGCAGGGAGAAAACGCCGGATAACGCGCGATACCGTCAAAAAGGAGGGCGTCCTCCTTTTTCCTTTTGGGAAAAGATTGAAAAAAAGTCCGCTATCGGCTATAATGGAACCGGAAGGGGGGCGGCTTTGTCATGCTGATCTGGATCCTCATTTTGTTGTTAAGCGCAGGCGCCGCAGTCGGACTGTCCTTTGCGTTCGGTCCGTGCGAACCGTGGCGGTTTGCGCTCCGCATTCTGCTGCTGTTTCTTGCGGCGTATGCTGCGCTTCTGATCCTTTTCGCCCTGTTCCTGTATGTGCTTTCCCTTTTGATCAATAAGAAGAAACCGGTTGCAAAGGCGCATCACGGCATGCGCCGGCTGATGGTCGAAACGATGCGGCTTATCATGATCGTCGGCAGAATCCGCGTCCGCGCCGAAGGGCTTGACCGCATCGACCGGACAAAGCCGTTCCTGCTGGTCGCCAATCACCGCTCCATGATCGATCCGTTCCTGTCGCTGACGCTTTTAAAGGGCACGGAAATCATCTATATCTGCAAGCCCGAGATCCTCCGTATGCCGATCGCCGGCAGTTTCGCGCACATCTGCGGCTTCCCGTTCATCGACCGCGAAAATAACCGGCAGGCGCTGAAAACGATCCTGCGCGCCGTCGATATACTCAAGGATGAGCAGACCGCCGTCGGCATCTTCCCCGAGGGAACGCGCAACAAGACGGACGCGCCGCTGCTGCCGCTGCACGCGGGCTCCTTCTCGATCGCAAAACGCGCGAACGTCCCGATCGTCGTCGCGCTGAACCGCGGCACCGAGAAGGCGATCAAACAATTTCTCTGGCACGGCACGAAGGTCTCCTTCAAGGTGGTCGACGTGCTTTCGCCGGAGCAGATCGCCGATCTTTCCACGCAGGAGATCGCGGACCTCGTGCGGGAAAAACTCGAAGCGGAGCTTGCCGGATGATCGCAACTGCAAAAAACGCCCCGACCGGGGCGTTTTTCTTATTTTTCCGCGATACAGTCCCGCACAAGCTCGGCGAGCGTACAGATGAATTCCGCACTGCCCGGACGGTCCGAAAACGGAAAGACCTCCGCGTGGATCCCGTCCGCGGCAAGAAATCCGACGCCGATCGCGTCGCGCAGCGCATGCGCCGGATCACGCTCGCGGCAAAGCGCATCGATCATCGGCTGCATCCCGCCGGACGGCGGTCCGACACGGCTTCGCTCCGCCGAAAAACGGATCGCGCCGCACAGCGGATCAAAACCGCACAGATGCGGCGTTACGCCGAACTGCAGCAAAAGCTCCCCCGGCGCCCGCTGCGCCGGCTTTTTCCTTTGATCGGTTCCTGTCAACATAACATTTCCCCCTCCCGCTTTTACTTTGACACGGGAAAAGGGGAAATGCAAGAAACGAAGTTTGACGCTTTTCGGAAGCGGCGTGAACGAATCTTGAACGCGGCTTACACGAGCTTTTCCGGTCGCGCGTCCGAACGGTCCGGCACGACCGTGATCGAGACGCCGTCCCTGCCGAGCTTCTTTGCCCCGACGAGTGCAAGCCGCGCGCGCTGTCCGCTCATCAGAAGCTGCATCCGCTTCGGCGCGAACCGGTTTTCGTCGAGCGTGCGGAACAGGGCGGCAAGCCGATCCGCGGGAAAACACATCGAAAGCGTCCCGCCGTTTTTCAGAAGCAGAAACGCCGCGTGCAGCCATTCGGAGAGCTGCGATCCCTCCGCATGCCGCGCCGCCGCGTGCGCGCCGCGATCGCCCGAGGTAAAGTACGGCGGATTCATCAGTATGTGCGTGAACGTGCCGTGCCCGAGCGCGTCGGGCGCATCCAGGGCGGAAAGCGTGAGAAAGCGGATCGGCTGTCCGTTCCGCTCCGCGCTGCGCTGCGCAAGCGCGATCTGTGCTTTGTCGATGTCGACGCCGGTATACGTCCCGCCGTACCGCGCCTCGGCGTACAGACACAGCACGCCGTTGCCGGTGCCGACGTCCAGCACCGCGTCCGTTTCACGGATCCCCGCAAAATGCACGAGCGCAATCGAATCCTCCGTAAAGCAGCCGAGGTCCGGATCCTGATAGATCCCCGTCTTCGGCTCGATCAGCCATTCCCAGCGCTCCATATCAGCCCTCCGGCACAAGCGGAATATCCGCGTCCTCGGGCGACGGCGTCGCGATCCCGTCCGCGCCGTAGGACGCGATCGTCACTTCCGTATAATAATGAAGCAGGATCTCGCGGTACTTTGAGCCGTGCTTCGCCATGCCGTTTGCGCCGTTCTGGATCATTCCCACGCCGTGTCCGTAGCCCTTGGTATGGAACACGATCCCGTCCTCGGGCCATGTGATCGTAAACATCGTGCTGCGAAGCCCGAACAGATTCCGCGCCTGTTTGCCGGTGATCGTTTCATTGCCGAGCCGCAGCGTTTCCACGCGTCCGCTCGGATACGCTTTGTCGATCGCGATCCGTTCGCGGAAGTTGTCGTCGGTGATCCCGCACTCCGGATATTTCGTGAGGATCAGCTCGATGAGCGCGTCCTCGCCGATCGCGACGTCCTCGGTGCGCATCGGATCCTCATAGGGGCTGTCCACGCCCCTGAGATACGGCAGCGCGTTCGCGTAGACGTGCTCGGAATCCTCGGTCTGTCCGCCGGAGCATGCGTGGTACAGCGCGTCGCACAGCTTGCCGTCGTACACCAGCACCTCGCCCGCCGTCCCCATCACCGCCTCGGCGATGCGGTTGTAATTGTTCGCATAATCCTTTCCCCAGGTGTTCTGCATCCGCTCGTGCGTGGAAAACGCCTGACAGCACTTGCTGTTCGTACAGATGTCGGCGTCGGGATTCGTCTGACACCTGCCGTGCGCCATGCGGTAGAGCGTATAGGTGCGCGATGCGACCGCCTGTGCCTTCAGCGCCTCGAACTCGTAGTACGCGGGCATCTCCGCCGACACGACGCCGACGATGTACTCCTCGAGGTCCATCGGAACGATTCTATTCGCGCGGTGGTCGTACACGCTGATCGTCGTCGTCTCCGTCCAGTTGAAGTTCACATACAGGTCCAGAAGCGTCGGCGCGGGTGTGACGATCGCGATCCTGCCCGGCTCCCGTTCCGTCTGCGGATCGCACAAAGTCGATCGCTTGTCCGGCAATACGCGGGAAAACAGCACGAACAGCAGCACGGAAAGAGCGATCAATACGACCGCAAGCAGGATCGGTATGACGTGGTTTTGTTTCTTTCTCTTCATGGTCTATATTATAGGGCCTGTCCGCGAAAAATACCAGCTATTTTTCATTGTACCGAAATTCCCGCTTTCCGTTGCAATCCGAAGAGATCCCGTGCTATAATACGGGTATGAATATCCGTTTTTCGCCCGAAGCGGCGCGGCGCGAGATGACGCCGGTCGACAATCTGTTTTTTCTGGAGTACATGCCGGAAGCCGACGGCACGTTTGTGAAGGTGTACCTGTTCGGACTGATGCAGTGCTATCATCCCTCGCTCTCCGACGCGGACATCACGGATGCCCTCGGTCTTACCGAGGCGCAGATCCGCTGCGCGTTCGTCTACTGGCAGGCGAAGGGGCTTGTGCGCATCCGCAGCGACGAACCGTTCTCGGTGGAGTATCTTCTGACCGAGCAGCCCGCCGTCACCACCGCCACGCCGGTGAAGCGCCGCAGATTCATCGAATCGCTCAACGCGCTTCTGTCGCCGCGCTCGCTCGATCTGCGCGAGATGAAGGCGATGTACGACTGCATCGAGCTCTACGGGCTCGAGGAGGGCGCGGTGCTTGCGCTTGCCGCCTACTGTATCGAGATGAAGGGCAAACGCGTCTCAACCAACTACATCCTGACCGTTGCGCAGGAGTGGAGCGAACAGGGCGTGAAAACGCAATCCGCTGCGGAACAGTATGTAGCGGATTACCGCGTGCAGAAGCACGGCGCCGCCGAGGTTCTGCGCCGCTGGAACAAGCGCCGCCCGCCGACGGTCGACGAGATGGCGCTCTACGACCGCTGGACGAACGCGCTCGGCTTCGACGCGGAAACGATCCTTGCCGCCGCCGCGCGCATGACGGACGTCGCTTCACCGACGTTCGCGATCCTGAACGACCGCCTCTCCGAATGGAAGGATAAAAAGGTCACGGACGTCGCGGGGCTTGAAAGCGCGGAGGAAGCCGCCGCCGCGGACCGCGAGTTCGCGCGGCAGGTGTTTGCGCGGCTCGGAAAGATCGGCGCGCCGGACAAGACGACGGTCGCGCAGCTCGGCATGTTCCGCGACGAAAAGCATATCTCGCGCGAGGCGATCCTGCTTGCCGCCGACGAATGCGCGGGCGCCGAACGTCCGCTCGGCCTGCTGAAAAAGACACTGTCCGACTGGGCGAACGCGCACGTCGAGACCGTCGAACAGGCGGAAGCGGCGCTGAGCAGGCCGAAGCCCGCGCCGCAGAAGCGAAAGAAAAAAAATCCGGCGCTGCTCTACGAACAGACGCCGATCTCGGAAGACGATTTTAACCGGCTGATCGTGAACCTGAACGAGGACGTATGACGAACGAATTACGACGCTATTACAGCGAACTGCGCGAGAAAAACCGCCGCCTGCTCGAGAAGCGGATCGCGGAGTGCGAGCAAAAGAACCCGCGCTTCCGCTCGCTTGCAAACGAGCCCGGGCTGGTCTTCAAACAGCTTGCCGCCGGCAAGCTCACCCCCGCCGCCGCAAAATCGCGCATCGGCGCGATCGGCGCAGAGCGCAGAAACCTTCTGATCTCGATGGGGCTTCCCGGAAACTACCTCGACGCGATCTATACCTGCCCGCGCTGTCAGGACACCGGCGAGATCGGCGAGCCGCTGCGGCTGTGCGCCTGCGCGCTGAAAAAGCAGCAGGAGCAGCTGCTTTCGGGTTCCCGCATCAACGACCGCGAGACGTTTGCAAACTTCAGCGAAACGATCTATCCCAACGACGAACAGAAAAAGCAGGGGCTTGCCATGAGGCGGTTCTGCGAGCGGTACGTCTCCTCGCTTCCCAAGCCCGAAAAGCCGAATCTTCTGATCGTGGGACAGAGCGGTCTCGGCAAGAGTTTTTTCGGCAACGCGATCGCGCGCGCCGCGATCGAAAAGGGCATTCCGACGCTGAAAACGACGGCGTACCAGTGCATCCAGACGGTTCTCGACGGCATCGAAACGCGCGCGGATACGATCACGCCGTATCTCTCCGCCGACCTTCTGATCCTCGACGACCTCGGCACCGAGGCGATGGTGCCGAACGTGACCGTCGAAACGTTCTTCCGCATCCTCAACGAGCGCACGGCGGCGAATCTTCCGACCGTGCTCATCACCAACCTCGACCGTGAAGGGCTGTTCGAGCGCTACGGCGAACGCGTTGCAAGCCGCATGATCGACGGCGCGCTGACCGCGATCGTGCTGCTGCGCGGGGACAATCTGAGAACGAGGGTGCGCTGATGCTGTACCTTGTCGCAACCCCCATCGGCAACCTCGGCGATCTGAGCCCGCGGGCGATCGAAACGCTTTCCGCGGTCGACGTCATCTACTGCGAAGACACGCGGCACACGGGGCTTCTGCTCAATCATTTCAACATTAAAAAACCGACGCGTTCCCTGCATACGCACAACGAACGCGAACGCACCGAAGAGGTCGTCGCCGCGCTCAAAGACGGACGCGACGTCGCCTATGTGTCTGACGCGGGTATGCCCGGCGTGTCCGATCCCGGCGCGATGCTCGTCGAGGCATGTCAGCGGGAAAATCTCCCCCACACCGTGATCCCCGGCGCCAGCGCCGCGGTCATTGCCGCCGTGCTTTCGGGACTGCCCGCGCAGCCGTTCAGCTTTTTCGGGTTTCTCCCGCGCGAAAGCGCGCCGCGCCGCAAAATGCTCGACGCGATCGCGCCGATCCGGCATCAGGTCATTCTGTACGAAAGCCCGCACCGCGTGCAGACGACGCTCAAAGACCTTTACGACCGCTTCGGCGACGGGCCGGCGGCGGTGCTGCGCGAGCTCACCAAGAAGTTCGAGACCGTCGTGACCGGCTCGCTTTCCGAACTGATCGAACGCTTTTCCGAGGAGCCGAAGGGCGAATGCGTGATCGCGTTCGTCCCCGGGCAGAAGGACGAAACGGAAGAACCGGATCTCAACGAAACGCTGCGCGCGCTTTTGGAAACGGAATCCGTAAAGGACGCCGCTGCGATCGCCGCCGAGCGGCTGTCGCTTCCGAAAAAGGACGTTTACCGCCGCGCGCTGGAGCTGAAAGGCAAATAAAACCGCAAACAAAAAGAGGAGGTCGCCCTCCTCTTTTTTGATTGTTGTCTATTTCCAGAGCTCGTCCGGATACAGACCGTCGTCCTTCATCTTTTGGATCGCGGCTTTCAGGATCGGCAGATCGGGACGGTTGGTGACGCCGTGCCAGCGTGCGGTGGTTTCCAGCACCTCGATGCCGATCCTGCCCTCCCGCATCAGCGCGTCGAGCACGCGCGGCAGCAGGTATTCGCACTTTTGCGGGTTCTTCGGGAGATTCTCGTCGAGGAACGCCGGGAATCGCGCTTCGAATTCGTCGAGAACGCTTCTCTGCAGACCGAACAGGTTCATCGAAACGAGCGTGTCGAGCGCAAGCGGGGTGTAGGTCGCGCCGTCGTCCTCGGTAAACGCCGCCGCGCCGTCGCGCTTTTCGATCTTCAGCCGTTCGGTGAGCGTAACGAGCTTGCCGTCCGGTCCGATCTCACAGACGCCGCGCGCCACGGAACCGAAGTCCGAAAGCGTGTTGCCGAGCTGATAGCCGACCATCGCGCAGTCGCTTTCGGGGCGGTCCTTGCTCAGAAAGTCGTAGATCTTCCGATACGCGTCCGCGCCGTAGAAGTCGTCGGCGTTCAGCACCGCGAACGGCGCGTCGAGATACTCCTTTGCGCAGAGGATCGCATGCGCCGTGCCCCACGGCTTCACGCGGCCTTCGGGGATCGCATAGCCCTCCGGCAGCTTGTCGAGCGACTGGAACGCGTACTCGAGCTGTACATGCGGACGGATCCGCTTTCCGACGCGCTCCTCAAAATCCTGCTCCATCTCCTTCTTGATGATGAGCACGACCTTTTCAAAGCCCGCGCGGATCGCGTCGAACACGGAAAAGTCCAGAATGACGTGATCGTGATCGTCGATCGGCTCGATCTGTTTCGGACCGCCGAAACGGCTGCCCATGCCGGCTGCCATGATCAAAAGAATCGGTTTCTTCATAAAGCATTCTCCTCCTGATTGATTGATTTCTCAGCCCCGTCCCGAACGGTGACGAGGAATTTTTCACGCAGTTCCTTCGGCTTATAGCTCAGCTTGGAATACCGGAGTCCCGGATCGCCGCCGTCGTCCTCGCGGTTCAGAAGCGCCGCCTCCGGAAACCGATTCACGAACGCCTGCGCCATCGCGGGATACGCGCCCGGCACGTCCGGCATTGCCTTTTCGACGTGCTCGAACAGCATGTCGCGCTTCCTTTCGCCGATCGCCATCGCAACGACCTCGCCGCCCGCATAAAGCGCAACCGCTGTCTGTCCGAGCGGATCCCGGTGTAAAAGCAGGTCCTTCGCGCCGTTCCACTCGTTCTCCTCCAGCGCGGAAAACTCCGGATGCCTTTCGCGGAAACGGTCCAGAAACGCAAGGCACGCGCGCTCCGTCTCCACGTCCGAAACGATCTTCGCATACGCGTCCGGGTGGTCGCGGTAAAAGCGGTTCACATGGTTCTTCTGCCCGTGATACGCCTTCCCTGCAAAGGTGCGGAAGCGTTCGGCGTCGTAGATATAATCCGCCCAGTCTCGAATGCTCTCAACCGCCATGCGGTCACCGTAACGCGCCTTCAAAAGCGGCATCATACAATACGGCACGACGCAGTAGCGAAGCGGGATCCCCCGCCGCTTTGCGTCCGCCTCGTTCGCCGCGCACGCCGCCGCGAAATCGCCGCCGCCGAGCGGAACGGTATAGCACTCGCCGTATTCGCCGTAGCCAGCGCGGATGCAGAGCATACCTTCGACGATCGCGTAATAGGATACATAGATGTCGCGCCATTGATAGACGGCGCCGATCGTATTGTCACAGATGCCGCAGGCATAGGTCTCAAAAAAAGGCCTCAACGCCGCGATGTTTTCCGCCGTGATGCGTTCGTACTCAATCATAAAATCAGTATACCATATTTTTTTGATTTGTGAAGCCCGAAAAAGCCCGCCCCCGCATTGACGCATACCGAAAAAGGTTGTAAAATAATTGTGTATGGAACAGAAGACTCTTGAAAACCGGTTCAAGCTCGTTGCGTTCGATCTGGACGGAACGATCTGCGATACTTTGAAGGACATCGCGTCCTCCTTAAACCGTGCGCTCGAGGCGCAGGGCTTTGCCGCCTACACGGACGAGGGCGTATCCGGTCTGATCGGAAAGAGCATCGTCTATATGTGCAAAAACGCCGTGCCGAAAGACCGTCCTGAGGCGTGGACCGCCGTGCGCGACGGGTTTCTGGAGGATTATGCGGAGCATCTCTGCGACACGACCGTGCCGTACCCCGAAATGCCGGAGATGCTGAAAGCGCTGAAAGCGCGCGGTGTTACGCTTGCCGTCGTCACGAACAAGCCCGATCCGCACGCAAAGAAGATGATCCGCCTGCTCTTCGGAGAGGGAACGCTCTTTTCGCGCGTGCAGGGGCAGTGCGCCGACTATCCCGTGAAGCCGGATCCGACGATGCTCGACGTCGTGCGCGAATCGCTCGGCTTTTCGCGGGAGGAGACGCTGTATCTCGGCGATATGGACGTGGATATTCAATTCGCAAAGAACGCCGGCCTTGCGTGTGTCGGCTGCGGCTGGGGCTATCGCGGCGAAGCGTTTTTAAAGGAAGCGGGCGCGAAACAGGTGATCTCGCACCCTTTGGAACTCTTGGATATATGGGAAACCATTCATCAATAAAAAGGAGGACCTACCAATGTCATTTTGTCCCAAATGCGGCGCGCATTTAAGCCGGAAGACAAGTTCTGCACATCCTGCGGCGCCCCCGTCAAAGCTGCTCCCGTAAAGACGGCTCCGCAGCCCGAAGAAGTTTCCGTCGGTGAAATGTGGATGGGCGTTCTCGCGTACTGCGGTCCCGTCCTGTTCGTCCCGATGTTCGTGAAGAAGGATTCCGAATTCGTCCAGTATCACGTGCGTCAGGGCTTCAATCTGATGCTGTTCTACTTCGCGCTGATCTTTGCCCGTTACACGCTCGGCATCATCCCGTACATCGGCACGTACTTCTTCCGGTATGTCTTCGACATCGGTCTCATTGCCGTTCTCGTCTTCTCGATCATCGGCATCGTGCACGTGCTGCAGGGCGCAAAGAAGCCGCTCCCGCTGTTCGGCGACAAGCTCGACCTGCTCAAAACGCTGTTCAGGAAATAAAAAACCGCGCAGGGGCTGTTAAGAAAGTCCGGAATATGTCATCCGGAGGAGCTTTGCGACGAAGGATCTTTTGAAAAGATTCTTCGCCTGCGGCTCAGAATGACGGGGCTTTCTTAACGGCCCCTTTTTATTTTCCCGAAACCGCTTGACAATTCCGTCCCACCTTTATATACTATATATAATCTTTTGAGGAGGTCGAACGGGTATGCAGAACCGCAATCGCTTCGTGTGTTGCTGTCCCTGCCTTGCTATGCCCGTTTGCACGCTCGGATAGGGATTTTTTGTTGTTCCGCCGGGAAGCGATCGGGCTTCCCGGCTTTTTGTTTTGCACACAACGTACCGAAAATACATATTCTTTTACGGAGGAACCAACTATGAACGTCTATACATCCGTCGATCAGCTGATCGGAAAAACGCCGCTTCTGGAGCTCGGCCGCCTGATGCGTGAGGAAGCGCTTTCCGCGCGGCTTCTTGCGAAGCTCGAATACCTGAACCCCGCCGGCTCGGTCAAGGACCGCGTCGCAAAGGCGATGCTCGACGACGCGGAACGCCGCGGCGTCCTGAAGCCCGGCTCCGTACTCATCGAGCCGACCTCCGGCAACACCGGCATCGGGCTTGCGGCAGTCGCGGCGGCGCGCGGATACCGCGTGATCATCGTGATGCCCGAAACCATGAGCATCGAACGGCGGCGCATGATGCGCGCGTACGGCGCGGAACTGGTGCTGACGAGCGGGGCGGACGGCATGAAGGGCGCGATCGCAAAGGCGGAAGCACTTGTAAAGGAGATCCCGGACGCGCTGATCCCCGGGCAGTTTACGAATCCCGCGAACCCCGCCGCGCACTATGCGGCGACCGGTCCCGAGATCTGGGCGGACACGGACGGGCAGGTCGATCTCTTCGTTGCGGGCGTGGGTACCGGCGGCACGGTCACCGGCGTCGGGCGGTATCTCAGGGAGCAGAATCCGAACGTCCGCATCGTCGCGGCGGAGCCCGCCTCCTCCCCCGTGCTTTCCGGCGGCAAAGCGGGTGCGCATAAGATCCAGGGCATCGGCGCGGGCTTCGTGCCGGACGTGCTCGACACGGCGGTTTATGACGAGGTGATCCCCGTTTCCAACGAGGACGCGTTTTCGGCGGCGCGGCGCATCGGGCGGCTCGAGGGCGTGGCGGTCGGCATCTCCTCCGGCGCGGCGGCGCATGCGGCGATCCTGCTTGCGAAGCGGCCGGAGAACCGCGGCAAAACGATCGTCGCCCTGTTCCCCGACGGCGGCGACCGGTATCTGTCCACGGCGCTTTACGAGGATTGAAGATGGACCGGCTGCTGTTGAATACCATCGCCGCCCTCAATGCGGAGGATGAACCGCACCGCGATCTTTGCGGCTTCCGGAAGAATGCGGAGCGCATGACAGACCTGCTGATCGACGCCATGTTTCCCTGCTATGCCAACGAACCGATCCCGCGCGAACGGGCGCTTTCGGAGGCGGCGGCGCTTCTGCGCACCTGTCTTGACGCGCTTTCGGCGGAGCCGGAACGTGCCGACGCGATCGTTTTTGCCCTGTTCGACGCGCTTCCGGGCGTTCTGCGCCTTTTGAAAACCGACCTTGCCGCCGCGTATGTCGGCGATCCCGCGGCGCGCGGCGCGGATGAGATCATCCTGTGCTATCCGGCGTTCTTCGCGATCGGCACCTACCGGCTTGCGCATGTGCTGTACCGGAAGAACGTACCGCTGCTGCCGCGCGTGATGACGGAGTACGCGCACCGCCGCACGGGCATCGACATCCACCCCGGCGCAACGATCGGCGAATCGTTCTTCATCGACCACGGCACGGGCGTCGTCATCGGCGAAACCACGACCATCGGCAGCGGCGTCAAGATCTATCAGCATGTGACGCTCGGCGCAAAGAGCTTCGACACCGACGCGGACGGCGTGCCGGTGAAGGGCGTCAAGCGGCATCCGGACATCGGCGACCGCGTGGTCATCTATTCCGGCGCGACGATCCTCGGCGGTGAAACGCGCATCGGAAACGACTGCGTCATCGGCGGCAGCGTATGGCTCACGCATTCGGTGGAGGCGGGCAAGATGGTGCTTTCGCGATCCGCGGTCACGGACAGCACTCTGAAGCGCGACATCATGCACCCGTCTTTGCCCGAAGACAGCGCGATGCTTTAAACACTCGGCAGATTGAATGATATTCAATGAAAAAGCGTACCGTTTTCGGTACGCTTTGTTGTTAATCCTCGAAGGTCGGAAGATCGTCGAGCGGTTTGATCTTCCTGCGGTAGAGCCGTTTGAACAGCAGTCCCGCCACGATCAGCGTAATGAACTCGGAGATCGGGAACGCCCACCAGATGCCGTCGACGTCCTTGGTGATCCACGCAAGCAGCGCGGCGACCGGCAGCAGCACGATGAGCTGGCGCTGCAGGGACGTGATCGCGCCGTATAAGCTCGTGTCCGTCGCGCCGAACGCGGTGGAGAACGAAATGCCCGCCGCGGCAAAGATGAACCCGATCGAAATGATGTGCAGCGCGCGCCGTGTGACCGCCTGCATCTCGACGGAAATGCCGAACATCTGAATGATCTGTCCGCTGAACAGCTGGAAGAGCAGTGTGCCGAACAGCATGAAGATGCAGCAGTAGATCAGCAGCATCCTGAACGCGCGCATGAACCGCACGCGGTTCCTTGCGCCGAAATTGAATCCGAGCACGCTCATCGCGGCGTTGGTCAGTCCGAACACCGGCATGAAGATGATCGACTGCAGGCGGAAATATGTGCCGAACGCGCCGCGGTACAGGTCCGGATAATCGACGCTTGCGTCGACGTTCGCGATCTGGTATTCGCCGAGCGCCTTCAGGATCGCGTTCATGCCGAACATCATCGCCGTGCCGACCGCCTGCATCAGGATCGACGGCAGTCCTACGCGGTAGATCTCGTAGACCGTCTGCCGCCGGAGCTTATAGTCCGCCGGACGGATCCGGATCTCGTGCTTCGTGCCGAACAGCAGAATGATCGCAAGGATCATCGACGCGAACTGCCCCGCGATCGTCGCGATCGCCGCGCCCTTGACGCCCATCGCAGGGACGAAGCCCCAGCCGAGCACGAATACGCGGTCGAGCACGATGTTGACGATCGCGCCGGTCAGCTGCATCAGCATGGCGAAGATCGTGCGTCCCTGCGCGGTCATAATGCGCTCGATGCCGCAGGAAAGGAACACGCCGACACACAAGCTGAGACAGATCGACATATAGTGGATGCCCATGAGCTGCACGATCGGGTCGTCGCTCTGCCAGCGCATGAACGGTCCGGACAGCGTCAGTCCCGCAACGGTGAACACCGCCGCGGAGATCAGCAGCACGACAAGCCCGTTGCCCGCCGCACGGTTCGCGTCCTCAAAACGCCTTGCGCCGAGGCGGCGCGAGATCAGCGAATTGATGCCGACCGAGGTGCCGACCGCGACCGAGATCAGAAGCATCTGCAGCGGATTCACGAGCGACAGCGCGGCGATCGCCTTGTCGCCGATGTACTCGCCGACGCCGGGCGTATACAGCTCGCCGAGGATTTTTTGGAGCGCTTCCTGCGGCAGCGTATTCATGTGCGACACGAACACGCTGTCTACAATGTTATACAGCGCCTGCACGAGCATGGACACGATGATCGGCCAGCCCAAAGAAAGAAGGAGCCGACCTTCCGGCTCCGTTCCCATTCTGTTTTTACGAATCGAAGCTTCCATAACACATTTATTATAGGGAAGCTATGAATATATTGCAAGCATTTTATGCGGCTTGCCGCAATTCCTGTCGAAGACCATTCATGCGCCGCAGGCGTCAATTCACGGCGAAGCCGATTCATGTTCCGCGGGAACAATTCATGTTCGTAATCGCAATTCATTCACCTCATCCGCCTGACGGCACCTTCCCCTCAAGGGGAAGGCTTTTGGCTTCGCATATTTAAGGGCTTCTCCTTGAGGAGAAGCTGTTGATTGGACACGCGACGACACAAACGTCGTCTGCCGCGCACTATCTTCCCCCTGCATTTGGGATTTACCCGCACGAGCGAATATCATCCGCCCGCCAAAAGCGGAACGGTTAACCGATGGTCGTCCCTGCGCGCTTCATGTGCGGGGCAACGTCCTGCTTCTTCTGTCCTCACCAGAATTTACCCATGTATGATTCAAAAACCATATGGTCGAGTGAAAAGGGATCAACGTCCTTGGTTTGTTCGCCTCTGAGATAGTAAATCCATGTTTTCCGGCGGTTCAGTTCGACGCTTTCCGCACGACTGTATACTTGTGCTTTGAGGTTCAGCCCGTCGCCGATCTCCTCTGCCATCTCCGCCGCCATTGCTTCGAGACGGCAGGCTGCGTCGTTGAAATGCGCCTCCCAGTCCCGTTCCTCCATCGTCTCGTCATCCAGCTGGACGAAGATCGACAGCACGATCGGATAGCGGTCCAAGAGGTCGGAATAACGCAGCGCATACAGCGGAACCCGGTCCTCGCTCTGTTCGAGGTTCTTTCGATACGCTTTGCCGATCTCCATAGGGGATTCTTCCCCCTTGTTGCTGTAGCTGTTCACGAAATCGCCGAGGGAGCAGAAGCAGTAGCTTCCCCTGCCCCACAGCAAGCCATCATAGTAACGCTCAACATAACCGGTAAAGAAATGCGTCCCGATCTGATCCTCGATCCATTCATACTGCTGGTAATACAGCGTCTGATAATTGTTCATCGTGCAGGTCATCGTCTGCCCGCAGGCGTCCCGATATGTGATCTGCCATTCGTACCAGTCGAGCGTGTCCCGGTGATACCCGCAGGAACAGTCTTCGCCCTCCGAATGCTGTTCGATGCGTTCACCGAGCGTGTAATCACCGAAAATCTCTTTCAACTCCTCTTGATAGACGGTCGGATAATCATCCGTATAGACGAGGTGTTTGATTCTGTGTCCGCAGGCGGCAAGCGTCAGCAGCATGATACATGCAAGCAAAGTTGCAATCGTCCTTTTCATACAGTGCTCCTTCCTATGTCCTTTGTTATACAGACAATCGGGAACCGGAAAACGTGACATGCCGATCAAAAAAAGTGCGCCGCGTCCAGGCTTTGCAAATTGTAAACTCTGGACTGCTCATTTGCCGCAGGCAATCATAACTGCGCACGGATCGCCGTGCGGCGGAGATCATTCCGTAAACCCGATCGTGTACTGCTCGTCGGAGTCGTAACCGATCGCGACGTTCAGTCCGCCCGGAAGCGTCAGCGTGCCGGCGTACCCCTTCTCCGTCGAAAGGAACACCGCCTTTTCCGCGAGCGTGTCCGCATAGCCGTTCGCGGTCAGAAACGGTCCGGCGACCGTCTTGTACCGATCCGGCTGCACGTTCCCGAACAGCGCCGCGCTCAGCGAATACGCCTCGCCCGTGCGGCTGTCGAACTGTACGGAAAGACAATAGACCTTTCCGTTTCCGGCGTCGTAATACGCCTGCCCGCACCACAGCGCGAGCTTTGCGCCGGTCGTGTCGTTGTAGAAATCGCGCAGCGTCAGCGAATAACGGCTCTTTTTCAGCACGGAATCCACGGATTCGCCGGTTTTCAGTCTGCCGTCCGGCGCGTGGAAGCGCAGCGTGTCCGACCAGAGCTCCCTGAGCTTTTCGGTGACCTCGGTCTCGCTCATCTCGCCGGGCATCACGGCGCGCTCCTCGCCCTGCCGCTCGCAGCCGAGGTACAGCTTTACGCGCGTTTCCAGCGACAGCGGCGCGCCGATGCCGTTTGCGCTGATGATGCTGACCGCCTCGTACTTCGGATCGTCGTACAGCCGCTTTTCGGACAGCTTGAAGATGCCGCGGTTCAGAAGCACCAGCAGCAGCGCGACGACGACCGTGCCCGCCGTGAGCGCGATATAGGCGATACGCGTCCGCGTCACGCGGTCGCGGTCCGCAAACAGCCGGAACCGTCTGATCCCCATCCGCCGCTCGCGCACGAACAGGGCGATGCGCCGGTACAGACGCGTTTTTTTCAGATTCAGCTTCACCGGTCCTCGCCTCCCTTCTCACGCGAATAGAGCGGCACGTCGAACCAGACCAGCGTTCCCTCGCCGACCTTGCTTTCAAAGTGCAGGGTGCTGCCGTGGATCTGCGCGATCCGGTTGCCGATCGCAAGACCGAGTCCCGCGCCGTGCTGTGCGCGCGAACGGGATTTGTCGACCATGAAGAACGCCTCGGTGATGCGCGAGATCTCCTCCGCCGGAATGCCGATGCCTTCGTCGCGCACGGAGATGCGGTAGCGTCCCGCCTCGCGTCTGCCGGAAAGCGTGACAGTCTTGCCGGGCGAGCTCGCTTTTCGCGCATTGTCGATGAGGTTCGTGACGAGCGTCAGAAGCAGGTCCTTTTCATAGAGGATGATCTGCTGTTCGATGTCGTAGTCCAGCGTCAGCTCCGCCTTTTCGAGCATCGGCGTGACGACCGCCACCACATGTCCGAGCGCGCGCCGCGCATAGCCGCGGACCAGCTTGAAATCGTTTTTGTCGAGCACGACAAGGTCCATGAGCTTTAAGGACATCGCCTCGAGCCGCTTGCCTTCGGAGAAGATGAAGTTCGCCGCCATGAACGCGTCCTCCTCGTCGAGCTCGGTGCTGCGGAGCATGTCCGCATAGCCGATGATCGACGTCATCGGCGTCTTGAGCTCGTGCGAGAAGCTCGCGACAAAGTCCTTCTGTTGCTTGGCGTTCAGTTCGAGCGCATCGACCTTCTGCTCGATCGCGCCGGTCATGTCGTTGAACGCCACGGTAAGATCGCCGATCTCGTCGAGCGTCGTCACGCGCGCGCGGCGCGAATAGTTGCCGCCGCCGATGACCTTGGTGAACCGCTGCAGGCGCCGCAGCGGCTTTGTGGTGAAATAGGAGACAAGAAGCATCGCGGCGATCGACACCGCAACGGTGATGATATGCAGAAGAATGACGGAATCGATCTGTTCTGCGCGAAGCCGCATCAGGTCGTTCGCGTCGTACCGAACGGACAGGAAGTAGTTTTTTCCGCCGATCGACACGCAGCCCGCCGTATCCAGGACGGTGCGGTCGCCCTCGCGGATCAGCCGGTACGCAAACCGCCTTACGCGCAGCTCGGTAAACGGCAGCGTTTCCGGAAAATCGTCCATGCTCGCCGTGATGAGCGCGGCGTCGGTATTGTAGATTGCGCAGGGCGATTCTACGCCCTGATTGGAGCCCGCGCGCTTTAAGATCTCCTCGTACATATCGGGCGACGCGGTGTTGTAATAAAAGTCGATGCCGTACAGCTCCGCTTCCATGGCGGACGCCAGCGCCGAATAATCCGCGACCGCCGCGTGTACGCGAAAACGAAGCGCTGTTTCAAAGCTCTGCGCGATCAGGATCTGTCCTGCCACGCCGAACAACAGCGCTACGATCAATACGGTACATATGCAGATTTTCAGAGCAAATCTCATGTTTCGGGAATGTCCAGACGATAGCCGATCTTATGGACCGTTTTGATGCGGTCCTGCCAGCCGAGTTTGCGGCGCAGACGCTGCACATGGCTGTCCAGCGTGCGCGTCTCGCCGATGTAGTCCGTTTCCCACACGCGCTCGAACAGCGTTTCGCGGAACAGCGCCGTGTTGGGGTTCTGCACAAAGAGCACGAGCAGATCGAATTCCTTACGCGTCAGATCGACGCGCTTCCCGTTCTGAAAAACGTCGCGCGCGTCCAGGTCGATCAGAATGTCGAGGCATTGAATGAGCCCCTGGCTCTTATTGTAACGGCGCAGCACCACCTCGATGCGCGCCAGAAGCTCCACGATCTCGAACGGCTTGACAATGTAGTCCTCCGCGCCGAGCTTCAGCCCCTTGACGCGGTCGTTCACGTCGCTTTTTGCCGTGAGGAAGATCACGGGGATGCCCATCGGGCGGATATAGGCAAGCAGATCATAGCCGTCGAACTTCGGCAGCATGATGTCCAGAAGCACGAGGTCGAACGGATTTTTCTCGAGCAGATCCGCCGCCTGCTGCCCGTCGTACGCGCAGGTGCACATATATCCCTGCCGCGTCAGATTCATGCGGATCAGGTTTGCGATCGGTTCTTCGTCGTCCACGATCAGGATCTTTATCATTTTCCCATCCTCCGATTCCTTTTCATGGAAAAAGTGTAGCATACAAATGCGGACAAAATGTAACACGAGTGTTGCGAACCCGCATTTTTTGCAAGTTTTTTACAAAAATCGCCCGCAGAATCCCGAATACAGTATAACACAATCCGGCGCGTCCGTCAAAGCATTCCTGTCGACAAAGTTCGGGTTGCATTGCGCGCCGGGAAAGCGTATAATATACGCGTATGAACTGGTACTATCATTCCCGCGATCCGCATTACAAACAGCCGTTCGGCGCCGTCAAAACCGGCGAGACGGTCTCGCTTCGCATCGACGGCGCGCCGAGCGCGCTCGCCGAGCTTTTGCTGTACCTGCCGGACGGACCGAAAACGCTTCCCATGCATTGGGACGGGACCGCGTACCGCGCGGCGTTTACGGCGCCTCTTTCGCCCTGCCGCATGGGCTATGGGTTCCGCATCAACGGCCGGTATTTCGGCGCGGAAAGCGGCGAGGCGTCCTTTGCGGACCATCCGCAGACCTACGGACTGACCGTTTACGACGGCGCATTTCAGACGCCCGAATGGTTCCGGCACGCCGTGGTGTATCAGATCTTCCCCGACCGCTTCTTCTGCTCCGACCGCGAACGGTTTCTGCGCGCGGTCGCGGATTACCGCGCGACGGGGCGTCCCGCCTTTGTGCACGACGATCCCTTTGAGCAGCCGTATTATACGCCGCACGGCGGCGCGAAAGCGTATGCGCCGGACGACTATTTCGGCGGCGACCTTCCCGGCATACAGGCAAAGCTCCCGTATCTTGCCTCGCTCGGCGTGACGTGCATCTATCTGAACCCGATCTTCGCCGCGCACTCGAACCACCGGTACAACACGGCGGATTACCGTTCGATCGACCCGCTGCTCGGCACGAACGACGATTTCAAGTCGCTCTGCACCGCGGCGAAGGCGCACGGCATCCGCATCATTCTGGACGGTGTGTTCTCGCACACCGGCGACGACTCGATCTATTTCGACCGTTACGGACGGTACAAGACCGACGGCGCCTGCGAGAGCAAGGACTCGCCGTATTATCCGTGGTACCGGTTTTATGACTACCCGAAGACCTACGAATGCTGGTGGAACTTCGAGACGCTGCCCGACGTGGAGGAGACCGAGCCGAGCTATACCGAATTCATTCAGGGCGAAAACGGCGTGCTCCGTATGTGGCTGAAAGCGGGCGCGTCCGGCTGGCGGCTCGACGTGGCGGACGAGCTGCCGGATTCGTTCATTCGCGGCGTGCGCCGTTCGATCAAGGACTTCGATCCCGACGCGGTGCTGATCGGCGAGGTGTGGGACAACTGCGCGACCAAGTTCGGTCCGGAAGGACGGCGCGGCTACGTCAACGGCGACGAGCTCGACGCGCCGATGAACTACCGCTTCCGCGAGCCGACCGTGGAGTTTCTGAACGGGCGCAGCGACGCCTTTACCTATGCGAACCTGTGGAACGCGCTCACGGAGGACTACCCGAAGCCGTTTCTGGACGCGTGCCTGAACCTTCTGGGCTCGCACGACACCGAGCGCATCCGAACCGCGCTGTGCGGCATTCCCGACGCGCGAACGCTCTCGCGCGCAGAACAGCTCGCGATCCGTCCGGATCGGGCGACGCTTGCGCGGGCGACAAAGCGGGTGCTTCTCGGCTACGCGCTGATGGCGTTTCTGCCCGGCGTGCCGTGCATCTACTACGGCGACGAAGCCGGCATGACCGGCATGTCCGATCCGTTGAACCGCGGCATGTTCCCGTGGGGACGCGAGGACGCCGGCCTCACCGAACAGGTGCGGAAGTTGATGCGTCTGCACCGCGAAAGCGACGCGATCAGAAACGGAACGACGCGCGTTGCGGCGATCGGAAAGCAGACGCTTTGCGTGATCCGCGAAAGCGAAGCGGAAACGCTGCTCCTTCTCGCGAACGCCGCCGACGCGCCGGTCAAAGCCGTGCTCTTCCCCGCGCAGTTCCATGAAGGCGCCGCGGCGACGGAGCCGTTCGCGCTTGCCGGAACGTATGTCGGCGAGAACGGCGATACGCTCACGGCGCGCGGCTCGCTTTCGGTCTCGATCCCGGCAAACGGGTTCCGGATCCTGAAAAAGGCATGAGCTTCACCGAAAAATCACAATCCGCTGTTGAAAAACGGCAAAAATCCTGATATACTGATCCCACCGAATAAGAAAAGGAGTACGAACCATGATCACGAAGGACATGAACATCCGTAAAATCATCGAAATCGACGAGAACCTCGCGGGCATTCTGATCGCATCCGGTATGCATTGCCTCGGCTGCGCAATGTCACACTTCGAGAACCTCGAAGAAGCGTGCGCCGTCCACGGCATCGACGCGGACGAGCTGTGCAAGGCGCTCAACGATTACCTCGAGAACAAATAAGCACTTTTTGAACCGCCCTGCCGGCACCGGCGGGGCATTTTTTGAGCAATGGGAAACATCGTTACGCTGGATTCGATCGACCGGGAAGAGCTCGACGTGTACGCGCGGCTCACCGAGGCGCAGATCCGAAACCGTCTGGAGCCCGAAAAGGGCGTCTTCATCGCGGAAAGTCCGAAGGTGATCCGGCTTGCGCTGGACGCGGGGTATGAACCCGTTTCCTTTTTGATGGAGCAAAAGCACATCGAAGGTACGCGAAGGACCTTCTTTTGCGCTGTCCCGACGCGCCGGTCTATACGGGCGAACGCGCGCTCTTAAAGGAGCTGACCGGCTATGAGCTGACGCGCGGGGTGCTTTCCGCCATGCGAAGAAAGCCGCTGCCCGCGTTGGATGCGGTCCTTTTCGACGCAAAGCGCGTCGCCGTACTCGACGGGATCGTCGACGCCTCGAACCTCGGCGCGATCGTCAGAAGCGCCGCCGCGCTGAACATCGACGCGGTGCTGTTTTCGTCCGCGTGCTGCGACCCTCTGAACCGCCGCGCGGTGCGCGTATCCATGGGCACGATCTTTCAGGTGCCGTGGACGGTCCTTCCGGAAAACGGGCTCGCGCTGCTGCGCGGATACGGCTTTGCGGCCGCGGCGATGGCGCTGGTCGACGATTCGCTTGCAATGGACGATCCGAAATTGAAAGCGATCGACCGCCTCGCCGTCGTGCTCGGCACGGAGGGCGACGGTTTGAGCAAAGAGACGATCGCCGCCTGCGACTTTGCGGTCAAAATCCCGATGGCGCACGGCGTGGACTCCTTAAACGTCGCCGCCGCAAGCGCCGTCGCGTTCTGGGAGCTGCGGAGATAAAACCAAACGAAAAAAGGATCACGGAAATCCCGTGATCCTTTTTGTTTCTGTCTCAATTCAACAGCTCGTACTGCGAATTGTAGATCTCCGCGTAAAAGCCGTTCTTTGCGAGCAGTTCCTTATGTGTGCCCTGCTCCACGATCGTGCCGTGGTTGACGACGAGGATCGTGTCGGCGTCGACGATCGTCGAAAGGCGGTGCGCGATGACGAAGCTCGTGCGGTCCTTCATCAGATCGTCCATCGTCCTTTGGATCAGGATCTCCGTGCGCGTATCGACGTTAGAAGTCGCCTCATCAAGGATCAGGATCGGGCGGTTCGCAAGGTATGCGCGCGCGATGGTCAGAAGCTGCTTCTGCCCGCCGGAGATGTTCGTCGTCTCCTCGTTGATCACGGTATTGTAGCCGTCCGGCAGCGAGCGGATGAAGCGGTCGATGTGCGCACGCCGCGCCGCCTCGTGCACCTCCTCCTCGGTTGCGTCCGGACGTCCGTAGGCGATATTGTCGTAGATCGTGCCGGAAAACAGCCAGGTGTCCTGCAGCACCATCGAAAAGACGCTCCTGAGTTCGCTGCGCGGCATCCGGTATACATCCTTGCCGTCGACGAGGATGCGTCCGCCGTCGACGTCGTAAAAGCGCATCAGAAGGTTCACGATCGTCGTCTTTCCGCCGCCGGTCGGACCGACGACGGCGACCTTTTCGCCCGCGCGGACGTTGATCGTAAGTCCCTTGATCAGCGGCTGTTTGGGATCGTAGGAGAAGTCGACGTTCTCGAACCGCACGTTTCCGACGCCGTCCGGCGCGGTCTCCTCCGTCGCCTCGGTCATCTCCTCCTCGTCGAGCATCTTATAGACGCGCTCCGAGGACGCGATCGTCTGCTGCAGCATGGAAAAGCCCTGCGCAATGCTTTCCAAAGGTCCCGCGAACATACGCGCGTAGAGCACGAACGCGACGATCGTGCCGACGCTCATGCCGAACAGGTTGTTCGCGGCGAAGATGCCGCCGATGATGCAGATCGCGATATAGGCGATGTTGTTGGTCAGCGCCACGATCGGCTGCACGATCGAAGCGAGGAACGTGCCCTTCTGCGCCGCGGCGCGCATATCGCCGCACAGCGCCGCCTGCCGCTCGCGCTGACGCTTCTCCTGATGGAACGCCTTGACCGTGTCGAAGCCCGTGAAGGTCTCCTCGGTCAGCGCATACAGCTTGCCGTTCGTCTTACGCACCGACGCAAAATACTTTTCGCTCCTCCCCGCGATCTTCGCGGACAAAAACAGCGAAAGCGGCACAAGCACGACGACGGCGGCGGCAAGGATCGGGTTCAGCATAAAGATCAGCACGATGATGCCGGCGAGCTTCAGCACGCCGGAGATCAGCGTTTCCAGGAAGCTGTGCACCGTCGTTCCCATGACGGAGACGTCGTCGGTCATGTGCGAGATGATCTCGCCATTCGGCGTTTGATCGATGTATCGCACCGGAAGCCGGCGGATCTTGTCGCTCATGCGGATGCGGATCGCGCAGGTGAAGTGCCTGGAAACGACGTTGTTCATGATCAGCATTTCAAAGATCATCGCAAGCGAGCTTCCCGCGTAAGCCGCGGCGAGCAGGACGCATTCCATCCCGAATTTCGCCTTGTCGAACACGGCGGGCTGTCCGAGGTGTGCCGGCTCCCAGTAGTCATACAGCCGGTCGGACAGCGCGCGCAGAATTTCCGGCGTAACGAGAGACAGCGCGACCGAGATGAGACTGACGAACGCGCCGAGCACGAGCCAGCCCGCGATCGGCTTCGTGTCCTTTAAGATGCGCAGTACGGTTTTGCCGGAAGTGTTTCCCTTCTTCATACGGCGTCACCTCCCAACTGCGAACGGACGATCTCGCGATAGACCTCGCAGGTCTTCATAAGCTCGGCGTGCGTGCCGGTCCCGACAATGCTGCCCTGCTCGATGACAAAAATGACGTCACACCGCATGGCAGTCGCCGCGCGCTGCGTGATAATGATCTGCGTTTTGCCCGCAAGATAACGGTTCAGCGCTTTCCGCAGCTTGCTCTCGGTGAGAAAGTCGAGCGCGGAAAAACTGTCGTCGAACACATAGACCGACGCGGGCTTCAGGATCGTGCGCGCAATGCTGATGCGCTGCTTCTGCCCGCCCGAAATGTTCGCGCCGGACTGCGCAAGGCGGTACGCAAGCCCTTCCTCGTGCGATTCGGCAAACTCCGTCATCTGCGCGATGTCCAGAACGTTTTTGACCGCGTTATCGTCCGCGTCCGGATCGCCCATGCGCACGTTGTCCAGAAGCGTCCCCTCGAACACCATGCCCTTCTGCAGCGCCGCAGAGATGTTCTCGCGCACGCCGCCGCGGCCGATCTCCTCATACGACCGTCCGCCGAGGGAAATGCTCCCTTCCGTCGGCGCGTAGAAATCCAGAAGCAGCTTGAGGATCGTCGATTTCCCGCTGCCCGTTCCGCCGATCAGCGCCGCGGTCTGTCCCGCTTTGACCGTCATATTGACGCCGGAAACGGTTTTGAGCTCGCTGCCCGGATAAGCAAAGCCGACGTTCTCGAGCACCAGATCGCCGCCGATGATCGTGCCGTCGCCCGCCTCCGCCGGTTCGTCCGGCAGATCCAGCACTTCGGTCACACGGTTCACGCAGACCTTCAGATGCGGCAGAAACACGAACGTCCAGCTGAGCATCATTACGCCGTTCAGGATCAGCGCGACGTACTGCACCGTGGCAATGATCCCGCCCGCGGTGAGTCCCGCGTTCATCAGCCCGGGATCCTGCAGACGGTTCGCGCCGACCGCAAGCATCACGACCGTCGCGAGGTTCAGCGCCAGCATGCACAGCGGGTTCACATACCCCGCGCGCACGTTTGCGCGGATGATGTACTTCGCCATCTCCTCCGTTGCATGCGCGATGCGTCCGTGCTCGTGCGCCTCCTTGTCGAACGCGCGGATCACGCGGACCCCGGAAAGGCGCTCACGCATCAGGCGGTTCTGCTCGTCGATGTATTCGTCGGAAAGCTTCCACAGCCCGTCGAGGTGCCGGACGATCGGAAACAGGATCAGAAACGCGACCGGCATGGACGCAAGCAGGATCAGCGCCAGCACGCGGTCGCTTAAAAACGCGAACGCTACGCCGCCCGCCAGCAGGATCGGAACGACGACCACAACGTTGACAAACATCGAGGATGCGCCGGAGATCGTGGAAACGTCGTGCGTGGAGCGCGTCAGAAGGCCCGACGTGCCGATCTTCGAGAAGTTCTCGAAATCGAGCGCCGACGCCTTGTCGAAAATGCTGCGCGTGAGATCGTGCGAAAAGCCCGCGGAGACCCTGGCGTTGACCGCGCCCATCCAGATCGCGCCGAGCATCGAGATGACTGCGAGCCCGAGCATCAGCGCGCCGAGCTTCAGGATCACGCCCATGTTGCCGGCGGCGATGCCGTCGTCGACGATGCGGCTCATCAGGTACGGCAGAAACGCCCCTCCGAGTGTGAACAGAAGGCACAGCGCGCCGGTCAGGATCAGCTGCTTTTTATACGGTTTCAAAAAAGGAAAGATCTTTTTCATGGCTTCAGTATACGGTCCGGCGCGGCAAAAAACCAGCAACCGGCGGTTGAGTTCCCTAAACCGTTCGTTTGCCGCGGAAAAGCACGGCAAAGGTCGGTCCCTGCCTGTTGTTTTCATAAAAAACAGTTTTCTTCAGTATAACGGAACGGCCCCGTTCCGTCAAGGACCGCAGCTCTCCGATATAATCCGATTATGTCTATACAAATTGTTTTTCTGTTCCAATTTTTCCAGCTTCTATGCGCGTTTCAAAAAGTTCACAATCAAACAATATATTTTTAATTGACAGGGTTTTCCCCGTTATGTTATGATAGCGGGGTGGAGGTGTGAAAAATGGATGAACTGACAAAACTGATCAAGAAGGAAATCAAACGGCAGTTTCGCAGCGTGCGACAGTTTTCGATGTATATCGGCGTCCCGCAGTCGACGATCGTAACGGCTCTGCAGAAGGGCATCGGCGGTACGTCGTTTGAAACGATCATGAAGATCTGTGAAGTACTGGATATCAAACTTGTTGCGGGAGATACCCCCGTCTTTATGGACGGTGAGAACCGCGCGCTTCTGGAGCGGTATTCGCGTCTGGACGAGGAAGGAAGAAGAGCCGTCCGCGCCGTTGCGGCGATCGAACTCCTGCGCGTCGCGGATCCGGATGCGTTTGCCGATCTCGGCAAGAAGCTGGATGCGGCGGCCGCCGGTCCCTCCGCGGAATAAGTTTCATCCGAAAAGAGCCGTTCCGGACGGAACGGCTCTTTTTTTGTCTGAATGATGCGGGAGGTTATCTGCGCGAGAAATCCACGTCCTTCAGATCGTCCCTGCTGTTGACGGTGACGTAGTCCTGCACCGGATCCATCTTCACGCCGAGTTTCGTCGAGATCAGACGCATCAGATTGATCGGCGACAGCCCTTCGATGTCCACCGTGTCGCCCTGATAATAGAGCGCCAGGAAGATCCAGCAGTCGTCCTTCGCCGTGATATTGACAAACCCCTGATCGTGCGAGCGCACGCCGTGGTCCGACATGACGATGATGACGCTCTCCGGATCGTTGGTGATGATCGTCTTGAGGATCACCTCGAGGTGCTTGGTGATGAAAACGTACTGCCCGTAGTAGTATTTCGGATTCGTCCAGTTCATGCGGACGCCCATGGAGCGGACCTGTCCGTATTCGTCGAAAATGAACGGCACATGCGGCGTCTTCAGGTAGGAGAGGATCATCCGCTTTTCGGAGTTCTGGAAATTGCTGTCCGTCTCCCAGAAATCCAGCGTGCTTAAAACCGCCTTTGCAACGTCGTTGTACTCGTAGTTCTTGTACGCCTTGCTCGCGCGGATCTCGTCGGACGAATAGAATCCGTATTTCTTCAGCGATTCACTGTTTCCGCCGATCTTTTCCTGCGGCGTCAGCGCGCCGATCAGATCGTCAAACGCGCCGAAGATGGACTGCTGCCGGATCAGCTGATCGGATTCGACGCCGTCGATGGTCGTTTTCCGGTACTGTTTCATGGTTTTGCTGTCGCGAAGACTCGGGATCGTCGCAAACCATGTGGTCGCCGTGGAGAACTGATACAGATTGTATCCGAGCTTGTCGCCGAAGACCTTTTTGATCGTACTGTTCCGACGGTAGCTTTTCAGCGTGCTGGGGCTCTTGTGATAGGACACATAGTCCATCATGTTGAGGTCGGTCATGCAGTACTTGGTTTCTCTGGTCATCGAGTACGAATGCTCCGACCAGTTGATGTGCGCCGTGCGCATGAATTTGCGGAACGGCTCGGCGTTATAGGAATAGTACTTCTCCATTGCGCCGAGAGAGCCGTATTCGTCGAAAACGAGCAGATAGATGTTCGGCTCCTTCGTCTTTTCGACCGGCACTTCGGTGGGACCGGGCGCTGCGGTTTCGACCGCCGCCGTCTCCGTGACCGTCGTGCCGGGGTTCGGCGTTTCGGGCGCAAGGGTTGCCGCGGAAACCGGATCGCCGTCGTTCGGCTGTACTGCGATCACGACCTCATCCTCCGAATCGGACGGCTCAGAATCGACGTTCCAGTCGTCCGAAAGCCCCGCGATCTCCGGCAGGTCGACGTCCTCCTCCTTCGGGACCGTGTTCATCTTGATCAGATAGATCACGCCGTTGAAGAGCAGCAGCCCGACAAAGGTGATGAAGAGGACCGTCATGACGCCGCGGCCGGCGGTTCCTTTTTTGCACAGGCGCAGAAACAGGAAAACGCTTCCCGCGATCAGAAGAAGCACTGCGACCAGCGCAACGATATTCGCCGCAATGTAGTTCGGGATAAAGCTCTTGAACAGCGAGGTCACCAGACTGAAATTCACCATGAAGAAGGAAATCACGGCGGCGACCAAGCCCGCAAAATACGGACGCTTCCGGACGATCAGCCGCAGGATCGCAAACAGCGCGAGCCCGATGCCGATGAGCCAGAAGAAATCCGGTCCGATCAGTTCGGACAGTTCCATCTCCTCCGCGTTGCTGACAAACAGGTGCAGGACCGGAAGGAAGTTGATCGCCAGGATCGTCAGAATGGAAAGGACGATCTCGAGCGCGAGACGCTTTCCCTTTCCCTTCTTCGCCGGGCGTCTGGTTCCCTTCGGTTCCGTGCCGTACCGTTCGTTTGTCTTGCGGTTTTGATCTGTCATAAACAATCTCCTTTTGGAACGGCGCCTACCGCGTCCGTTCATCCGTGAAAACGCAGTCCGACACGCTTATTGTGCCGATCTGCGGGAAAACCGTCACTTGGTTTCTTTTTCCTTCTGCTTCTTCGCTCTCAGCGCCTTCTTTTTCTTGAACCAGAATGTGATCTTGCGCCAGAAGATGGCGACCGTCGCGCCCGCCGCAATGAAGAGACCTGCGATCACGCTGAGAATGTACGTTCCGGACGCCGCATCGATATAGGCGCCTGCGGAACGCAGCGTCATAAGGACGCCGAAGAAAAGAAAATAAGCAATGCCGATAAAACGCTTCATGTTTTTCATGTTTGTTTCTCCTTTTTCATTTAGAAAAGTATTATATCACAATCCTTTTTTCGCCGCAAGTATTACTTTTCGCGTCAAAATGCGCCTCCGCGGCGGCTTTTTTAATAATTCATAAAGATTTTTCGCAAAATGGGAAAATAAGTGGATTTTCCGCAAACGCCGTGTTATAATCTCGGAGTAATACAAAATAGGAAAGTGTGCGCTTTTGAAGGCATATGTGCGCACAAGTGAGATAATATGGAAAAAACCGAAAAGAAAAAAAACGTTGAACTGACCGAAGAAGAGATCGAGGCGATCCTCGAACAGCAGGCGCCCCCTCTGACGCTGCCGAAATTTATGGAATCGCGCAGATTCCATTTCTTCGCCGCGCTGATCTCCGTTCTCTGCATGGCGATCCTGCCCATGCTGATCCTGTGGTCGAAAAACACGGGCGGCCTGAACTTCCTGGAAGGTCTCTGGCCCGTGGCGGTCGCCCTGGTCGTGGGACTGATCGTCTTCGTTCTGACGTGGTTCCTGTCCAAAAAGAACGCGCCGGTCACCGCGTTTGCGGGAAGCGCGATCTCGTTCTTCTTCCTTGATTTCGGTCTGTATATTTCGATCGCGAAGAAGATCCTTCCGTTCCTGCCGGTCGCGGTCGGCGCGCTGATCGTCGGCGTCCTTCTTTCCGCCGCGATCCTGATCGTCGTGATCAAGCTGAGAAACAGCAAGGCGCTGATGATCGCCATGTCCGTCTTCGCGCTCGCCCTCGTTCTGCTCACCGCGTTCAACAGCGTTCGCATTGCGATCCGGACGATCGAGCGCGTCAGCATGTTCCGCCCGTATGAGGCGTACCAGTCCGATCCCGTCGTGCCGGAGAAAACCGCGGCAAAGAGCGATGCGCAGCCCAATATCTATTATTTCATCATGGACGAAGCGGGCGACTTCTCGACGATGGAACGGTATTACGACATTCCCACGGAGGAGAATCCGTACTATCAATACTGTCAGGAAAAGGGATTTTCCGTGTCCCTCAACAGCAGCGCGTACACGAACCGCAGTCTCTACTGCATTGCGAATCTGTTCTCCCTCCAATACGTCTGCACGCCCGAAACGGAGAGCCCGGACGCGCGCATCTATGCGTTTACCGGCGAATGGTTCGACGACCTGCATGCGCTCGGCTACAAGACCTATCAGGTCTCTACGCACACCTCGCATTATCTGCAGCTTAAGGAGCTGTCGGATCCGACCTTTACGGAAGAGCTTTTGTGCTCCGTGACCTTCGACGGCTCTTCCATGCTGGATCTGTTCATCGACACCTCGATCCTTTCGCTGGTCAAAGAGTTTGCCGGCGACGGCGTTTCGTTCATCGACGAGATCGGCGCGGGCATTTTCAAGATGCGTCTGAAGCGCGTTTCCGATTTCTATGCGGATCCGTCCAACTACACCTATGACGCGCCGATGGCGATCCATACCTATCTCCTGCCCCCGCACACGCCGTTCTTCATCGACGCAGAGGGCAATACGGTCTCGACCAAATACCGCTGCAACTGGGTAGACCATAAATACTATCTGGATCAGTGGATGTATATGGAAAAATACATGGAAGAGATCATCGACAACATCTTCCGATACGATCCGAACGCGATCATCATCGTGCAGTCCGACCACGGCGCGCGCGGCGGTCTGTGGCAGAACGATTACAACGCGGAGAACTACGACATCGAAAAGACCGATCAGTGCCGCATCCTGAACACCGTTTATTTCTGCGGCGAACCGATCGAGATCGAGGGACTGTCCGCCGTCAACACCGCCCGGGCGATCCTGACAAAGCTCGGCAGCAACCGTCCGCCGATCCCCGACGCGGATTACATCTTCTGGCAGGATCAGGTGGACCCGGAGGAATCCGGCGACATCGAGGAAAAGGGCTTCTGACGCGCCGCACAAAGCCATGAACGTACATCATATCGGTTATCTTTGCAAAAACATCGGACGCGCGAAGCGCTCGTTTGAAACGCTCGGATACCGCGCGGAAACGGAAACGGTCCGCGACGACATCCGGAAGATCGACATCTGCTTTCTCATAAAGGACGGATACCGGATCGAGCTGATCTCGCCCGCCGCGGAGGATTCCGTGGTATCCGGGCTGATCAGAAAGATCGGCAATTCGCCGTATCACATCTGTTACGTCTCGGACGATTTTGAAGCGGATATCGAAACCCTGAAGCAAAACGGATACATCATGATCGATCGGCCGACGCCCGCGCCGGCGCTCGGCGGGCGCCGCGTGGTGTTCTTCATCCACATGCACGCCGGCATGATCGAATTATTAGACGGAAACGGAGAAACGGAACTGTGAGTGTCATTAACACCGTAATCGGAACGCCGCTGGGCTGGCTGTTCAAACTGTGCGTGGACCTGATCGGACGGTACGGACCGGCGATCATCGTCTTCACGCTGTTAACAAAGATCATCCTCTTCCCGCTGAGCTTGTGGGTGCAGCACAATTCCATCAAGATGGTCCGGCTGATGCCCCGTCTCAACGAGATCAAGGCGGAGAACGCCGTCGACAAGAGCCGTCTGTCCGATCTGGAACTCGCACTCTACAAGGAAGAGCATTATAACCCGTTCGCAAGCGTGATCCCGCTGCTGATCCAGGTCCCGATCATCCTCGGTCTGATCGGCGTGGTCTATCATCCGCTGCAGCATATCCTGCGGCTGGATCCGGCGCTCATCGAACAGATGCTCGAGCTTTCCAAATCCATCCTCGGCGTCGAGGAGCTCGGCAGCGGCGCGCATCTGAAAGCGATCGAGCTGATCAAGAACGCGGAATACACCGCGCAGTTTGCGGCAATCAGCGTTCCCGGCGTCGATACGAACGCCGCGATCGAAGCGATCCGCGCGCTGGATTTCAACTTCCTCGGTCTGGACCTCACGTCCACGCCGAAGCTCTTTGCCGCGGAATGGCTGACGGTCATCCCCTGGCTTTCCGGCGCGAGCGCTTTTCTGCTCTCGTGGTGCCAGAACAAGATCAACGTCCTGCAGAAGGAAGCGAGCTGGTTCGGCCGCTGGGGCATGGCGATCTTCCTCGCTCTGTTCTCGCTGTATTTCGCCTCCGTCGTTCCGGCGGGCGTCGGTCTTTACTGGATCTTCGGCAATCTGTTTGCGATCCTGATCCTGTTCGTCTGCAACTGGATCTACCCGCCGAAAAAGTACATCGACTACGCCGCTCTGGAGGAGAGCAAGAAGCACCTGAACGCCGCCAAGAAGGCGATGAAGGCAGGCAAGCTGACCAAGGAGGAAAAGGCGCGTTCGAAGGCGGATTACAAGCGGTTCACGAAGGACAAGACGCCCAAGCAGGTCGTGTTCTTTGCCGAGAAGCAGGGATACTACAAGTATTTCCGCCGGCTGATCAACGCGCTGCTTGAGAAGTCCGACGTCACGATCCACTACGTCACCGGCGATCCGCACGATGCAATCCTCGAAACGAAGGAGCCGCGCATCGTTCCGTATTTCATCGATCAGAACCGGCAGATCATGCTGTTCATGCTCGTGGATTCCGATATCATGGTAACGTCGCTGCCGGACCTTGAAACGTACCATCTGAAGCGTTCCTATATGCGCACGGATATGGAATACATCTACGTCCAGCACGGCATCATCAGCGGCATGCACGTTCTGCGCGATCATGCGCTCGACGCGTACGACACGATCTTCTGCGGCGAAACGAACCAGAAGCGCGAGCTGACCGAATACTTCGAGAAGGCGGGCCTCACGAATAAGACGCTGGTGGAATGCGGTCACGGCGTCATCGAGGATATGCACGACGAGTATCTCAAGCTGAAGGCGGCGGACAAGCCGCACGAGCGCCGCAGGATCCTGATCGCGCCGTCCTGGCAGCCGGACAACATCCTCGAAAGCTGCCTCAAAACCATTCTCGAAAAGCTCGCGAACGACGAGAACGACATCGTCATCCGTCCGCATCCGCAGTACATCCGCAGATTCGGCGGAAAGCTCGAGGAGATCCGCTCCGACGTCGCCCCGTACCTCGGCGAGCACTGCCGCTTCGAGATGGATTTCACGTCCAACGAAACGGTCTACACCTCGGACATCCTGATGACCGACTGGTCGACGATCGCATTCGAGTTCGCTTTCTCCACCGAGAAGCCGGTGCTGTTCATCCACACGAAGGAGAAGATCGTCAACGAGCGGACCGACGAGCTGTTCGACCGCGACAACCAGCCCGACATCGTTCTGCGAAACGTGATCGGACGCGATCTGATGCCCGAAACGCTGGAGGAAACGCTCGTCCCGACGGTCGAGGATTTCACAAAGAACAGCGAAGCGTTCCGTGAAACGATCGTTCAGACGCGCGACCGGTTCGTCTACAACTTCGGCCGCAGCGGCGAGGTCGGTGCGGATTACATCATCGGCCGGCTGGAAGCGTTCCGGCAGAAACGGCTCGAAGAGGAGCAGCAGCTGACGGTATGAGAAAAGCGACGGAAAACGATCTTGCGGCGATCCGCTCCTATCTGGAGCGGGACATCGCAAACTGCATCTATATGTATATCGACATCGGGACCTACGGGCTTTCAAACCCCAACATGGAGGTATGGCTCGAAGAGGACGGCGGCGCTCCGTCGCTCGTCGCAATGCGGTACTACAACAGCTTGCAGGTGTTCTCGATCGGCGATTCCGCGGACGTGCGCGAGGTAAGCGAGCTGGTACGCGAACGCAGATTCGCGATCGTCAACGGACGCATGGCGCTGTTGGGACGGATCCGGAGCGGCTGCGAGGACTATACGCTTCAGCCCGGACAGGTGTATCTGTGCAACGGGTTTCTGCACCGCGAGATCCCGGTCGCGATCGAGCCCGCTTCGGACGGGGACTACGCCGAGATCGCGGCGCTTCTCTGCGCCGATCCGGTGTTCGCGCACTATGATCCGGTCTCGCTCGAGCAGCAGCTTCGCGAACGCGCCGCCACCGGCATGGGCAGAAGCCGCGTCGTCCGCAAAGACGGACGGATCATCGCGCACATCGCGACGTTCGCCGAGTTCCGCGGCATCGCCGTAACGAGCGGGCTGGTCGTGGATCCGGCATACCGGGACTTCCCCTACGGCACGATTCTGGAAAGCGAGCTTTTTCGGGAGCTTCTGGAGGAAGGCAAGCAGGTTTACACCTTTATTCTTGAGCGGAAACGCGGTCTGCTGCTGAAAGCGATGGGCTGCACGCTGGTCGCGGATTACGGCAAAATGATCCCGGTCAGGGAACACGATTGATACGGAATACGATTCGGAGGACAATACGATGACAAAAGAACAGGTGATCCGGTATCTGAGCGAAACGCTGTCCGATCTTCTGGACAGAGAAGTGGTTCTGGACGAAACGACCAGGCAGAGCGACGTCGACGGCTGGGATTCGCTGACGACCATGACCTTTATGGTGCTGATCGAGAACGATCTGCACGTACAGATGAGCATTGAGGAGATCAGCCGCTTCGAAAACATCGGCGCTCTGGCGGACCGGATCCTCGGCAAGTGAGGCGATACGATTGTTTGAAGAGCTGAACTATCCCTTCGATCCGGAGCTTCTGCTGCGCAGGCGCGCGTCCCTCAGGCGCAGACTGCTGGCGCAGGAGATCAACTGGACGGACAAGCGGATCGCGGTGCTGGGCGGTGCGACGACGCACGACGTCGTCGCCTATCTGGAGCTGTTTCTGCTGCGGAACGGCATCCGTCCGACCTTCTACGAATCCGAATACGGAAAATACTGGGAAGACGCCATGTTCGGAAATCCCGAGCTCGACGCGTTCTCCCCGGACGTCGTATACCTTGCGACCGGCACATACAACATCAAGCAGTTTCCGGCGCTCAGGGATTCCAAAGACGACGTCAGCGCAAAGCTCGACGCGGAATACGACCGTTACGAGAAGATGTGGGATCGGCTGCGCGAGAAGTTCGGCTGCGTCATCCTGCAGAACAATTTCGAGTTTCCCTCCGCCCGTCTGCTCGGCAACGCGGACGGCTGGGACATACACGGGCAGACGCGCTTCGTGCGCGAGCTGAACATCCGCTTCGACCGCTACGCAGAGGCGCACGGGGATCTCTTCATCAACGATATCTGCTGGCAGTCGGCGGCATGCGGTCTGGACGCGTGGAACAGCCGCAAGCACTGGCACCTCTATAAATCGCCCGCCGCGCTGACGCTCGTGCCCTATATCTCCTTCAACGCCGCCAACATCATCAAGGCGCTGTTCGGCAAGAACAAAAAGGCGCTGGTGCTCGACCTTGACAACACGCTGTGGGGCGGCGTCATCGGCGACGACGGCATCGAGGGCATTGCGCTCGGGCAGGACAACAGCGAGGGACAGGCGTACAGCGAGTTTCAGCGGTACGTCAAGCGGCTCGGCGAGATGGGCGTCTTGCTGTGCGTCAATTCAAAAAACGATGAAGAAAACGCGCTTGCGGGACTCAATCATCCGGACAGCGTTCTGCATCCGGACGATTTCGTGATCATCAAGGCGAACTGGAACAGCAAGGACGGCAATCTGCGCGACATCGTGCGGACGCTGAACATCCTCCCCGAAAGCGTCGTGTTCGCGGATGACAACCCCGCGGAACGCGAGATTATCCGCGTCGGCATGCCGGAAGTCGCGACGCCGGATCTTACGGCGGTCGAGGACTACGTCCGGATCCTGGATCACAACGGATACTTTGAAACGACAAGCATCTCGCAGGACGATCTGCACCGCGCGGAGATGTATCATGCAAACATTCTGCGTGAGGAGAGCCAGCACCGGTTCACCGATTACACGGAATACCTGAAATCACTCGATATGCGCGCGGAGATCCGCCGGTTCGAGCCGCTGTATCTGCCGCGCATCACACAGCTTACGAACAAGACCAACCAGTTCAACCTGACGACCAGACGGTATCAGCAGCAGGAGATCGAGCAGTGTATGCAGGACGAAAACTGCATCTGCCTGTACGGCAAACTGTACGACAAGTTCGGCGACAACGGGCTGGTCAGCGTTCTGATCGCCCGCTGCGAAGGCGACGTCGCCGAGATCGAGCTGTTTCTGATGAGCTGCCGCGTTTTGAAACGCGGGTTCGAGCAGGCGATGATCAACCGCCTGATCGAGGAGGCGAAATCGCGCGGCGTGCGCCGCGTCAGAGGCGTTTACCTCCCCACCGCGAAGAATAAGATGGTGAAGGATCTGTACGGCGAAACGGGCTTCACGCGCGTCGAGAGCAGCGAGGATCGCACGGTCTGGGAGGCCGATCCGTCGGCGTTCTCTCCGCTTCCCCATACCATCGCGATCGAAGACTGATTTTTTCGGGCAAGCAAAAACCACCGGAATTCTCCGGTGGTTTTCATTTGCTTTTACATCGCCGCCAGCTCTTCCTTCATCGCCCTCAGCAGCGTATCGTTGTCCGCCGTGTCGCGCACCGCGATGCGGATGTACTTCCGTCCGTCGGTCTTCGCCGCCAGATCCTTGAGCAGCAGATTGTGCCTGATGAGAAGCCGCTTGATGAGTTCGGCGGGACGGATGCCGTTCTGCAGCTCGATCATGACGTAGTTCGCCTGCGAGGGAATAACGCGGACGCCGGGGACCTTCGCCAGCTCCTTCTGGAATCTTGCGCGCTCCGCACGGATCTTTTTCAGCGCGGCGGCATAGTCCTTCTGATACTTCTCCTCGATCTGCAGATAGAACTCCGCAAACGAGTTGATGTTCCAGATCGCAACGTCCTTCTTCATCTTCTCGATCGTATCGGTGTCGCCGGACGCCAGCACGCCGAGGCGCAGTCCCGGCACGCCATAGGACTTCGAGATGCTCTTCATCACGAAGAGATGCGGATTCGCCGACAGGATCTCCTGTTTGATCATCGAGTTGTCCGGCTCGTCGGCAAAGTCCACGAACGACTCGTCGACCACGAGCGTGATCCCCTTCTCCCTGCTCCATTCGATCAGCTTCAGTACGCCCGCCTTCGGGATATAGTTGCCGCTCGGATTGTCCGGGTTGATCAGGATCAGGTTTTTGATGTCCGTGCTGCCGAAGAACGCCGTAAGATCGTCCGCCGTGTACGAATAGTCGGGATTGTCCGGAATGAAACAAACGGCGTTTTCGCGGTCGTACCGGTTGGGATACTCCTCAAACGTGGGACGGATGAAGCCGACCTTGCCGTTTAAGTACCCCATCAGACTCTTGATGAGCTCCGCGGCGCCGTTGCCGACGAGGATGTTCTCCTGATGCACGCCGAAGTTCTTTGCGGCGAGCAGACTGTTCACGCGCATTCCGCTCGGATACTGCGTGAGCAGTACGTCGAAATTCGCCCGCAGCTCGTTTTTCAGCCGTTCCGAGGGGAAGTACGGGTTCACAAGATAGCAGAAATCGAGCAGTTTCGGATATCTCCAGTATCCGCCGAAGCGTCCGTGGAACAGCCGCACACGCTCGTCGTCATCCGGTGCAAAGATGGATTCCGCGATGTCGAGGTCCTGAATATCGTCGATCTCGTACCATTTCTGTCCGTCCAGCCGCTTCGCCTTGATCTCGGGATCGTCCAGCATGGTGATGACGCGCAGCACCTGCTCGTAGTATTCGTTCTGTCCGAGCGCGGACTGATACGCGTCGAGGAACGGCACATAATGCGTTTCGGAAAAGTGCTTGCTGAACTTATACAGATTGACCGTTTTATAGTAGTCCTTGATCTCGTCGAACTTGAACTTCTTGCCCGGAATGAACGCTTCGATGCTGTCGTCGTCGCCCAGCTTCACGCATGTGCCGTCCATCCACGCTTCGTACTTGTCCACGAGCGCCAGCGTGTCGCGCGGATCGTTCACCAGCATGTCCAGAACCTCGTCCTCGAAAATCAGGTCGGACTCGAACAGCAACGTGTCGTCCTTTAAGAGCCAGTCCTTGGCAAGCGCGAGCGAATAGATGTTGTTGGTCTTGTCATAAATCGGGTTATTGATGTAAACGATCGGCGTCTGGATATCCAGCGTTCCGATGTAATCAATCAGCTTCTGCCCCTCATATCCCACGACGATGACCACGCGGGACAGGTGCTGCCTGTCGATTTGATGCAGCATACGGTCGATCAGGGTGATGCCGTTTACCTTGACCATGCACTTCGTGTTGTTCTGCGTCAGTTCCTTCAGACGCTTTCCCATGCCCGCCGCCAATATGATCGCCTGCATAAATGCTCTCCTTTTCTGTCTGCCGGCCGGATGCCGCCGGTTCCACTCCATTTAGTATATAAATTATTGTCCCGTTGTCAAGTTTTTTCTTCGCGGCAGCTCACTCATGCGCTTTCAACACGCGGTCGAGATGCGCGATAAAGCCGTCGCGGACGGGTTTCGGCGAACGGATCCGGACGGCGCCGCCGAGCGCGGCGATCCAGCCGAAGAACTGCTCCGAAACCGCCACGCGCACGAACGCGGTGAAGCCCGCTTCGTTCGGATGCACGGATACGTCGGCGCCGAAGCGGTCGACGATGACGCCGATCACGCTCTCGTCGCAGTCGAGCACCACGTCCGCTTCCTCGCCCGCGAACATGGAGAAATTGCGGCTCGTGTACGCGGACATGTCGATCTTCTGGAAAACGTCCTTCCCCTGCCGCTGTGTGTCGCATACCGTGATACGGTTCATCTTGTCGACGCGGTAGTGCTTGATCCGCGCGTCTGCGGCGTCGTAAGCGATCAGGTAATAGAACTCGTCGTCCCATACAAGCGCGAACGGGCTGACGCGGTAGCGCGCGCCGTTTTTGCGCGGGACACGCTTTTTGCTGAGGTCGTACTGCCAATACACGAATGTGATCTCGCGATCCTCGGCGATCGCGCCGTGGATGGCGTCGATGTTGTAGAAGACGGATTCGTTGTCCGTCTTGCCGCGGTCGGAAATGTAGAGCTGCCGCTTCAAAAGCGCCGCCTCTCCGCGGCTCGAAAGCGCCGCGAGCTTTTTGATCAGCCCCATCGTCTTCTTCGGCGACAAAAACTTCGCCGCCTGCACGCTGTCGACCAGCATTTTGAGCTCCGCCGGCTCAAACGTGCGCGACGCGAGGAAGTACCCCTTGCGCTTGCCGACCGCGACCGACTCGACGTCCATGCCGTAATCCGAAAGCGTCAGAAGATCGTCCGTCACGCTCTTGCGCTCCGCATCGATGCCGCGCGCGCGAAGCCGCTCGATAAGGTCCTGCACCGTCAGCGGATGCAGCTCGTCCGTTTCCAGCAGCAGGTCGCGGATGATCAGGATCTTGCATTTCTGGTTTTCGCGTTTCATAAGCTCCTCCGTTCCAATACCGTTCCGTTTCGTTTTCCGGTGCAGACGCCGTTTTGTACGGCGATCCCGCCGCCGACCAGCACCGTTTCGATCCCCTCGCACGTCTGCGCCGGGTTTGCATACGTTGCGCGCTCATGCACGCGTTCGAAATCGAAGATCAAGATGTCCGCGTCCGCGCCGGGCTCGACGCGCCCCTTTTTCGTAAGCCCGTACCGGTCGGCGGGCATGCGCGTCATCTTTCGGACCGCCTGCGGAAGGGAAAGCGATCCGCGTTTCTTTACAAACCGTTCGAGCATATGCACGCAGGTCCCGTACACGCGCGGATGGAGCAAGCCGGTTTCCGGATAGGTCGCGTCCGAAATCACATAGGAGAACGGCGCCCGACAGATCGCTGCGATATCGTCCTCATCCGTCAGCCGGTCGATCATTGTCACCGCGCAGCGATTGCGGGACAAAAGCGCGGCGCAAAACCGCCACGGTTCCGTGTCATTTGCCGCTTCCGCGACCGTTTTGCCGACGTATCTCCGGTCCTTTTGACATTTCACCGACGAGATCTCGATGTTCTCCCAGCCGAGAAGCATGGCGTAGTTGTCGAAATCCGTGCCGGTCTCGAGGCGTTCTTTGAGGATTTTCTGCGCCGCGGGATCGATAAGCCGCTTTGCGATCGCGTCCGTGCCGCCCTCCAGAAATTCCGGCGGCAGCACATGCAGAAGCTGCGTGCTTCCCGCGGTGTACGGATATGCGTCGCACATGACGTCGAGTCCGTCCTCGCGCGCGCGGCGGACGGTTTCGAGCGCGTCGTATACGAGTTTCCCCCATCGTTTGCGTCCGACCGCCTTCAGGTGACTGATCTGCAAGGGTACGCCGAGCGCCTTTGCAAGCGCAAGAGCTTCGTCGATCGACGGAAGCAGGTTCATGGATTCCGAGCGCATATGCACCGACAGCGGGATGTTTGTGTTTCTGATTGGCTCCAGCGCGCGGATCAGCCCCGCCGTATCGTAGAAGCATTCCGGCGCGTAGCCGAGACCGAGCGACACGCCGAGCGCGCCTTCGGACAGCGTGGTTTCAAGCAATTTGCGGATCGCGCGGCAATCCGCATCGGAAAGCGCGCGCGCAAATCCCGCGGCGTTTGCGCGGATCGTGCCGAGTCCCGCAAGCATACCCGCATGCAGCGGCAGGGAACGGCGTTTCAGCGCGCCGAGATAGGCGGCGAGCGACTCGACCGGCGTATCTCCGAGATCGCCGGTAACCGGATACAGATATGCCGCGGTCTCCTTTGCATGCGGACCGGAAACCGGCGCGGCGCTTAAACCGCAGTTGCCGTTGATCACCGTCGTCAGCCCCTGCAATAACTCCGCAGTCCCGAAGCCGTCCGAAAAGATCGCCGTGTCCGCGTGCCGGTGCGCGTCGATGAACCCGGGCGTGACGACCTTGCCCGACGCGTCGAGGATCTCCCCCGCCGAAGCCGAAGAAAGATCGCCGATCGCCGCGATCGTCCTGCCGGCGATCCCGACGTCGGCGCGAAACGCTTCCGCCCCGCTGCCGTCCAGTATTGTTCCGTTTTTAATGATCCCATCGAATTCCATACTGCTTCCTCTGCCGCTATTGTACCACCTTGCCGTCCCCGTTGCAATCCCGTTTATGGGAAAACAAAAAGAGCTTCCCCGAAGGAAAGCCCTCTGCAATTCAGTTGTTCCGGTATCCCAGCGCTTCGCTCAGAACAGCGGCGGTTTTCAGCACCTCGGCGGTCGCGGCGCGGAACTCGTCCGATTCGATGCGGCGGAACATGCCGATGAGCCCGATCGAATAGCGGATCGTGCCGGTATGGTCTTTGATCGGCGCGGCGACGCCGCGGATGCCGATCTTAAACTCGCCGTTCTCGATCGCAAAGCCCTTTTCGCGGACCGATTGAAGCTCCGAAAGCAGCGCGTCGGTGCTCGAAACCGTATGCGGCGTGAATTGCTGAAACTGCGCCTCGAAGACGCGACGCACCGTCGCGTCCGGAAGCGGGGACAGAAGCGCCTTGCCCTGCGCCGTGCAGAACGCGGGCAGGTGCGCGCCGGTCTCGGACACGATGTGAAAGCCGGAGTCCGCTTCGGCATGCGCGAGCACCAGCGCTTCGCCGCGGTCGAGCATGGACAGCGACGCGGATTCGCCGGTCGCTTGAACGAGCCGGTCCATCGGCTCCTTTGAAAGCACAATGATGCTGCGCGTGCTGTTGACCGCGCTCCCGTACTCGAACAGGCGGACGCCGAGCGAATAACGCCCGCTGTCCGGCTCCTGTTCCACAAGATTACAGCTTCGCATGGAGCTTAAAAGCCCGTGGACCGTACTCTTTGCCCAGCCCGACGCCGCCGTCAGTTCGCCCAAAGACATCGGGCGTTTCGCTTCCGTCAAAAGGTCCAGAAGCGTACACGCCTTTGCAATCGACCGGACCGGTTCCGTACTCCGCTCCGTCATTCTTCCGCGTTCGGGTCGTACTGGAAGGTCTGCATCAGCTCGAGCTTAAAGAGGTTCATCTTATGCTTGCGGTCGATCAGCGCCTTCGTTTCGGGATCGTCGATCTCGCCGGTGCGGATGTAGCGGTCGAGCACGGCGTAGGTGAAGCCGAGGTTGTCCTCGTCTGTTTTGCCGCAGAGCCCGTCGCTCGGGACCTTGTGCACGAACATATCGGGAAGTCCCAGGTACGTTCCCATCTCCTTGACCTCAGCGACCGTGAGCTTGCCCAGCGGGCACACGTCGCCCACGGAATCGCCGTAGCGCGTGGAATAGCCCACCCAGTCCTCCGAAAGGTTGCAGGTGTTGATCACGCGGCCGTTATACGACTGCGAGACCGCGTACAGCGTGCTCATGCGGATGCGCGGCGCAAGGTTGATATAGGACTGATTGCTTAGCTCGACGCCCGCCGCCTTCGCCGCGTTCACCACGCCATCGTACGCGTCCTTGATGTTGACCACATAAGAGCGGATGCCGAGATGCCTGACGAGCGCCTCGGAAACGTCAATGTCGTACTGCTCGCCGTTCGGCATCAGAACGCCGATGACGCGGTCCGCGCCGAGCACACGAACGCACAGCGCCGCGGTGACGGAGCTGTCCTTGCCGCCGGAGATGCCGATCACGGCGTTGCAGCCGGGACCGTTTTCATTGAACCAGTCGTTCAGCCATTTGACAAGATCGTTTGTGACCTTTTCCACATTGAATGCCATTGCCGTTCCTCCTTTTTATACGGTGCGCAGACGGATGTTCTTTTCCGCAAGGACGGCGAGGATACGGTCGATGTACGCCTGCACCTCCGCCTTTTGGAGCGTCTTGACCGGAGAGACGAACGAGAGACGGATCGTCATGCTCTTGCCCTCCGCTTCGTAGATGTCGACGAGCGAGATATTCTGCAGCGTTTCGTCGCGATCCGTTAAGAACGGATCGGTGACGTCCGCAAACGTGACGTCCTTATCGACGACGAAGCTCAGGTCGATGTCGATGCCCGGGAAGCGCGACGCCTCGCGGTAGTGCAGCTCGTCGTCCTTGATCTCGGAAAGCGTATCCATGTCGAGCTCAAGCGTCACAAGCGACGCTTTTTTGTCGATCTCGGCGGCAACTTCGGGGTGTACGGTCGAGATGGTGCCGATCGTTCTGCCGTCAAGCACGATCGCCGCGGTATTCGCGGGATGCTCCCATGCGTTGACCGGCTCGACGCGCTCGAACGCCGCGCGTTTTCTGCGGATATCGAACAGGATCGACGCGATCATGTCGCGCGCGGCGAGGAACACGGTGCGTTCCTTCTCATGCGAAAGCAGGGCGACGCCGAGCGTTCTGCGCTCGTTTGCGGTGCCGTCCGCCTTTTGTCCCTTCACGGTGCGTCCGATCTCGAACACGCCGAACGACGGTGCGTAATAGCGGTTCTCTTTGAGCACGGGCAGCAGCGTCTGCATCATCGCGGTGCGCAGGACCGTTGCGTCTGGATTCATGCCGTTCAGAAGATACACGTTTTCGGGAAGCGGGATCTTGAGATCGTTCAGCTTCTTTGCGTCGCACCACAGATATGTGTGCACCTCGTGGAGCCCGAAGGTTTTGACCAGCGTGTCCTTGACCGCCGCCTCGTCCGCTTTGATTTGCTGCGGCAGGATCGGACGCAGCGCGCTCATCGTGGTCTCGATCCTGAAATTGTCGTATCCGTAGATGCGCGTGATCTCCTCGATCACGTCCGCGGGGATCGTGACGTCCTTCGTGGCGCGCCACGACGGGACCTTGACGTCGAACACGGAGCTGCTTTCCCGAACCTTGAAACCGAGGCGCGTCAGCGTATCGTTGATCTGCGCGTCGGAAATGTCGATGCCGGTGTAGCGGTCGACGAACGCCTTTGTAAAGTGCAGTTCGATCTCCGGATAACGATACTGATAGCAGTCGGTATAGCGGCTTGCCACCTTCGCTTCGGGATCGATCGTGAGCAGCAGTTTTAAGAACCTGCCCGCCGCAAGCGCGCAAAGCTCGGGATCGAGCGTCTTTTCATAGCGCATGCTCGCGTCGGTTCTGAGCCCGATGCGGCCGGAGGTCTTGCGGACCGAGACCGCGGAGAACGTCGCGCATTCCAGCGTGACCGAATCCGTATCGGCGACGATCTCGCTGTTTTCGCCGCCCATGACGCCCGCCACCGCGACCGGATGACCGTCGCTTGTGATCATCAGCGTTTCGGGATCGATCTTCCGCTCCGTGCCGTCGAGCGTCCTGAACGCGAAGGGTTCCTGAAAACGCTGTACGCCGATCGTGCCCACCATGCGGGAATCGAACGCGTGCGTCGGCTGACCGAGCTCCAGCATGACGTAGTTGGTGAGGTCGGCAAGCAGCGAGATCGCGCGCATGCCGCAGTAATAGAGACGGATCCGCATATCGATCGGGCTGACCGTCTTTTTGATGTGATCGGCGCGGATCGCGGAATAGCGCCAGCACAGCTCCGGATCGATGAATCCGAGCGGAACGGGTTCCAGCGCGTCGTATGCCGAAAGATCCTGGATATCCAGCGGCTTTAAGGGACGCTTCGCGATCGCGGAGAACTCGCGCGCGATGCCGTAATGTCCCCACAGGTCCGGACGGTTCGTGAGCGATTTGTTGTCGACCTCGAACACGGTATCCTCAAAGGCATACAGCTCCTTGACCGGTTTGCCGAGCGGCGCGTCCGCGGGAAGCTCCAAAAGCCCGCTCGACGAATCCGCAATGCCGAGCTCTGCCGCGGAACAGCACATGCCGCGGGAAACGACGCCCGCGATCGTTGCCTCGCCGATCGTCATGCCGACAACGGAAGCGCCAAACGGCGCAAACGGCACGCGCATGCCTACGCGCACATTGGGCGCGCCGCATACGCAGCGATCGGTCCGGTCGCCGAGATCAAGCTCCAGAAGATGCAGCTTTTTGGAGTTCGGATGTTCCTCGACCGTTTTGATCTCCGCGACGACAACGCCGTTGATCTCGGCGCCGTAATGGTAAACGTCCTCCACCTCCGCGGTGGACAGCGTGAAGCGATGGATCAGATCATCAATGTCGAGACCGGAAAGATCAACGTATTCCGAGATCCAGTTCATGGATACTTTCATGGTTCCGCCTCCTTACTTCACGAATTGGTCGAGGGATCTAAGGTTGCCGCTGTTCAGATCGCGGATGTCCTTGATCCCGTATTTCATCATGGCAAGCCGCGTAAGGCCCAGACCGAACGCGAAGCCGGTATACTTCTCGGTGTCGATGCCGCCCGCCTTCAGTACGTTCGGATGGATCATGCCGCAGGGGCACAGCTCCAGCCAGCCGCTGTTCTTGCACGACGGACAGCCCTTGCCGCCGCAGATCGCGCAGGAGATGTCGAGCTCGAAGCCCGGCTCGACGAACGGGAAGAAGCCCGGGCGGAGCCGCACCTTGACGTCGCGCTGAAAGACCTCCGAAAGCATCGTTTTCATGAAGTAGATCAGGTTGGAGATCGAGATGTTCTCGTCGATCATGATGCCTTCCATCTGGAAGAACGTGTTTTCATGGCAGGCGTCCGTGCTCTCGTTTCTGAAGCACCGGCCCGGGAAGATCGCGCGAAGCGGCGCGCCGTATTTGCGCATGATCGCGTTCTGCGCGGCGGACGTGTGCGTCTTCAGAAGCTGACCGTTCGAAAGGTAATAGGTATCCTGCATATCGCGCGCCGGATGATGCTTCGGAATGTTCAGCGCCTCGAAGCAGTGGTAATCGTCGACGATCTCGTCGTAATCCTCGATGGTGAAGCCCATCGACGCGAAGATCTGCTCGACTTCGCGCTGCACCAGCGTGATCGGATGATAGCTGCCCTCTTTCATCGTGCTCGGAAGCGAAAGGTCGTACCGCTCGGTCGCCGCGATTTTACGCTCCAGCTCCTTTGCGTGCGCTTCCTCGATGCGCTTACGGATGCTCGTCTCCGCCTCTTCCTTGAGCGCGTTGACCATTGCGCCGTATTCCTTGCGCTTTTCGGGCGCGATGGCGCCCATGTTTTTCAAAAGCCCCGTGATCTCGCCCTTCTTGCCGAGATACCGGACGCGCAGCTCCTCGAACGCTTCCGCCGCGTTCGCCTGCTGCAGATGTTCGTAGAACTGCTCGCGCAGCTCCTGCATCGTCATGCTCATAATTTCCTCCTTATAAAGATAAAGTCCCATGCGATCTGCATGGGACGAAAAAACCTTTCCGCGGTACCACCCAAGTTAAGGGCAGCGCCCTTCTCTCGTTCCCCCGATAACGCAGGGATGCGCTCAAAATGAGATGCTCCGGTGCTGAACCTTCCCGTCCGTGCCCTGTTCCCCCGCTTTCAGCCGCGACGGGGGCTCTCTTTCACTGCGTTCGGACGGTACCTGACACCTTCAACGCATGGGATATTGTATCGCAAACGACCGGCGTTGTCAATGCTATTTCAAAAGCCGCAGCCCCGGATCGGTCGCAATGCGCTCGATCGAATAGCAGAACAGCAGCTCGTCCGCGCCGTACTGCTTCGCAAGCTCCGAAACGCTCTGCTTCGAGTAACGCGGATCGACCATTACGATCGTTTTGTACGACGGCACGAGCAGCGGCGCAAGCGTGTTGCCGAACGAATCCTTGACCAGGAGCAGCACCGGCGCGTCCTCTTCCGCGCGCCCGTTTTCGATCACGGTGATCGGATGGTTGCCGTCCAGAAACAGCGGATACCAGTCGTATTCGTCGAGATGCGCCTCAAAGAACAAGCTGTGATAGGTTGCATCGTCGTCGGAGAACGTGACGGTGACGCTGCAGTCCTTCGGCGCGTCGATCGTGAGCGCATCGGCTTTCGTGAGCCAAAGCGCGGAGCGCGAGCGCGTGGAGCCGACGTAGCCGTCGACCGTCCGCCGCTCGAACGCGTCCTTTGAAAGCGGTTCGTGTCCCGCCGCGCGCATATACGCTTCATACGCCGCAAACGCGCCGTCCGCCGTCCAGTGATGATCGGTGCGGTAGAACCATTCCGTCCCTTCGGTTCTGAACTTCTCCGCGATCGGCACAAGCGAAACGCCCTGCGTCTCCGCGATCTTCTGCAGCGCCTTCTCGTCGCGGTACAGCGCGGCAAGCGTTTTCGGCAGCTTCCCGTTTCTTACCCAGCCGGTCGACGGCACAACGAGAAGCCGCGGCGTAAGCCCCGCCGTTTCGCCGAGCTTCGCAATGCGGGTAAGGCGCATTTCGATCTCCTTCGCGTCGAAATCGACCGGCGCTTCCACGAGATACCCGTCGCGATCCATGTAAACGTCCGCGCTCACCTGCCGTCCCGTATACAGCGTCACATACGCGTTGACGGACACCAGCGCGTTTCTCAAAGGCAGATGGTCGGCAAGGAACGTCTCGACCTTGTCATCATAGGACCAGTCGGAAAGATCCTGTTCGCCGAGCTTCGGCGCGTCGGCAAGGTAGCGGCGTTCCGCGTCGGAAAACGTGCGGTACGGCAAAAGCAGAAACGCAAGCGGCACGGCAAGCAGAAGGAGCGCAAACAGAACGACGGTCACAAGATTCCACGGATTTCGTTTCATTTTCGCACCCCCTCTCAGAACCGGAAATAGATGAACGGATTATAGCTCTGCGACGCGAGCGAGGCGATGCAGAGCACGAACAGGACGACGCAGCCGACAAGCCGCACCGGCGCGAACCAGCGATACTTCTCCAGCTTTCCTGCAAGATTCGCGAACAGCGGCGTCGACGCGACGGCGGCGAGCAAAAGCGTGGGAAGGAACCCCAGGCACCACGCCGCGGACACCTGGGAAAGCAGACCGGCGTTGTGAATACCGATCAGCGAGCCGAAATAGACGCCGAGCGCCGAGAAGTCGGTGAAATAGAAGATCCCCCATCCGATCGACGCGATCAGAAACGTGAAAAGCCGGCGGACAACCTTCGGGAGTTTTTGAAGCACTTTGCCGGAAAACAGCTTTTCGAGCGTCAGCAGGACGCCGTAATACATACCCCACACGACAAAGTTCCAGCTCGCGCCGTGCCACAGTCCGGTCAGCGCCCAAACGATCATCAGGTTCAGGATCTGCCGCGCCGGTCCCCTGCGGTTGCCGCCGAGCGGAATATAAACGTACTCGCGGAACCATGTGGACAGCGAAATATGCCAGCGCCGCCAGAAATCGGTCACGCTGTCCGCAATGTAGGGGTAATTGAAGTTCTGCACGAACCGGAAGCCGAGCATGCGTCCGAGACCGCACGCCATGTCGGAATAGCCGGAAAAATCAAAATAGATCTGAAACGAATAGGCGAACAGACCGATCCACGCGCCGAGCACGCCGTTTTCGGTCGGCGTCGCGGAAAGCTGTGAAAAGAGCGTGCCCATCGTATTGGCGATCAGCACCTTCTTGCCGAGACCGACGAGGAACTGCCGGACGCCGTCCGAAATGCTGTCGATCGAAAGATCGGGATTCTCAAGCTGCGCTTCGATATCCACATAACGCACGATCGGTCCCGCGATGAGCTGCGGGAACATGGTGACATACGCGCCGAAGCGGACCGGGTTCTTCTGCACCTTCGTCTTGCCGCGGTACAGATCGATCACATAGGACATGATCTGAAACGTGAAGAACGAGATGCCGATCGGCAGCCGGATCGAGACCGTCTTCTGGGAGAGCGGCGCGGGAAACAGACCTTTGACCGTATTCCAGAAAAGTCCCGTATACTTGAACGCGAACAGCAGCGCAAGGTTCAGCACGACCGACGCGACGAGGAATGCCTTTTTGTGCCGCTCGCTTTTGTCCATCAAAAGCCCGATCAGCCAGTTTATGACGATCGAGCCGATCATCAGCAGCACATAGAGCGGTTCGCCCCACGCGTAAAACACCAGGCTCGCAAGCAGCAGAAAGCCGATCTTCCACTTTTTGGGCAACAGATAATAGCCGATCAGCGTGACCGGCAGAAATGCAAATAAAAAAGTCAGCGACGAAAAGACCATTTACGGGTTGACGCTGCGGAGGGTATCGAGCATCGCCTGCGCGTCGGGCGAAACGATCAGAACGACCAGCTCGCCTTCGCGCACCAGAACGGCGTTCTCCATGATCTTAAATGCGTCCGGATCGTATGAACGGAAGACCTCTTTCATGTCCTCGACGTGCCCGGCAAGAAGCGTTCCGATCTCGTTTGCGGTCTCTTCCGGCGCGACCACAACGATCGCTTCGGTGGTGTAGCCCACGGCGTCCGCAAAGCCCTTTCCGCAAGTACAGGCAGACAGGTCGATCCCGTAATAGTCGAGCAGCTCGTCCTCGGAATAGGGCGTCATGTCGTCGAGATACCCCGCGTTCTTCCACGCGTCGGCAACGCGTTCGGCAAAGTCCGCGCCGTAAACCTTTTTCGTTTCCTTCAAAGACGCCTGCGTGCCCGCGCATGCGCAAAGCAGCATCATGATCAACAGCAGACTGATAATCCGTTTCATTTGGTCTCCTTCCCGTGTGCCGAAAGCATCCGGCACAGGCATTTTTCCATTTGGAATATTGTATCAAACCTGCATGCGAAATGCAAGTTTTTGACCGAATTGCACGAAAAAAGCCCCTGCCGAAACAGGGGCTTATGCTGCTCACATCAGTCGTTGCGGGCTGCCTTTGCAATTTCGCAAAGATTCGCAAACGCGTTCATATCGGTGATCGCGAGGTCCGCAAGGACTTTGCGGTTGATGTCGACGTTCGCGAGCTTCAGACCGTTGATGAGACGGCTGTAGGTGGTGCCGTTCATGCGGGCGCCTGCGTTGATACGGGCGATCCACAGTTTGCGGTACTCGCGCTTCTTGAGCTTTCTGCCGACGTAAGCATATGCCATCGACTTCATGACCTGCTGGGAAGCGGCGCGATACTGCTTGCTCTTTGCTCCGTAGTAGCCCTTTGCGAGGCGGAGGACCTTACGGCGTTTCTTAACGGCGTTGACTGCTCTCTTAATTCTTGCCATGGTTTGTTTCCTCCTTACTTATACGGAATCAGCTCGCGGACCTTCTTCTGTTCTTCCTCGGCGATGTAGCCGGTCTGACGCAGACCGCGAAGGCGTTTGGTGGACTTTTTGGTGAGAATGTGGCTCTTGTAGGCCTTGGCGCGCTTGATCTTGCCGGACTTGGTCACGGAAAAACGCTTTGCTGCGCCGCGATGGGTTTTGATCTTCGGCATTGTGGTTCCTCCTGAAATAATACTTCCTTTACTTTTTGGGTGCGAGCACCATAAACATGTTTCTGCCCTCTTGCTTGGGAGGACGTTCTTTCACCGCGACGTCGGACACCATGTTGAAGAATGTTTCCATGACGTCCTCGCCCATTTCGCCCTTGGTGATCTGTCTGCCGCGGAAGCGGATGGACACCTTCACCTTGTCGCCGTTACGCAGAAACTTGTCGCATTGCTTTGCCTTGACCTCCATGTCGTGCACGTCGATCGTTGCAGACAGGCGGATCTCCTTGATCTCGATGATCTTCTGATTCCGTTTTTGCTCCTTCTCCCGCTTCAGCATGTCGTAGCGATACTTGCTGTAGTCCATGAGCTTGCAGGTTGGGGGAACGTTCTGGGAGACCTTTACAAGGTCCAGACCGCGCTCGTCCGCCAGGCGCTGTGCTTCGCGCACATCCATGATGCCGAGCTGCTGTCCGTTTTCGTCGATGAGCCGCACTTCAGCGTCGCGGATCTCTTCGTTGATCTGCATATCCTGCGTAGCGATGAAAAAACACCTCCTAAGAAAAACAGTGGACGCAGATTGCGCCCACTGTGAGAAAGATTCGATCTGTTTACCGTGACGCGGCGCATTTGCCGGCAGGTGAGAGCGGGCGCTCTGCTTGAAACACAGATATTATAAAGACCGTTTCCGCTTTTGTCAAGCGTTTTTTCTTGATTTTCCGGATTTTTTCTGATGCGCGGCGCGATTCACGACGGTTCTGCCGTCAAGTCAGGTCGAAGGAAATCCTTCATTACAGGGCAAGGAAAAAACAGGGCAAGGAAAAAACTCCTATTTTTCAGCAGTCATCTAGCCCCTTCTCTATTGCACAAGATAACGCACGAAGTTTGTTGACAACTGTCTTTCCGTCATACAAAACATAAGCTGTGTTTTCAGGTGAACGTTTATTATCAATTGCATAAAGAATACCTATTTCCGATTTTGAAAGCGTCTCAAACGCTGATAACAGTTCTTCCAATGTCGGTGACAGCGCATTATCTCTCAATAACAGAAAAAGATCTCTTGGAGAAAGACCACCTAGCGCGTCTTGTTCCTTACAGAATTTAGACACAATAATTGAAACAATATCAAACTGTCTCTGCTTTTCAGATATTAAATCACTTAATCGCGAAAGTCCGTTGGGGACTTGAAATAACAGTCCTTTTTCATCCAAACTTAACCCAAATTCCTGTGATGCTCGAGCAATCTCAATAATCTCATCAACGGAAATCAATGCGAATTGCTTCTTTTTTGCGTGATTTTTGATTGTATCTCCAGAGAAAGCAGGACCAATAATTGCTACATATTCTGCATTATTCTTTTCTTTATGCGTTTCTATTGCAACATCGCTAATATCACTATGGAATACTTGTCCGCCAGATTTTGATTTACCGTCAGCAATTGCAGTTATACTTTTTCCGCTTTTGTCTTTCCACCGAACGATAACGTCAGTATCCCCTGCCCCGCCTATTCTCTTTGCATCAAATCCCATAAAGCGAAAAACCTCTGCTATTCTTTCTTCAAACGCTACTCCAGATGCCTTGCCCTCAGCAACAGGATTTATAGAAGCATCCCTTATTCTTTCTGCCAATATATCGATTTCTAATCTTGATTCGGTATCTCTCTTTTCCTCTTTCTGCTTGCTCGGAACAGAAATATCTTTTAATTCATACAAAGGAAGCGTATCAACCAACGCTTTCCCAATCATTGTTGTCTTCAAATGCAAATACTGTGGCTCCTCGAGTAACCCTGCCTCGATTAAGAACCCAGCAATCCATCTTGCTTTATCCGTATTCAGCCCAAACTTTTTTGCGTGAACATACAAATCATTGCGCACAATGTCGTTTTCTGCGATTTTTAATTGTTCTCCAACGAATTGCATATTACAATGCAAAATACGAATAAAATCTAAATCATATCCTGACTCTATCCATGCTTTTGCTGCTTGAGTTGCAATATAAATTCCCCTGCCGACTTCTTCAATCAATCCTGACACTTTAAGAAAAGGAAGCATTGATTCAATACTGCTCGATTTAAGATTGAACTCTTTTTCAATAAAATCGAATAAGTCAGCTTTTGATACCCGTTCCTCCGCAAATTGCAGTATGATCCGTAAATTTTCGATGCGATTAGGACTTGGAACCCAAATATTATAGGTGCTTCTATTCTTATGTAATTCAGGTGATTCAAAAAGTCGTTGAATCAAGGCATCTATTTCAGAAGGGGGATCCTGAATTTCCGCTTCTTCAGTATTCTCTACACTAAGTGAATCAATAACCTCAGGAGAAACTATTATCCACCCTTTTAACATTTCTTTCCCAGTCACCGTTATTTTCCATTTTCGACCACCGATTGCTTCAATGAGATCAAGGACTTCGAGCCAATCCATTCTCCTGCGCGTATTATGTAGGTGCGTCCAATCTAGTCCGTAACTATCACATAATTCCTTATCAACTTCATCTACTGTTTTGGGTTCGCTACATAAAAGATTCAAAACTTCGGCAAACAATCTCCATTTGCTTTGAATGAGATTTGCCAACACGCTTTTGTCATAATTGGTCTGAAAACGGATTCCGTCTTCTGTTAAATATAAGGAACCCGCCTGATTCTTTGCTAAACCTACTGCTTTCAAGAAAGGTGCATAAGTACGCCATGATTGGATATCCGTTAATCCTTCAATAATAGGTATTGCATCCAAATCATTAGCTTGATTATCGCCGATCTGTCCTACCAATCCTTTTATTTGTAAAAACCAAGTTTGTTTTCCGCCTCGTAAATCAGGTAATGACCACCCTTTTTTTCTCCATTCATTTTTTTGTTTAAGGTTTTCATTCTCGTTCATTTCTCAGTCTCCTGTTAATATAGTGTTAGGATAATATATGTTATAATAAATGATATTACATGACCAAATTGCATTTGTCAACAAATAACCGTTTTCCTGCTTTACAGGAAAACGGTTTTTACAGCTTATTTCGCCCTCTTCAGTTTATAATGTGCGGCGCGCACGATCGCGGCGAGCAGCAGCAGGAACGTCAAAAGCTCCAGCGCAAGCAGCGCAAGGAACCATCCGTACAGGATCACATTCAGAAAACCGGTGAGCATCGTGCGAAACGCCGACGGCGAGATATTCAGCCGTCCGACGTAGCCGAACAGGATAAACTGCATGACCGGCACGAACACAATGGTAACGCCCATGAAGCATCCGCCGCGGCGGACCACCGCGCCCGTCCGCTTTGATTTTGCGTCGTAATACAGCATCCGTAAGAAGACGAGCATCAGGATCACCAGCAGCAGCCCCGCAACGAACAGCACGAGTGACGACCGGCTGAACGTGTGGTTTCTGAGCGTCAGAAACGGCCCGATGATCAGCGGCGTGTTGATCGCGGAAAGGTCCTCCGTCACCGCCTGCGCGCAGTCCTCGGCGCAGTCTTTGATCCCCTGCTCGGAAAACGACGTGTTCGTGCGAAGATATGTCCTGAACCCGTCCGCAGGGAACGCGGGAAGATCCAGCGGAGACTTGGCGTCTTCGGCGTACAGCGCGTCGATCAGCGTATTCGTATAGGTGCGGATCGCTTCGTCCGTCACAACGTCCGAGAACGCGCCCTCCTCGAGCCCGTACAACAGCGCAACGTGATCGAGATCGTCCGAAAGCCGCGCGCGCATTTCCTCGCAGTAGAGGTTGGTCGGCAGGAACGCCTTGATGTACGCCGGATTCAGCGCAACGAAGCGCAGTGCACCGGCCGCGAGCGTCAGCACGATCGACGCGCACAGCAGCGCCAGAAGGATCAGCGTTCCGATCGCCTTGAAAAATCTCATCGGGACACCTCCGTTCCGTCGATCAGCGTACAGAGAAGCACGCAGCGCTCGGTGCGGCGTCTGCCCTCATTGTCGCGCGGGTAGCAGGTATACAGCACAAGGTCCGCGTCCTGCCCGGCGTCCATAAACCAGCGGTCGGTCCCCTTTGCGGTCTTCTTTTCCGTCACACGGTAGGCGTAAGGGCCGTAGCTCGTTTCGATCTGCACGACCGCGCCGACGGGCGTGTCCTCCAGCTCCGCAAAATCGCGGGTGACGTGCGCCGAAACGATCGTGCAGCCGCCCTCGCCCGGGAACGCCGAGCCGAACGACATGCCCGCACCCTTTTTCAGGAGCTTTTTATCCGCGCCCAGATACACCGGGATGTTGCGGATGCGCCAGCCGCCGTCCGCCCACGTCACATTGATGCGCGCAAATTGCTTGCCGTATCGGATCGCCGGAATCTTCGAAAGCGAGACGGGACGGCCCGAGGGTACGAATCCCGTGTCCTCGTCCGTGATCTCCACGTCCTGCGAGACCGATCCCACGAGCAGACCGAAATAGGCGGTCTCCTCGACCACCGACTGAAACAGATACATGCTGAGGCAGAAGATCCCCGCGAAAAACAGCAGGAACGGAACGACCATCGCGAAGCCCCTGCCGGCGGGAGATCCGGTCCTTTCGCGTGATTCCATCGTTTATACCGTCCTTTTCTTTCTGCGTTCCACGAAGACGATGAGCACGACCGCAAAGACCGCCGCCGCGCCGATCAATACGCCGCCGCCGATGATCCAGCCCTTCGACGGCACGCTGCCGACGTCGGTTTTTGCGTCGCCGTTGATGCGGCCCAGCAGCTTTCCGTTCTTCCTGATCGTGATCACGCGCGCGTATTCGTTCTGCGAATCGCTGCTCGGATCGATCGAGTATTCCAGTCCGAGCTCCGCGCTGATCCGTTCGATCAGCTCCGCCGCGATCTCAAAATCCGCTTCGGTATAGTGATCGAGCGAGGCGCCTTCGGAAAGCCGTTCCTTTGCGACGGTCTCGTTCACATAGCGGACGATGTTCCGGTAGTTGTCGGCGGTCACGACGATCTCCTCGCTGCGAAGGATGTTGTATAACTGCCTTCTGAGGGTTTCGTCTTTGCCGAGCACGGTCTGATCGAACGAGTCCATCAGCCAGCTTTTGTAGGTATCGCTGTCGCCCGCAGGCGTGATCGAGACGGCGTCCGCAGGTTCTGCGGTCGGCGTCTCCGTTTCCGCTTCGCCCTCCGCAAGCGCGGTCAGCGGCAGCATGATGCATAACAGTACGGCGAACAGTACGCCGAAATACTTCTTCATGATTGTTCCTCCTTTGCCCGAACGGATCTCTTCGTTTCGGGCAACCTCATTATACGGTACAAATGCGACGGAAATGTAACAGAAATAATAAAAAACCCAAAATCTTAAAACCAGCCGAGGAGGTGTCCCAGCAGCACGCCGAGCCCGATCACCCACAGGACGACCGACAGCGGCACCAGGATGAGAAACTTCGCGTGCTTCGTTTTATGACGGCAGAAGACCATGCCGCAAAGCGCGCCGACACAGCCGCCCAGAAACGACAGAAGGATCAGCGTGCGTTCCGGCACGCGGCGTTTGCCCTTCCGGTCTTTGGCGATATGCTTGTCGTATGCGTACACGATAAACGTGACGAGGTTCATAACCCCCAGCGCCGCCCACAGCGGCCACAGCTTTACGATCGTTTCCATGGTTTTTCTCCTCCGTATAAGAGCGTATCACGCCGCGGTTAAAAAAGCAAGCGCACAAAAAAACGCGTCCGGCGCAGGATTTTCCGTTGACAACAAAAGCCGGACGGAATAAAATAATGATGTATGGGGATTTCCCCGAAACCCTGTTCAAAAGGAGGTGGCTGTCATGGATGCAGGCAGTAGCAGTACCGGCTCCGCAAGCCCGCTTTTGTGCGGAAACGCATCGGACGTGCCCTTATGGCAGCCGATCCTTTTCTGATCCGACAGCGGTCTTGCTCCTATTTTTCGAATAAAGGAGGAGGACTGAAATGGCAAGTTTGGCCACCGCGATCACATCATTGATCGAATCCAAAAAATACGGAACGCTGCGCGATATTCTCATCACGATGAACGCAGCGGATATTGCCGCGCTGTTTGAAGATCTCGAGCCCGAGATGCTGCCGCGGCTGTTCCGTCTGCTCCCGAAGGAACTTGCGGCGGACACCTTCGTCGAGATGGAGAGCGACTCGCAGGAGCTGCTCATCAAGGGCTTTTCGGATTCCGAGCTCAAGGAGGTCATCGACGAGCTCTACATCGACGACGCCGTCGACATCGTCGAAGAGATGCCGGCGAACGTCGTGAAGCGCATCCTTGCGCAGGCGGACCCCGACACGCGGAAGCTCATCAACGAGCTTCTGAAGTACCCGGACGATTCCGCGGGCAGCATGATGACGACGGAATACGTCGAGCTGCGTCCGAACTGGACCGTGGAGGATGCGATCAAGACGATCCGCCGCACGGGCATCGACAAGGAAACGATCAACATCTGCTACGTCACCCGCGCGGACCGCACGCTGTACGGATATGTAACGATCCGTCGGCTGATCCTTTCCCAGCCGGACGTGCTGATCGGCGATCTGGCGGAAACGAACGTGATCTCCTGTAAAACGCTGGACGACCAGGAGACCGTGGCGCAGATGCTTTCTAAATACGACCTCATCGCCATGCCGGTCGTGGACGGCGAAAACCGCCTCGTCGGTATCGTCACGGTCGACGACGCAATCGACGTCCTGCAGGAAGAGGCGACGGAGGATATCGAAAAGATGGCGGCTATCACACCGAGTGACAAGCCGTACCTCAAGACCGGCGTGTTCTCCCTGTATGTGCACCGCATCCCGTGGCTGTGCATTTTGATGGTCGCCGCGATCTTCACCGAGCTCGTCATCAATCATTTCAGCAACCTGATGAGCGTACAGTTTCAGTCCTTTATCAGCGCGATGCTCCTTGCGTGCATCCCGATGCTGATGGACACCGGCGGCAACGCGGGCAATCAGGCGTCCGTCACGATCATCCGCGGACTCTCCCTCGGCGAGATCGAATTCAGGGATCTCCCCCGTGTCATCTTCAAGGAATGCCGCATCTCCCTGCTCGCGGGCGCGACGCTCGCCGTCGTCAATTTCGGCAAGATGATGCTGATGTATGTGATCACCTATCACAACAGCTTCAACAACCAGTTCGGTCCGTACCTTCTGATCGCGGTCACCGTTTCGATCGCGCTCTGCTGCACCGTGTTCCTGGCGAAGTTCATCGGCTGCTCGCTGCCGATCCTGGCAAAGAAGGTCGGCTTCGATCCCGCGGTCATGGCAGGTCCGTTCATCACCACCATCGTGGACGTGACCTCTCTGCTCCTCCTCTTCGGTCTCGCGCTGATGCTGGTGCCGAAGATGGTGTAAAGCAACGCAAGATAAAAGAGCTGCCCGCGGGCAGCTCTTTTTATATCTGTTATTCAGTTAAAAACCTTCAATACAAATCTGAGAGCTGCCTTTAGGGCAGCTCTGTTGTGTTTCCGAGGCGCGGGGATCGATCAGCCGCAGGTGATGACGCCCTTCGTACTTGTGACCTTCCAGGTCGGATACTTCGTCCACTTGTCAAACGCGCCGTATCTGAGATATTTCCATGCCAGCGTTTGCGAATCGGCGGGCGTGACGGTGATCTTGTAGGTCGAATTCTTATCGAGTTTGATGGTGATGCTGCCTCCGCCGAGCGTATAGGTCTTCGTCTTTCCGCCGACCTTCGTCACCTTGATGATGTACTCGTCGTATCCCTTTGCCGTCTTCTCTCTGTATAACCAGTCGTTGTATTTGAACACGCCTTTCGTCTGCTTGATCGTCAGCTTGTCGCTGAGCAGCCAGCGGGATCCGGTCTTTACGGTAAAGGTCACGGCCTTCTTTGAGCTGCCGCTGATCTGACGGCATACGTTCGCTGCCGCGGATGCGCTCGGCATGAACATGACGGTCAGCGTGAGCAGGCAGAGCGCCGTCACAAGGATTCGCCTAAAAAACTTGATCTTCATAATGATTTCCTCCCGATTGATTGTTTTCGTCTATATATACACAGCCGTCCGGAAAACGTTACAGGAGAAAAGATTTTTTTGAAAAGAAAAAGGACGTCCCGAGCGGAACGTCCTGCTGCACCGTGTTTCTTGCGAAGTTCATCGGCTGCTCGCTGCCGATCCTCGCAAAGAAGGTCGGCTTCGATCCCGCGGTCATGGCAGGTCCGTTCATCACCACCATCGTGGACGTGACATCTCTGCTCCTCCTCTTCGGTCTCGCGCTGATGCCGGTGCCGAAGATGGTGTAAAGCAACGCAAGATAAAAGAGCTGCCCGCGGGCAGCTCTTTTTTCTGTTTGGCGGATCAGTTGACTACACCGGCGAAGTGCACATCGACGTCGCTGTTCACGGTATATGTATATGAGAATACATATTTGCCGGAACCGCCCGAAGTCGGGCTCGTGAAATGCCTGTTCACGGAAGACGGCGTGCCGTCGAAATATGCCTCGGAGGAACTGCTCGTCCCTGTGATCGTGATCTTTGCGCCCGCGGGCACCTTGCCGCTTGCTGCCGTTTTTCCGTTATATGTAAACGTGCAGTTGCGGCATGTGACTGTATAGTAGGTCTTGTTATCCGTCTTCTTTGTCTGTCCCTTGAACACGACCTCAAAAGTGGTCGCTTCGTTCAGATCCTCCACGCGGAATTTGGAGATATCCTTGGGATACTCATACTTCACGCCGTTGATCAGCCAGTAGTCGATCTCGCTCTTCTTCGGGATGTCCGCCGTGATATAGAAGCTGATCAGCCCGCCCTTTTCCTTCTTCTTGGTGACGGGATTCGTGTAATCGTCCTCAAAATCGAAATCGGTGTAGCTCTTTCCGTACGCGTTGCCCTTGGCGTTCAAAAATTGGATGTGGCAGTTGATGCACTTGACGACGCGGCGCTCATGGAAAACGGCGCGGATCTGCGTGGTCTTGGAAACCGTCAGCTCCAGCGTCTTGGCGGTCGTGTCCTGCACCTTTCCGTCGACCTCCCAATGGTCAAAGACGAAGCCCTTGACGTCGTTCGGCACACAGCGCAGATTCGTTTGTCCGTCCAGCGGAACAGCGGAAAGACCGTTCACCGCGCAGTCGACGCCGAAGGCATACTCTGCGGGGACCGGTTTTGCGACTTCCTTGGTTTCGGTTACGACAAGCGGCGGAGGCGTCGGCATGGACTGCGCCTGCTTGAGCTCAGTGCGCAGCGAATCCGCTTCCTCGTTCGCCTTCGCCAGTTCGATTTCCAGAGCGTCCAGCTCCGCCTGCACGCTGCTCAGCTTATCCTGCAGCTCTCTGCGCTCCTGCGTCAGCGAATTCACCGTTTCGGATAGCGTTTCGGTTTCCTTGGAACTGCACGCGACACAGCCAAACAAAAGGAGCATCGCAAGTGCAAACAGAAAGACGCGGCTTTTCTCTCGTTTCATCGTATTCTCCCCTTCCTCATCGCTTTGATCCTGTTTATATTGTAACAAAGTCACCGGCGGATTGCAAGCGGATCGGAAAAACAAATTACGGCGTGAATTGCGGCTGCGCCGCAGAAAAACAAAGGGGAGCCGATCGCTCGACTCCCTGATTCTTTGTTTATGCGGTTCAGACAAGCTCCAGTACGACCATTTCGGCTGCGTCGCCGCGGCGCGGTCCGAGCTTGGTGATGCGGGTGTAGCCGCCCTTCTTGCCTTCCTTGATGCGTGCGTCGTACTTCGGCGCGATCTCACGGAACAGCTTCTCCACGACGGGATGACGGTTGTCCTTGGTGCGCTCTTTGTAGTCGCTCTTGGTCTCGACCTTGCCGTCCTTTTCCTTTCTGGGTTCCGGAATGTCGTACAGATACGCCATGATCTGACGGCGGGCATGGAGCTTCGAGGGTTTATCCTGCTGCTTTTCGACCTTAACGATCTGGCCCTTCTCGTTGTACGTTTCCTTTTCGACGGTCTCGCTGTTCTCATACTCGCTCACCGCAAGGGTGATGAGCTTTTCGGCAATGCTGCGAATTTCCTTCGCGCGCGTTTCGGTCGTGATGATCTTGCCGTTCCAGAGAAGCGCCGTGGTCTGATTTCTGAGCAATGCAACACGCTGATCAGAGGGTTTCCCCAATTTACGGTTTGCCATTGTGCTTCCTCCTTAATCTTCGTTCGTGCGCAGGGAAAGTCCCAGCTGCGCCAATTTTTGCTGTACTTCCTCGAGAGATTTCCGTCCGAGGTTCCGAACCTTCATCATCTCGTCCTCGTCGCGCTGCACGAGTTCTTCGACCGTGTTGATGCCCGCGCGCTTGAGGCAGTTGTAGGAGCGGACCGAGAGGTCGAGATCTTCGATGTTCATCTCAAGGATCTTTTCCTTCTTCTTGTCGTCCTTCTCCTTCAGGATCTCGACGTCCTGCACATGATCCGTCAGATTGATGAACAGAAGCAGGTGCTCGGTCAAAATCTTCGCCGCGAGAGAAGCCGCCTCTTCGGGCTGAATGCTGCCGTCCGTCCAGAGCTCAAGCGTGAGCTTGTCAAAGTCCGTGATCTGGCCGACGCGCGTGTTTTCAACCGTGAAGTTGACTTTTGTGATCGGGGTGAAGATGGAGTCGATCGCGATCTCGCCGATCGGCATGTCGGGCCGCTTGTTGCGGTCGGATACCACGTATCCTCTGCCGTGTCTCAACACGATCTCCATGTGGAGACGACCGTTCGCATCGATCGTCGCAAGGTGCAGATCCGGATTGATGATCTCGACCTCGGCATCCGGAAGGATGTCGCCCGCCTTGACCTCGCAGGGACCGATCGCATCGATGACGACCTTCTTCGGTTCCTCGGAATGCAGCTTGCAGATGAGCTGCTTGAGATTCAGGATGATTTCGGTGACGTCTTCCTTGACGCCCTCGATCGTGGAAAACTCATGCAGAACACCGTCGATCCGAATGGACGATGCAGCAACACCGGGAAGACTGCTCAGTAAAACTCGACGCATCGAGTTGCCCAGAGTCGTGCCGAATCCGCGCTCCAGCGGCTCTACGACGAACTTGCCGTAGTTTGCGGTGCTGACCACGCATTCGAGTTTGGGCTTATCCATTTCTATCATGTATGTACCCTCCTTCGGTGATGTCGTTACGGTTCGCCGAACCGGCTTATCTCGAGTAGAACTCGACGATGTTGTGTTCTTCGATCGTCAGGTCGATGTCCTCACGCTTCGGCAGCGCAACGACGCGGCCCTTCAGGTTTTCCGCATCCAGCTCAAGCCACTGCGGAATGGTGCGCTTTGCGCCTTCCTCGCGGAGCGTCTTGAAGAACGGGATCTCGCGGCTCTTCTCGCGGATCGTGATCTCGTCGCCGACCTTGACCTGGTAGGACGCGATGTCGACCTTCTTGCCGTTCACATAAACGTGACCGTGGGTGACGACCTGACGCGCCATCGGACGGGATTCGCCGAAGTTCAGGCGGTACGCGACGTTATCGAGACGACGCTCGATGAGAGACAGCATGTTCTCACCGGTGACGCCCTTCATGTTGGACGCCATGTCGTAGTACTTGCGGAACTGGGACTCGAGGATGCCGTACGCGCGGCGGACCTTCTGCTTCTCACGAAGCTGCAGACCGTACTCGGACTGCTTCTTTCTGCCCTGTCCGTGTACTCCCGGAGGGGTATGGCGCTTCGTCATCGGGCACTTTTCGGTGTAGCACTTGTCGCCCTTCAGAAACAGCTTGGTGCCTTCTCTGCGGCACTGTCTGCAAACAGAACCTGTATATCTTGCCATGTTTCTTCCTCCCTTACACTCTTCTGCGCTTCGGCGGACGGCAGCCGTTATGCGGGATCGGCGTCACGTCCTTGATGGAGACGATCTGCAGACCTGCGGACTGGAGCGCGCGGATCGCGGACTCGCGGCCGGAGCCGGGGCCCTTTACATAAACTTCAACCGTCTTGAGACCGTGCTCCATCGCGGCGACTGCCGCCGCTTCGGATGCGACCTGCGCGGCAAACGGCGTGGACTTGCGGGATCCGCGGAAACCGTGGGAACCTGCGCTGGACCACGAAATCGCGTTGCCCTGCGTGTCGGTGATGGTCACAAGGGTGTTGTTGAAAGAGGAGCGAATGTGCGCGGCACCGCGCTCGATGTTCTTCTTCTCGCGGCGTTTGCGCGTAACTGCTTTCTTGACTTTCGCTTTACCTGCCATTTTTCAGCTCCTCCTTACTTCTTCTTGCCGCCCTGCGTGCGTTTCGGGCCCTTGCGGGTACGAGCGTTCTGCTTCGTGGACTGTCCGCGAACGGGCAGGCCCTTGCGGTGACGAACCCCGCGATAGCAGCCGATCTCCACCAGCCGCTTGATGTTCATCGAGGTTTCGCGTCTCAAATCGCCCTCAACCTTCAGGTTGTGGTCGATATAATCTCTGATCTTGTTGACATCGTTCTCTTCCAGATCGCGAACGCGGGTGTCCGGATCAATGCCGGTCTCTGCAAGGATCCTGGAAGCGGTTGTCTGACCGATCCCGTAGATATAGGTCAAGCCGATCTCGACTCGCTTATCTCTCGGAAGGTCTACGCCAGCAATACGTGCCATATCGTTTCTCTACCTCCGTAAATAATTTCAAAAATTGAATCTATATTGGCTCGCGGGTTGCACTTTCGTGCCAGCCGCCCCGCAAGTTTATTCCCTGTGGCATTAGCCCTGCTTCTGCTTGTGCTTCGGATTCTCGCAAATGATCATGACGCGGCCCTTGCGCTTGATGATCTTGCACTTTTCGCAAATGGGTTTCACAGACGGTCTGACTTTCATAGCTTTTCTCCTTAATAAATCTTTTCCTGACTTCTCAGTTCTTTGCGCGCCATGTGATGCGGCCGCGCGTCAAATCATACATCGAAAGCTCGACGGTGACCTTGTCTCCGGGAAGGATGCGAATGTAGTTCATACGCAGCTTGCCCGAGATGGTCGCGAGGATCTTGTGATCGTTCGGAAGCTTGACCTCGAACATTGCGTTCGGATACGCTTCGGTCACGACGCCTTCCACTTCAATGACATCCTGTTTCGACAACGGTATCCCTCCTTACTCTTTACGGTCGTTTCGGAACCCCTGTGCGGCGAGGAACTTCCGGAAATCCGCATCCAGCAGATGCCCCGAAAGCTCCATCCGCGTTTCGGAAGTCTTCAAAAGGTGCCTGCGCTTCTTTTTCTTGGGACGCTCCAGCGTCCGAAGCCGGCCGTCGACGAGAAGTACATATTCCTCATCGATCAACTTGAGGATCACGAATGCGCGTCCGCGATCCCGCCCTGCGCGCGAGAGGACGATCTCTCCCTCGGAAAGCGGTCCGTTTTTCATTCGAACGCCTCCGAACAGGTCAGGAGGATCGGATCGCCGTCGGTGATCGCCACGGAGTTTTCGTAGTGCGCCGACGGTTTCCCGTCCTGTGTCGTGACCGTCCAGCCGTCGTCGAGCTGCCAGACCTTTGCGGTACCGAGATTGATCATCGGTTCGATCGCAATGGTCATGCCCGCTTCGAGACGCTGCCGCGCTCTCGGCGAATAGAAGTTCGGGACCTCGGGATCCTCGTGGAGCACCCGTCCCACGCCGTGTCCGACCAGCTCGCGGACCACACCGTAACCGTGCGATTCCGCATGCTTCTGGATCGCCTTCGAGATATCCGAGATCCGGTATCCCACACGGCAGAACTTCAATCCTTCAAAGAAGCATTCCCGCGTGACGCGAACGAGCGTCTGCGTTTCCTCCGGTACGTTCCCGATGAGGAACGTCCTTGCCGCGTCTCCGACAAATCCGTTCAGCGTGGCGCCGACGTCACAGCTGACGATGTCGCCGTCCCTGAGCTTCCGCTTTCCGGGGATCCCGTGAACGACCTCCTCGTTGACCGAGATGCATACGCTCTTCGGATACCCGTTGTAATGCAGAAAGGTCGGATACGCGCCCCGGCTCCGGATGAACTCATCCGCGATCCGGTCAAGCTCCGCCGTGGTGATGCCCGCTCTTACGCTCCGCTCAAGGAGCTTCAGGGTATCCTCCACGACCTTGCCCGCCGCACGCATTCGTTCGATGTCCTGCGCAGATTTGATCGTAATCATGCGCCGAGCCCTTTCAAAATGCTCTCCGTCACGGCGTCGACTTCTGCATCGCCGTCCACCGTGATCAGCTTTCCCGCCGCCTCGTAGAAGGCGATCAGGGGCGCCGTTTTTTCCGTATAGACCTTCAGGCGATTCATGACCGTTTCTTCGCGGTCGTCGTCGCGCTGATACAGTTTTCCGCCGCACTTCCTGCAGGTCGGTTCCGCATACATGGAAACATGGTATGCAGCGCCGCAGTCGGGACACATTCTGCGCCCGGAGATGCGTGCGACCAGCCGTTCGCTCGGAACGTCGATATTGACTGCATGGTCGATATCGGTGATCGTGTTAAGCGCTTCCGCCTGCACGACCGTTCTCGGAAAACCGTCTAAAAGGAAACCGTTTTTGCAATCGTCCCGCGCGATGCGCTCGCGGACCATGTCGATGATGACGCTGTCCGGAACAAGCTCGCCGCGGTCGATGTATGCTTTTGCCGCCGCGCCCAGCGGAGTGGCATTGCGGATCTCCGCTCTCAGCATATCGCCCGTCGAGAGATGTGCGATCTGGAATCGCTCCGCAATGCGCTCTGCCTGCGTGCCTTTGCCCGCGCCCGGCGGGCCCAAGAAGATCAGTTTCATACCGGTTAGTTCAGGAATCCCTTGTAGTGACGCATCAGCATCTGGGATTCGAGTTGTTCCGTGGTTTCCAGCGCGACGCTGACCATGATCAGAACGGAGGTGGCGCCGAACATATTGGTGACGCCCATGACGTTCAGAATGATCGTCGGTACGATCGCGATGACTGCGAGGAACAGGGATCCGAACAGCGTGAGGCGGTTCGAGATCTTACCGAGATACTCGCCCGTCGGCTTGCCCGGACGAATGCCGGGGATGAAGCCGCCGTTCTGCTGGAGGTTTTTCGACATCTCGGCCGGGTTGAACGTGATCGAGGTGTAGAAATAACCGAATGCGATGATCAGCAGGAAGTATACCAGATAGTACACAAACGGCGCATACTGGATGCCGCTGTACGTGATACCCGCCGTTTTGAGAACGCTGGTTCCCTGATACGCCGTGCCGTCCCACACTCTCGGGGCGGAGATCATCCAGCGATACCAGAAGTTCTTGAAGCCGCCGCCGTTCCCGAAGAACTGCATGATCATCTCGGGGAACTGCATGATCGTCATGGCGAAGATCAGGGGCAGAACGCCGTTCGCATTCGCCTTCATCGGCAGATGCGTGTTCTGACCGCCGTACATCTTGCGTCCGACGACGCGCTTTGCGTACTGCACCGGGATCTTACGGACCGCCTTGTCGATGAAAACGACAAATGCGATGAGCGCGATGATGACCGCAATGGTCAGCACGAGGATCACCCAGGTCCAGACATTGTCGTATCCGGCTTTGATCGCCTCGATGCGCTCCTTGAAGAAGTCGGGCACGCGGGACACGATGGAAGCGAAGATCAGCATGGAAATACCGTTGCCGATTCCCTTCTCCGTGATGCGCTCGCCGAGCCACATCAGGAATGCGGTACCTGCCGCAGCGCAGATCGCGATGATCGCCAGCCGCAGACCGAACAGCCCGCCTTCGTTGGAAACGATATAGCTGCCGTCGGACAGAACGCCGTTATACGACATTACGATACCGATCGCCTGCACGACCGCGAGACCGACGCCCGCATAGCGGGTGATGCGCTCGATCTTCTGACGGCCGTCCTCCTCCTTGCTCATCCGCTCGAGAGCGGGGATCGCAATGGTGAGGAGCTGCAGAATAATGGACGCCGTGATGTACGGCGAGATGCCCATTGCAAAGATCGTGAACTGCGAGAACGCCGTACCGGACATCATAGTCATGAAGTCGGACATCGCTCTCAGCTGATCGGTCGCATGCTGCCAGCCGACCAGGTTCACGCCCGGGATCGGGATCGCGCTGCCGAGGCGGTAGACCACGATCAGAAGGATCGTATAGAGGATCTTCTTTCTCAGGTCTTTGATCTTGAATGCGTTGATGAATGTGCTGAACATCAGATCACCTCAACGTTTCCGCCTGCGTTCCTGATCGCTTCCTCCGCGGATTTCGAGAACTTCGCAGCCTTGACGGTGAGCGACTTTGTCAGCTCGCCGTTGCCCAGAACCTTCAGGCCGTCCTTTTCGAGCTTGCCGATGATGCCGAGTTCCTTAAGGAGCTCGCCGGTAACCTCGGTGCCGTTCTCCAACCCATTCAGGTCGGAAATGTTGATGATGGTGTATTCCTTCGCAAAGTGGTTGTAGAAGCCGCGCTTCGGGAGACGGCGCGCCAGAGGCATCTGACCGCCTTCAAATCCGTTCTTCTTTGCGCCGCTGCGGGCTTTCTGGCCCTTGTGACCTTTTGCGGAGGTTTTGCCGATACCGGAACCCGTGCCGCGGCCCACACGCTTGGGGCTCTGCTTGGCGCCTTCTGCCGGTCTCAATTCATGGATCTTCATACGTTGACCCTCCTCTTATGCTTCTTCGACTTCTTCGACCTTGACAAGGTGCTTTACCTTGAAGATCTGACCGCGGATGCAGGC